>JBEKAJ010000058.1:0-14729 GCA_050018295.1 Occallatibacter sp. | reverse complement strand
CCCGATCGGCTGCTCAGGCCAAGTGCTTCTTGAGGAATTCGAGCGAGCGTTGGCGGGCTTCTTTCGCGGCGGCGGCGTTGTAGCTTGGACGGGGGTCGCAGTTGAAGGCGTGGCCGGCGTCGTACCAGAAGATTTCAGCTTCAGGATGCGCGGAGTGAATCTTCTCGACCTCCGCGGCGGGAATGTGTGTGTCCTGGCGGCCGAAGTGAAGCATGACGGGGCAGGTAGGTCTCTCGCCAGCGTAGTTGCCGATGCGGCCGCCGTAGTAGCCGACGGCCGCCGACGGTTGAAGGCGCGTGGCGGAAAGCCAGGCGATGGTGCCACCGAAGCAATAGCCGATGACGCCAACCTTTTTGTGCGTGGCGCCGCCGGCAAAGTCGGCGGATGCAGCGACGTCGACGATTGCCTTCTCCGCATCGAGTTTGGGAATGAGGCTCATCGCAGTTTGCATGTCGGCAGCTTCGTAACCGAGCTCGATGCCGGGACTGATGCGGTCAAAGAGCGCGGGAGCGACGGCGAGAAAGCCGTCGTTCGCCCAGCCATCTGCCACGGAACGGATATGGGAGTTGACGCCGAAGATCTCCTGCACAACAACCAGCCCAGCGACAGGCTCGGTTGTGGGACGGGCGACATAGGCGTTGAAGGCGTGGCCGTCAGCAGCGCGCAGAGTTATAGATTCACTCATGGATCGATTTCCTCAGTCGCTCTCAAGTATCGATGCAGCGAAGACAGGAGCGCAAGCGTGGTGAAAGGCTGGGTAGCGGGCCAGTTTAAAGGCGTATTCCCTCAGGGGCTAAAGCACACGATCATATTGCTCAGTTTATGTACGGGCTAAAGCCCGTACCCTTTAAACTGACCCACTACCGGAAAGCTGCTCTGAGTTCGGCTGAGGAGACCGGCTCAGTTGACGCGCGGCGGGAGCTGGAGCGGCTTGCGGGGGCCGAGATCCTCGCGCACCAGTGTGAGGCCGAGGAGCAGGCGCTCAAAGCTATCGGAAAGGCGCGCGAAGAGCGGCGCCTCCTGCTCGTACTCAAAGAGGTTGAACTGGCTGACGATGAAGTAGCTTTCCTTACCAGCGCGAATGAGTTCCTCGAGGCTGGGATGGTGGCGACGAAGGCGGCGGCTGGAACCGGTGACCTCAGGGTACATGCCGGCGACGAAGAGAGCATAGTCGCCGATGTACTTGCGCAGCGCGCGCTCGGCATCGAAGGAAGCGGCGGAGCCGTGGATGGGGTCGGCGGCGCGCTCCATCTCTTCGATCTCCTCAATGGGGCGGCCTTCCGCATCGCGCATGCTGTAGAGCTTGTCAGCCTGGGAGAACTCGCAGAGGATGCGCGCGACGTAGGCGGTCAGATCGGGATCGTGCAGACCCAGTTTGCCTTCGTAACTGTTACGCACGATCTGCTGGAAGAAGGGTTCGAGCGGATGAGGCTGAGCCTGCATACACACCTCCCAAGCGCGGAGCCGAAGTGACGCGGTCTCCGGTTGCCGAAACGGCTGTGCGCGCAGCCGGGTTCGCTGCTTGTAGCCGCTGCTGTTCCACTTCGTGCTACGCGGGGAAGGTGCCAGCGGCGGCCCGATTTACAAAGCTGTAACACTGAGCTTATCGGAAGAGTTGCGTTTGACAAGAGGGTGACCCAAGTTTGTTGGCAGAGCCGAGGTTCGATTGCGAATGGCGCAGAAAATGGAAGGGCAACCGCGATGGGCTGCCCTTTTTGTGCGGGAACGGATCGAGGTTGCGCTGGGGCTGCGCTTACACAGTGGCCGGGGTGCGCGATTCCAGCTCGGCGAGGCGCTTGGCAAGCAGCGTTTCGAGCTTAACCAGAGCGGCGGAGAAGCCCTCGATGCCTTCCTTGAGCTTGTCGGTGGCCATGCGGTCGGCGGCATGCATGCGCTCGAAGGCGGCCTTGTCGACGACGATTCTGTCGATTGCCAAGCTCTTGGCGATCTGGGGATCGAGTTTGCGCGGCAGATCAGCCTGCGTGGCATCGAGCTCGGCGAGCAGTTGTGGCGAGATGGTGAGCAGGTCGCAGCCGGCGAGCTCGCTGATTTCGCCGATATTGCGGAAGCTGGCGCCCATGACGACGGTTTTGTAGCCGAATTTCTTGAAGTAGTTGTAGATGCTCTTGACCGACTGCACACCGGGATCGTCGGCGCCTTGGTAGCCCTTGCCTGTGTCCTTCTTGTACCAGTCGAGGATGCGGCCGACGAAGGGTGAGATAAGGGTGACGCCGGCGTCGGCAGCAGCGATCGCTTGGTGCAGGCCGAATAGGAGCGTCAGATTGCAGTGGATGCCTTCTTTTTCGAGGACTTCGGCGGCGCGAATGCCCTCCCATGTAGAGGCGATCTTAATGAGGACGTGATTGCGGCCGACGCCCACGGCGTCGTATTGCGCGATGATGCTGCGCGCCTGCTTGATGGTGGCCTCGGTGTCGTAGGAAAGGCGCGCGTCCACCTCAGTGGAGACGCGGCCGGGGACGATGGCGAGAATCTTTTTGCCGAAGGCGATGGCGAGGCGCTGGAAGGCGAGATTGGCGACGGCTTGGTCTGTGGCGCCTTCGCCCAGCTCCTTGCGAGCATCCATGATCACGCCGTCGACGATGGGCTGATACTGCGGCAACTGCGCAGCGGCGGTGATCAGCGAGGGGTTGGTGGTCGCGTCCTGCGGGTGGAATTTTTCCATGGCCTCCATGTCGCCGGTGTCGGCCACGACGACGGTGTACTGGCGCAACTGGTCGAGTAAGTTCTTTGGCAGATTTGGCATGATTCCTCCTCGGGCAGGGGCTCCCGAACGTACTACGGCACCAGTGTACCTCTTCTTTAGGATGCGCCGCGTGAAAGCCGGTTGCATTGTAAATCGCCGGGTTATGGGGCTTCGGCTTCTACGGGATTTGCGAGGATGCCGAGGCCGGGAATGGAAACTTCGACGCGGTCGCCGGGTGAGAGCGGGGCCACGCCGGATGGCGTTCCGGTAAGCAACAGGTCGCCGGGCTCGAGCGTGAAGACAGAAGTGATGAAGGCGAGAAGCTCGGGAAGCGAAAAGATGAAGTCGAGCGTGGAGGCGTGCTGGCGGACTTCGTCGTTGAGGCGCGTCTCGAGGTTGAGGCCGGCGTCGAGGTCCAGCTCGTCGCTGACGATCGGGCCGAGGGGGCAGAAGGTGTCAAAACCCTTGGCGCGCGTCCACTGATCGTCTTTGTTTTGCAGGTCGCGAGCGGTGACGTCGTTGGCGAGCGTGAAGCCGCGCACCACATCGCGCCAGTTGGCGCCGGGCTTGAGGTTGCGCGCGCGGCGGCCGATGACGACGGCGAGCTCGCCTTCGAAGTCAACGCGCTCAGAAACGGCAGGCATGCGGATTGCGCCGCCGGGCGCGAGCAGCGATGAAGGCGGCTTGAGAAAGATTAGGGGTTCCGTCGGCATCTCGTTGCCCAGCTCGCGGACGTGCGCGCGATAGTTGCGGCCGACACAGACGATCTTGGATGGCGTGACTGGTGGAAGCAGACGGGCGGCGCTCAAGAGCATGGGCGCGAAGTCGATGCTGGCTGCATCTGCCTCTTCAAGCGCCAAGCGGTAGGGCAGGTCCTCAGCCGGTGCTGGCGCCACATCCGTGATCCACAACTCGCCGTTGCGGTCTTCTACGGATCCATAGTGGGTTTGATCGTTGAGGTTGAAGCGGCAATACTTCATGGGAAGTGACTCCTTGGAGATGCGGGAACTAGGGGCCGGGCACGGTGTCGGAGGCTTCGGCAGAGAGCGCACTCTCATGGCCCTGCTGGTCGATGGCGCTGACGGCGTAGGCGTAGGTGTGGCCGGGCTGCACGTTGGGGTCATGATAGCCGGGCCCGACGACGGGTTGCGCGGGAGAGATGCGCTGCCATGCGACGGCTGTGCTTGATGCGCCGAGATCACGACGGTAGACAATATAGCCGGCGAGATTCGCTTCTGCGCCGGGTAGCCAACTGAGGTCGATGGCGGGGCCAGCGCCGTTTTCGCCCGCTGTGGCTACCGCGGCGAGGCCCCTAGGTGCGCTGGGAGGAAACACGTTGACGACGTCGATGCGCAGGGGAAGCGAGAGCGGTCCGGCCAGCTCAAGTGTTGCGCCGCTTACTTCGACGCGGGCGACTCGCTGGGCGCGATACTCGTATGTCTCGCCGAAGCGGATGCTGGTGTCGAGGGCGCGATCGGCGCGCGCAGCGGCTTCGACAAGGAGGGTTTGCTCGAGCGGTTCAGCGGGCTGCGCCAACGGGCCTTGATCCGATTTCTTCACAGGCGGCGAGAGGAGCCTGCGCACGAGACGGATGGCGATCGACGAAGATTCGGTTGGAACGGGCGCCCAGTGCAGCAACACGCCGTCTTTGCTCATCTCCGCCGTGAGACCATCAACCGCGGGGGGCGCCTCGCCGGCAAGGATCTCCGCTCCGTTGGAGAGTCCGGCGGAACGGGCCTTGCGATTGACGAGCTCGACAAAGTAAGTGAGCACGCGGGGCGGGCCCGAGGCGAGTGGCGCAGGTAAAGTGTCAGTGAAGGAGGCGTCGGCTCCGGGAGCGAGTGGCAAGGTGGCGGCAACGGAGCAGATTGCAGCGCTGGTTTCATTGCGGCAGACGCGGACGGCAATGTTGCCGTTGAGCAGGACTTTGTCCGTGGTCTTTTTCGGCATGGTCCAGGTGAGGGCCACCTGGCCACCGGTGCGCACGACAGAGAGATCGTTGACCGGAATGGGAAGGTTTAACGAGGGCGGCTGAGGCGCGCCCGGCATCCCGCAGCCGACGAGGGCTACTGCGGCAGCAAACGCGACTATCAAAGCAACATGGTGCGCAGCAGGCCCCGGGCGCACGCCAAGATTTCTCGCAGATTGCATGGCGCTTTCAGTCTACTGGAGCGGCGCGCGACGGGGCCACGCGCGGGACGCGGGCGTGATTCGGACGGGTCACTGGGTTGGTGCGGAGCGCCGAAACCGATTGACTGCGCAATGAGCGCTTTGGTGAATTGTGCGCACGGGTTCCCTACAATGAATGATGCGGGCCCGCTGGGGCGGCAAGACAGCCGGAGCGATGGACGGGCGGCGAGGGCCGACTCACGCAAAGTGAGCGCGCGAATAGAGAAAGGCGAGCCAATGTCATTTTTTCGGGACTACCTGCGGGCAAACAATGTTATGCACGACCCAAGATTCGACGAGACCGATGAAGATTTCCTGGTGCAGGCCCTGTTGCAGGCGCGGATGCACCGGTCGAAAACTCATATCGTGATCAAGGCTGGTTTTTTCGGCAAGAGGGACTTGGAGCGGGAGCTGAAGACGCCGAAAGGCAAGGAAGCTTTGCAGTTTGTTGCAGCGTTTCTTTGTTACATGGTCCCGACACTGATTACGTATCAAAAAGAGATGGAAGGATTCAAGATGTACTTCACTCCGGGGTTTGCGAACGACAGTTCGAAGCATGAGCAACTGGCGCGGGGCTTGCGCGACGGGTTTTTTGACGCGACGCTGGAAAGCCTGGAAACGACAGAGACGCTTGACGCCCTGTTCGATATTGCCGAGCTGAATGTGGCGCAAGCGCAGGGATAGAGCGGTTCCACAATTCACGAGCCCTCTCGAGTGCGAGGTGGCTTATCCCTGATGAATAAGCCACTTGGCTGCTGCGGCTCCAGGTATAGCAATTGTGAAACTGCTGTAGTCGCGGCGCGCTCTGCTCGATTCGCGCTCCGCGGGGCCGATCAGATCCTGCGCAGGTTGGCGAACTTTTCCATCAGCTTCTTCATGCCGTGCCGGGCGAAGAGCACAGTGAGCTTGGCGTCTTCGCCATCGCCTTCGCGCATTAGCACTGTACCCTCGCCGTACTTCGAATGCATCACACGCTGGCCTTTTCTCAGGCCGGAAGCACCGTTGCTGGCCGGAATGTCCATGGCAGGACGAGTGAAGGCGCCGGGGCGGACGGCGCCGTGTCCCGCACCGAAGAAGCGAGCGATGTTGTCGATGCTGCGCTCCGGCGGCGGCGCTCCCGCGCTTTGACCTCTTGGAGTAGAGCTCTGGCGAGATGAGAAGGCCGGGGCGGCGGCATGAGGAATTTCCTGGCTTTCATCTTCGTAGTTGAAGTGAGCGCGGTGTGAGCCGGACGTGCCGCCGCGACGGCGCCCAGTGCTGTATGCGGGCGTCGACCAGGCAGGGTTTTCACCCCACGGACTAAGACCTGTCCGTGGGGACCCCGATCCACGGTTGCCGAGATTCTCAATGAGCTGTGGGGGAACTTCTTCGAGAAAGCGAGAAGGGATGCTGGCCTCGGGCACATCGGCGCCGTAACGGCGGCGGTAGTGAGCGCGCGAGAGGATGAGCGTGTTCATAGCGCGCGTCATGCCGACGTAGCAGAGGCGGCGCTCCTCTTCGAGCTCTTCGGGGCTGGAGAGCGTGCGCGAATGCGGGAAGAGGCCCTCCTCGAGGCCGGCAAGGAAGACCAGCGGGAATTCGAGACCCTTGGCGGCGTGGAGAGTCATGAGCGTGACGCGGGAGTTGGGGTCGAACTGATCGGTGTCAGAGGCGAGAGCAGCGTGATCGAGGAAGTCGGCTAGGGTTTCGCCACGCTCCTCGGCGTCGTGAGCGGCGTTGGCCAGTTCCTTCAGGTTCTCAATGCGGCTGAAAGCCTCGGGCGTGCCTTCGGTCTCGAGGGCTTTGATATAGCCGGAGCGGTCAATGATGAAGCGGATGAGCTCGGGGAGCGTGGCGGAGTCGCCGGGTGAGCGGAATCCGGAGCCTTCTTTCGATTTTGGTTCGTCGCCGATTGAGACTTCATTCCCAGGTCTCAAATTCGAGACCTGAGGCACCCGCGCGTTCGCGGTTTCCTCTAGCGCAGCTTCGCCGAATGCGAAGCCGGTGTCAGTGCCGGCCGGCTCTGCGACGTCGGCGGCGAGCTTGCCCGCGAAGTCGGGGTCCATCATGGCCTGTGCGTCGAGGATGAGCTGGCGAAACGATTCAAGCGCCGTGAGCGCGCGCGCTGAGACGAGGTGGTTGGCGATGGCCGCGGCGACCGCGTCCCAGGTGGACTGGCCGGTTTCAAGAGCCAGCCGCTCCAGAGTTTCAAGCGTGGTTTTGCCGATGCCGCGAGCCGGCGTGTTGATGACGCGCTGCAGGGCCATCGAATCGTGGGGATTGCGAATGAGGCGCAGGTAGGCGAGCAGATCCTTGATCTCGGCGCGCTCGTAGAAGCTGAAGCCGCCGACCATGGTGTAGCTGATGTTGTAGCGGCGGAGAGCTTCCTCAACGAGGCGCGACTGCGAGTTGGTGCGGTAGAGAACCGCGCAGTGCGCAACCGCGGCTCCGCCGTTTTGGGTCTCGGATGAGTTTTCCTGCTGGCGAAAAAACGTCTGAATCTTGTCGGCAATGAAGAGGGCCTCGTTTTCGCCGTCCGGCGCTTCGTAGTAGCCGATAAGCGAGCCGCCCTGGCGCTCGGTCCAGAGCTTCTTGCCCTTGCGGCGAATGTTGTTGGCGACGACCGCGCCGGCTGCTTCCAGGATGACCTGAGTGGAGCGGTAGTTCTGCTCAAGGCGGACGATGCGGGCGTTGGGAAAATCTTTCTCGAACTCGAGGATGTTGCGGATGTCGGCGCCGCGCCAGGAATAGATGCTCTGATCCTCGTCGCCCACCGCGCAGACGTTTTTGTGCTCGCCGGCCAGAAGCTTCATCAGCTCGTACTGCGGGCGGTTGGTGTCCTGGTACTCGTCGACCAATACATATTGATAGCGGCGCTGGTAGCGCTCGCGGACCTCGGCTGAGGATTTGAGCAGACGCACGGCTTCAAGCAGGAGGTCGTCGAAGTCCATGGCGTTGTTCTTGCGCAGTTCGTCCTGGTATGCCTTGAAGATGTGGGCAACGCGCTCGCTGGAGGGGTCTTTGGAGCCGAGGAAGTAATCCTGCGGATCGACCATGTGGTTTTTGGCCCAGGAGATGCGGCTCTGCACGGTGCGCGGGGTGAGCTGCTTGGTGTCGAGCCCCATGCGCTTCATGATCTGCTTGACGATGCCTTGCTGATCGTTTTCGTCGAAGATGGTGAAGGCGCGGGTGAGGCCCTTGTCACCAATTCTGAGGGCTTCGACATCGCGGCGGAGGATGCGCACACAGAACGAGTGGAAGGTGGAGATCAAGGGCTTGGCGAGCGAAGAGTGGCCGAGCAACTCGTTGACGCGCTCCGCCATTTCGCCGGCTGCCTTGTTGGTGAAGGTGACGGCGAGGATGGAGTCGGGCGCGATGTTCTTCTCCTGGATGAGCCAGGCGATGCGATGGGTGATGACGCGGGTTTTGCCCGAGCCCGCGCCGGCAAGGATGAGCAGAGGGCCCTCAGGGGCCTCGACGGCAGCGCGTTGCTCGGGATTGAGATGAGCGAGAAGGGGGTGCAAGAGTGCGTCCTGTGGGGACAGGGTCCTGAGTCTAGTGTATCGTTCGGGCGGCGTGCGGTTAACGAGGCGAGATTCAAGGCGCCAAAGCGATCAAGCCGGTCGCGGCTTGGAGCACGGCAGAAACGCGGCTGCCGCCTGCCGGCGGAGAAAAGCGGCCACATCAACTGGAAGAAACAAAGGATATAGGAGGGATGTTTTGGGGGTTATTACCAGGGGTCATTACCAGAGGTTCGGAAGATGGGTGACCAAGGGCGAGCGGGCAGACACCGGTGGGTGAGCGAGCGTTGCAACGCGGGTTGTATTTCTCACCTTGAGTCCGCATGACAAGATGGGGCTTATGAAATCGATTCGGCTTCCCATAGATCGGTTCCACAATTCACATGCCCTTTCCGGCGGCCTGCAAGGTGGCTTTTTCTTGATGAAAAAGCCACTTCGCAACTGTGGGTCAGGATTGAGCAGTTGTGGAACCACTGTAGCCCTTTTTGCCTTTGTTCTCTCCGTTCTGGCGATTGGATTCTCAACGATCGCAATCGCTGCGCCGGTGTGCAGCCTGAAAGTGAAAGCGCCGACGAAAGCCCGAACGTTTGCCAAAACGAGCAATCAGAGTGACTGGCAGGAGTATCAGAGCCTCGAAACGATTCCGGAACTGAGCCCCGCGAGCGGAATGTCTGCGCAATTCTGGCAACACAAGCACGGAACGCCTTCCGTGATTATCGAGGAGCCTGGACAGGATTTTCAGATCGACACAAGGTATTGCTTCGATGAAGGAGGCCAGCTGGAATCTGTCAGCTTCGAGATCCGCACTGCGCTGGGGTGGGGGCACCGCGAGGAAGGAACCGTGCTGAGGGGCGTGTTCAACGAGAGCTCATCGGAATTCTTTCGGTTGAAGGACGGTAAAACAACGCCGCAGCCCGATTTTGTTGGCGGCGTTCCGCGGTCGCTGCAGCCAAAACTGTATTTGAGCGTGAGCGAGCTGCCGTTTGCGGGGCTGCTGGAGACGTCAGTTGCCTCGAATCGAAGATTGAAATGAAGACCGTTGAAGTAATGTTGGGCGCTTAGAGCAATAGGGAAGCGCCTGGGGATCGCCGACCTGGGGGAGGTTGGCGGTCCCAAGTCCTTTGGGCCGTTTGCATTTCCGCGGCCAATTCGCTACCATAAATGGATGCGCGCAGGGAGTTCCCTGCGTTGTCAATAGCACCACGGCTTTTGGTCCTGGCCGGACGGGCAACGTTTTGGACGAGTGCTCAGTCTGGCTAACGGATTCCGCCACAGGCGGGCTGGCAAAGGCGGTGGGAGACGAGGGAAGCATGTCCGCTGGAAAGAATATTGCGAAGGCGCGCGCCGCTGTGAACAAGCCGGCGTATCCGCTGCCTGAAGCAGTGAATCTCCTGAAGCAAGTGAAGTACGCAAAGTTCGACGAGACCGTCGATCTGACAATGCGTCTGGGCGTGGATACGCGCCATGCCGACCAAATGGTTCGCGGAACTGTTGTGCTGCCGCACGGGCTGGGCAAAACCAAGACCGTGGCCGTGATCGCGACCGGCGATCGGCAAAAGGAAGCCACCGAGGCAGGCGCGGATTTTGTGGGCGGCGAGGAGATGGTGGAGAAGATCCAGAAGGAAAACTGGACCGCCTTCGACGCGCTGATTGCGACACCGGACATGATGAAGGTTGTGGGCCGGCTGGGAAAGGTGCTTGGGCCGAAGGGGCTGATGCCGAATCCGAAGACCGGGACCGTGACCATGGATGTGGCCGCGGCGGTGAAGGAGATCAAGGCGGGCAAGGTGGAGTTTCGCGCCGACAAGACCAGCCTGGTGCATGTGCCCGTGGGCAAGCTGAGCTTCGAGCCGCAAAAGCTGATCGACAACGCGACCACGGTGATTACATCGATCGTGCGCGCCAAGCCTTCGGCGGCGAAGGGCAGGTACATCAAGAGCGTCACGTTGAGCTCGACGATGGGGCCGGGCGTTCCGCTGGATTCGGCTGTGGCCGATGCGGCGGTGAAGAAGTAAAGGCAGGGACTTAAGGGACTCCGGACTTAGGGACCAGGAGTTCATGGCGTGCCCAGTTCTGAGCCTTGCAGTCAGAGGTTGGGAAGACGAGATTCGATAGAGCGCCGATCAAGCGGCGCTGACCCGATGAGGGGAGCAGGAACATGGCGATTTCGAAAGCGAAAAAGGCGGAGAAGGTGAAGGGGCTGGCCGCAGAGCTGGCTTCGTCGACCACCGCGATTGTGGGAACGTTCAGCAAGCTGACCGTGGCCAAGGACTACGAGCTGCGCAAGGTGATCCGCGAAGCCGGCGGCAAGTATCGCGTGGTGAAGAACAAGCTGGCCGCGATCTCCGGTTCGGGGACGCAGGTTGAAGAGGCGCTGAAGGGCTTGAAGGGCGTGAACTCGGTGGCGTTCACCGCGGGCGATCCTGTCGCGCTGGCCAAGGTGTTCGCCAAGTGGGCGGGCGAGAACGCAGCGGAGTTTCATTTCAAGCTGGGCATCGTGGACGGCAGGCTGCTGAGCGTGGATGACGTGAAGGCGCTGGCGACCATGCCGGGCAAGGAAGAGATCTTCTCGAAGCTGCTCTACCTGATCAATGCGCCAGCGCAGAGGCTGGCTACGGTAATCAATGCTACCGGCCGCGATATGGCCGTGGTGATTGGCCAGGGCGTGGAGAAGGAGAAGTTTGCGAGCGCCGCATAGCGGCGCGAGCTTTTAGCTCTTAGCCGTTAGCTTGTTTTTGCGTGAGCCAGCGATGCTGGTTCAAAACAGGAAAACGCTAATCGCTAATGGTTAAGAGCTGTTTTCAAGGGTTTTGGCCGGGAGCAGACGAGAAAGTGCGCAGTCTGGCGCATCGGAAACTTTCAAGTTTGCAGGAACGGCCGGGGAAAGACGAATTCAAACAGTTTTGAATGGAGAGAAACATGGCGGATATCGCGCAATTGGAAGAGCAAATTGTGAGCCTGAGCCTGCTGGAAGCGGCAGCTCTGGTGAAGAAGCTGGAAGAGAGGCTTGGCGTTTCGGCGGCGGCGGCAGCACCGGTGATGGTTGCCGGCGGCGCAGCGGCGGGCGGAGCAGCCCCGGCGGTCGAGGAGAAGACCGAATTTCAGGTCATCTTGAAGGATGCGGGCGCCAATAAGATCAACACCATCAAGGCGGTACGCGAGGTCACGTCGCTGGGTCTGAAGGAAGCCAAGGACCTGGTGGACGGAGCTCCCAAGGCGATCAAGGAAAACGCGACCAAGGACGAGGCCGAGGCCATCAAGAAGAAGTTTGAGGGCGTCGCCACGGTCGAGGTCAAGTAAACGGCGCGAAGTAAAGGGAACGGCACGGGACTTGCATGCGCTGCCGGGACGCGCTAAGATAGAGGGTGCGTGTCTTGGCGGTTTCGCCCGGTGTATCTAAAGGGCGAATCGGCAGGGTGGCGCGAAATGCGGAGCGTGGCGTTCACGCAAGCGCCCGCGACTCAGGGCATCGAACTCTGAGGGCGGGTGTTATGAGTTAAGTTCTTTTGGGTCAACGGTTCTCCCGGGGTCAGACGGGCTTGCCGTTGACGATGGTCGGGCAGCTGGCAATTCGCGGCGGATGCGGATTTTGCGATCGGCGAGGGCAATGGAAGAAAATTCGGACGGGAGCACAGGCGTTGAGCTGCGCTCGTGAGGCATTGCGTCCTTACGGGCTTGTCGTGTCTTCCTGGGGTGCTGTCGAGGGAGTTCCTTAAACTCTGGCAGCCTTACGCGCACAACTTCCCTTTACGGTTTCTCCCGTAATTTCGGGTCCAGCCGTTGTGCTCGCATCTTCCAATTGTGCGCAGTCTAGCGCACCTGCCCGAAGCACGGCAAGGTCCACCAAGCGTTTTTGACCGAGCTCTCACAGAACCCGCCTGATCCGGGTTCTTTCCGGCAACGGGAATTCATTTCCCGGTTGCCGCCAGCAGAAGAGCGGGGAATCATTGCCCGCTCCAACGCATTTTCGACTTTTGCGGTACGATGCCGGCGCCAATGAGACTCGGGCGCCGGGCCGGCGCGTGTACGGCGCCGGAGCGACGAGGCTCAGGAGTGAACATGCCCAACGAGATGCGCGCGATTCGCAGCCGGCTCGATTTTTCAAAGATTCCCACTGCCACCCAGATTCCCAACCTGATTGAAGTGCAGCGCCGCAGCTACGAGCGGTTCCTGCAGATGGACAAGCTGCCCAACGAGCGCGACGACTCGGGACTGCAGTCGGTGTTTGTGTCGGTATTCCCGATCATGGACTTTCGCGGCATCTCACAATTGGACTTCGTCGACTTCTCCATCGGCAACTGGGAGTGCAAGTGCGGCCACCTGAAGGGACTGCACCACCTGCGCACGGCCTGCGTGCATTGCGGCGCCATGGTGATCACGGATCCGTTCATGTCCAGCGATGTACTTTGCCAGAAGTGCGGCACCTACAACAAGAACACGCCCGATTTCTGCAACAAGTGCGGCGACCCGGTGAGCCTGCAGTTGAAGTACGACCAGCAGGAGTGCGAAGAGCGGGGCATGACGTTCTCGGCGCCGCTGAAGGTGACGGTACGCCTGACCATCTACGACAAGGACCCGGAGACCGGCAACAAGACAATCCGCGATATTAAAGAACAAGAAGTGTTCTTTGGCGATATTCCGCTGATGACGCCGAACGGAACGTTCATCGTGAACGGCACGGAGAGAGTGATTGTTTCGCAGCTGCACCGCTCGCCGGGCGTCTTCTTTGAGACGGCCAACAACCGCACCTACTTTCTGGGCAAGATCATTCCCTACCGCGGATCGTGGGTGGAGTTCGAGTACGACCAAAAGAACACGCTCTACGTTCGCATCGACCGCAAGCGCAAGTTCCTGGGAACCATCTTCCTGCGCGCGCTGGGCCTGCGCTCGAACGAGGAGATTCTGAAGACCTTCTACACGGTGGACCGGCTGCACGTTGCAGATGGCAAGCTGATGTGGGAAGTGCAGCAGGACGCCACCAAGGGCACGCATCTGGTGGGCGCCAAGCCGGCGCACGCGATCAAGCACGGCAGCGAGGAGATCGCGCACTCGGGACGCAAGATTACGCCGCATGCGCTCAAGGCGCTGCGCAGCGGAAACATCCAGAAGGTGGAAGTGGAAGCCGCCGAGCTGGATGGCGCGCTGACGGCTTCCGATGTGGTGGACACGAATACGGGCGAAGTGGTGGTGGAAGCCAACGTCGAACTGACGGCCGATCGCCTGCACAAGGTGATGGCCTCGGACGCGTCGACCTTCGAGGTGTTCTTCCCCGACCGCGACGACGTGGGCAACATCATCTCCAACACGCTGAAGCGCGACTCGGTGCACAAGCCGGAAGAGGCGCTGATTGAGATCTACCGCAAGCTGCGGCCGGGCGACCCGCCGACGCTGGACACGGCCACGGCGCTTTTCGAGGGCATGTTCTTCGATCCGCGCAAGTACGATTTCTCGCGCGTGGGCAGGCTGAAGTTCAACATCAAGCTCTACGAGAACCAGGACGCGACGCATCTCGATCACCGGACACTGACTGCGGAGGATTTCTATGCGACCATCCGCTACCTGCTGAAGCTGCGCAAGAACATCGGCGCGGTGGACGACATCGACCACCTGGGCAACCGCCGCGTGCGCGCGGTGGGCGAGCTGATGGAGAACCAGTTCCGCATCGGACTGGTGCGCATGGAGCGCGCGATCAAGGAAAAGATGAGCGTGTATCAGGAGCTGAACACGGCCATGCCGCATGACCTGATCAACGCCAAGCCGGTGATGGCGGCTATCCGCGAGTTCTTTGGTTCGTCGCAGCTTTCGCAGTTCATGGACCAAACCAATCCGCTGTCGGAGATCACGCACAAGCGGCGGCTTTCGGCCCTCGGGCCGGGCGGACTGAGCCGCGAGCGCGCCGGGTTCGAGGTGCGCGACGTTCACCCGACGCACTACGGGCGCATCTGCCCCATCGAGACGCCGGAAGGCCCGAACATCGGGCTGATCAGCTCGCTAAGCTGTTTCGCGCGCATCAATGAGTACGGGTTCATCGAGTCGCCTTACCGCAAGGTGAAGGATTCGAAGATCCTGGATTTCGTGGAGATCGTGAACGCTGGCGAAAGCGGCTTGCGCGTAGGCGACCACATCGAGAAGGCCGAGGCGCAGCGCCTGAACGCAAAGTTGAAGAAGGAGGGAAAGCGCACCATCGACTCCATTCCTTTCAGCTTCTACCTTTCGGCGTGGGAAGAGGACCGGCACACCATTGCGCAGGCCAACATCGAATTCAACGACAAGGGCGAGATCACCGAGGACCTGGTGAATGCGCGCCGGCAGGGGAACTTTGTGCTGGTGAACCGCACCGATGTCGACTACATCGA
>JBEKAJ010000057.1:0-14777 GCA_050018295.1 Occallatibacter sp. | reverse complement strand
ACCTCCAGTGGATTGGCGGCGTTCCATGCCAGCACATGCTGGTATTCAGCCACTTGCGCGCTCATGCAGGTGGTTGAGTTGGTGGTATTGCGCCACACGCATCCCATGGCCAAGCTGCACTTCCACAGGTCGTTGGCTCCGGCCAGCACGAGCGTGTCCTGCTGCGATGGAACCGCGGACAGGGTGAGGTTGTAGTCGCCATCCAGGATGGTGGCTGCGCCCTGGAGGGTGTTGGCTTCAAGCGCCGCGGTGTTCCACTGTTTGGCGAAGGTGATGGTTGGATTGCTGCACGCTTCGCCGCTGAGGTCGCACTGATCCTGCCAGAGTCCCTGGTCCTGGTTATTCAGGTCGACGGTCCATGCAAACGTGTCGCCGGTTTGGGGATTCACGGCCAGCGCGCCGCGATAGATGGGACATGCGATGGAGCCGATTTGCCCAAGGAAGGAAGGGCACATCTGCGCAATAAGACCGGCGCCCGGCTGCGCGGCCATGCGCGTCCAGGTAACGCCGTCCGGCGACTGGTAATAGCCATGATCGCGCACCGCGCCCACAAACAACTGGCGCACTGGATTCCAAACCACCGCAGTGGCGGCGTTGCCCTGCGAAGTGAGAGGAGTGAGCGGACCCTGAAGGACTTCGCCAGCGCCGTCGGTGATGGTGGCCAGGTGCCATGTAGCTCCACTATCCGTGGAATAGAAGAGGCCCTCGAAGGTGTTGACCGGCCAATCGGCGCCCACCAGCGTGCCTTCATAGGCCTGAGAGACCGCGGCCACCACAAGCTGCGGATTGACGGTACTCCAGGCAAAACCGGCAAAGCCCTGCCCGATGAAGCTGGTGTCCTGCGCGCCGAGGCCCTGCTCCAGGTCCATGGTCTGCTGGATCACGCTCCAGGTGTTGCCGCCGTCAGTGGAGCGTAGGATGCCGGCGCCATAGTAGGAGTCGAGCACGTCGTTGGGGTCTCCAGTGCCGGCAAGAATGATGCCGGTTTCGCCCGGCTGCACCGTGAGAGCGCCAATGCTGATGGATGCGTCAGGAACTCCGCTGAGAGCGGGGACGTTATCGGTGAGCGGAGCGAAAACGATGGAGGCGGGCGCCGCAACACCGGCATTGTTGGCGAGCCACACACCGCCGCCCGTCGTGCCTATGTACAGGCGGTTGCCGGTGGCATCGGCAGGATCGAGGGCAAGCGCGGCAACGCGGCCCGTGACGAGACCAAAATCAGGGGTTTGAACGGCTGTGGGGCCGAGAGGCTGCCAGGTGTTTACGGGCGCGGCGTTGCCAGTGCTTTGGATCTGGACTGCCGGAGTGCTGAAAGGAGCGCCGAGGCTCATCCCGCCTGAGCGGCGGCCCGCGCTCGACCTCGCCGGCAGGCTATGGCCGGGCACAAAGCCGCGCTGAGCGAGAAAGCGCTGCGCTTCAAGAACGCGAGGGGGAAGTGGCGTGGGCTTGGGTGTTTGTTGTCGAGCAGGATTGGCTTGCGCGTTTGGCGTCTGCGCTCGATCCGCCGGGCCCTGCGAGAGAAGCGCAAGAAGGCACGCGGCCAAGGCTGCGCCCGCCCATGCGCCAAGGGTTGAATGCTGCCCAGGCCGCCTGGCTCGATTCCCTGCCCCGCCGCCACGGACCGGGCCCATACATTTTGGATCGGACATTGGATTCGTCACGCGGAACCAGACTTCGATTCCGGCTTCCCCTATTCTCAAAATCTTCCAATGGGGATGAGCACGGAATCCATCCGATAACGCTCAACGAAACACGCAATTTCCGGGAATGAGATTGTGGCCCATTATAGGACAGCGGCGGATACGGCCCGGTGTGATCCCGGATACATCGCGTGGGCGGTTTCAGCTAACAGGCCGGTCAGCAGGCTGACGGAGATCGCCGCACTTGCGGATGTATGCCTCGGCATTGAACTTGCGAGAAAAGGACGCGCTCGTCATCGGCCGCACCAGCCCGAAGACCGGTCGATTGAACCACGGCCGGTCGAGCTTGCCCACGATCGCCCATGCAATCCCCGCATAGCCGTTCGCATCGTGGCCGTCGAGTTCATAGCGATCATTCATGGTCACAGCCCAATCGAAAGCTGTGGCCGGATCGGGCGTCCATTCCAGAATCTTCTTCGCCCAGTACATGCGCATATAGTTGTGCATCCAGCCTGTCGCGACCATTTCGCGCTGGGAGGCGTTCCAGAGCTCATCGTGCGTCTCGGCCCGCTCCAGTTGCTCCAGCCTGTAGCGATACGGGCGTGCGTCGGCGGCGTGCTCGAGAAGCGTTCTGCGCGCCCACGGCGCGGCGCACTCCCAGTTGTCGTAGTTCGGCTCCTGGCGAACGAACAACACCGCCAGCTCCCGCCACCCGATGAGTTGTTCAAGGAATCTTTCGCTCACTGCGGGCGCGATTTTGCCTTCGTTCGCTGCCTTCTTTACCGCGAGAGCAATGGTAAGCGGCCCGATATTGCCGAAGTGGAGATAGGGCGACAAGCGGCTGGTGCCCGCCGTCTCAGGATGGTTGCGTGTTTCATCGTAGGCGGCCAGATCGTGCCGAATAAACGACCGCAACCGCCTGAGCGCGGCGTGCGTGCCACCAGTGAAGGTGTCGACGGGATAGACCGAGCGGTCGAGCTTCGCGAATCCAGCGGTAATGTCCCTGGAAAGTGGGAAAGTTGCGAGAGCTTTGCGCGGCTGCCAGCTGTGGAGAGGCTCGATCTTCTTTGGGGCCACAAGAAATCTCGGCAATTCGGCCTTGAGACGCGGCCGGAAATGGTGCAACAGGGCAAAGCTGCGATTGAAGACGCGTGAAGGAACCACGACATCGGCATCGACCGTCCAGTAGGGAATCCTGAGGCGGCGGGCGAGAACATTGCGCCAGCGCTCCGGCTCGCGGCAGGGATTCTCGTCGCCAATGAGGAGCGCAGCCCGGACTTCTTCAAGAAATACCTCGAGCGAGGCTTCAGGCGCCCTGCGAACAACAAAACCCACGCCCCGCTCCGCTGCGTCCTGAGCCGCGTCGCGCAAGCCTTGTTGCAGGAAATGGTAATGGCGCAGGTTGACGCTGGGATCGTAAGTAATGACGCCGAAGTAAACGACCACGGGAAGGTCGAGAATGTTGGCCGCCTCGATGGCTACGTCGAGCGCGAGGTTGTCCACGATGCGCACAGAACGCTGCATCCAGTAAACGACGGAGCGCGCACCCTTGTGTGGAGCGCCTGGGCGGCGCACCAATACGCGCGGCTGGTCAGCCAACCGGGCCAGCTCAACTGGCATCCTGTCGTCATCGAGCACGGAGCTCACGTGGGGCGGTCTCCTCAAGCCTGGCACAAGGGCCACCGAACCTGCTGCGGCGGACTCCTTGCGAAAACATCATCCTAACGCCGGGCCGCGCCAGTTAGGATGAGTTAATCGCGCTTGAGCATTGCACGGCCGTCCTCGTTTCCACTGCGTCCATATCAGTGCCTGGAGTTTTTGATGAAACGAATTCTGTTCGCTTTGCTGCTGGCTTCCGCCTTCACCATCACCCGCGCCGAGGACTACACCCTTGGCCCTGATTCGCAGCCGCAAGACGGCGTGCCTAAAGGCACGGTGACCAAATTCACGCTGGCG
Source organism: Occallatibacter sp. (assembly GCA_050018295.1). Classification (GTDB taxonomy): domain Bacteria; phylum Acidobacteriota; class Terriglobia; order Terriglobales; family Acidobacteriaceae; genus Telmatobacter. The sequence continues at coordinate 11,181 of JBEKAJ010000057.1, read as the reverse complement.
CCGGGCAAAGACTATCCCGGAACGCCGCACAACTGCGCAATCTATGTGCCTGCGCAGTACGACCCGAGCAAGCCGACGCCGTTCATGATCTTTCTTGACGGCAGCCAGGCGCTCGGCGACAGCATGCGCGTGCCGGTGGTCCTGGACAACCTGATCGCCAAGCACGATTTGCCGCCGATGATCGCGATCTTCGTCGATCCCGGCATTTTGCCAGTAGTCTCGGAAGCAGACCAAAACCGCTACAACCGAATCTATGAGTACGACTCGCTGACCCCGCGATTTTCCGACTTTCTCGTGAACGATTTGATCTCGGAGGTGGCGAAACACTACAACCTCTCGAAGAACCCCGACGACCGCGCCCTGAGCGGCGTGAGCACGGGTGCGGTGGGCGCATTCATGGCGGCGTGGAACCGGCCTGACCAGTTTCATCGCGTGCTGAGCCTCATCGGCACCTATGTTTCGATGAAGGGCGCGGACGCGCTGCCGGCGCTGGTGCGCAAGACGGAGCCCAAGCCGATTCGCATCTTTATGCAGGACGGGACAGCGGATCATATCGTTCCCGCGGAACCCTACGGAACCAACTTTGCCGGGAGTTGGCCCATCAACAACCAGGTGATGTTCGAGGCGCTGGAGTTTGCGGGCTACGATGCGAAGCTGGTGATGGGCACAGAAGGCCACAACTTAAAGCAGGGCGGAGCGATTCTGCCCGATGCCTTGCGCTGGCTGTGGCGCGATTATCCCGCGCCAATCGTCGTGCATGAACCGGAAGCTGCTCACGAGCCGGGATGGGATCCCTCCGGGACAGTCTTCTCGACGATCTTCGTCGACAAGCCTTGGCAACAGGCCGGTAGCGACTACGGTTCCATTTCGAGCCTCACCAGCGACCGCGAGGACAACGTCTACTTCGCCGACCGCAACGCGGGAAACATCAAACGCGTCGATGCGAACGGCAAGATCACGCAATTCGCCGAGCCGCCCAACGACACTTCGATTCTGCGCATGGGCGCGAACCATCGCCTCTACACTTACTCGCCTTCTACGGGAGAAATCGTCTCCTCCGACACAGCGACCGGCACGGCGAGCGACCAGAAGACCATCGCCAGGAACCTCACTGCCGTCGTCGACTTCGTGGTTACGGAGACCGGTACGATCTACCTTCTCGACGGGTCCACGGCCACGATTGGCGTGGTCGATTCCTCGGGCCAGCCGCGTGTCGCGCTACGCTGGACCGATCTCGGCGGGGAGATGGTTGCTCCCAAGGGGCTGGCACTCTCACCCGACGAGTCGATGCTCGTGGTGACCGACACGGTCTCGCGCTATAGCTGGTCGTTTCAGATTGCGGCGGACGGCACGCTCGGAAACGGCGAGCCGTTTTACCGGCTGGAGCTGCCGGAGACCACCGTGATGAGCTGGCAAAGCGGAACGCGCGGCGCGGTGGAGGACGTGAACGGAATGGTGTATTTCGCCACGCCGCTCGGCACTCAGATCTGCATGCAAAACGGCCGCGCGGTGGAGATTCTGAATCCGCCTGTGCCTGGCGCGCCGATTGCGGCCATCACCTTTGCCGGCGGGGGCGATTCGAGCTGGCTATACGTAGCCGAGAGCGGCAAACTGTACCGGCGGCCGGTGAAGGTGATGGGGGCGAACGCGTGGACGGTAGTGAAGCCGCCGAAACCGACGCTGTAGGGGGCGCAATCAGCGAAACGAAAAGAGCCACCCAAAAGCGGCCCTGCAAGCTAAAGGCTAAGAGCCAACGGTTGTCTTTCTACCACCGTCCCCAGGCGCGGCTGAAGTAGTCGGCCATGGTCATGCCGATGAGCACGAGGAACATGAAGGCACCCGAAGCTACAGTGAGCTTGGTGAGCCGGGGGCTGTACTTGACGTGCATGAAGAACAGCACGACGAGAATCATCTTGGTGGACGCGATAGCCAGCGCGACCACCGGATTCCAGAAGAGCGTGAGGCCCGGGGCGATGTGCCATTCGCCGAGGTCGACGTAGGAAGCGGCAACCGTAGCCGCCGTGCCCACCAGCAACGCCAAAAGAATGACGACGTAGATCTTCGGGCTGACGATGTGGTGTTCGTGCTCGTGCTGTTGTTGCTGCTCGCTCATGCGCCCAAACCTCTCAGTGCCTGCTGATCAGATACAGCAGGGCGAAGAGATAAATCCAGATAATGTCGACAAAGTGCCAGTACAGCCCGAAATTCTCGACAAACGTGACATGCCCTGAGGTGTAGGCCCCAGCCTTCGCTCGAAAGATCATGAAGATCAGGATGCCGACGCCGATCACCATGTGCAGCGCGTGCATGCCGGTCATGGCGAAATACAGGAAGAAATATTGCTCGGTCTTCTGCGCCATGTCGGGCGCCAGCGGCTGGTCGTGATACTCCTTGTAGACTTCGGGGTCCGACGCGGGATTGACGAACGACTGCACGCTGAAACTGGGACCCGGGATGTGGTGCTTCTCCCATTTCTCGTGCCATTCGATGCCCTTGATGCCAAGGAAGGTGAGTCCGAAGAGAAGCGTGAGGCACAGATAAAGCAGCAGAGAGCCCTTGCGCCGCGTCTCCGCCGACCACACGCTCATGGCCATGGTGAAGCTCGAAGCAATCAGAACAGCCGTGTTCGCGGTGCCCCAAAAGATCTGCAGCTGGTGCGAGCCGGCAACAAAAGCCGGGTAATACCAGTTGCGGAGGATCAGATAGGCGGCGAACAAACCACCGAAGAACATGACTTCAGTAAGCAGAAACAACCACATGGCAAAGTTGGTGGTGTCCGCCTGCTGCTCGACAGACTCGAAGTGGTGGCGCTGATAGGGCGGATGCTCATGATGAACCTCCGCGGCAGCGCTGTTGGAGATTGCCGTGCTATCCGACACTAAACCACCTCTTCCTGCCGCTGCCGGGCGAGATTCTGTTTTTCCAGCCACTCGTAGTCGTAGGCTTCGTGGTCCATGATGGGGATTTCAGGGAAGTTCTCGGTCAACGGCGGCGACTGCGTTTGCCACTCAAGGCCCGTTGCCTGCCAAGGGTTGTTTCCGGCGATGGCCCCGTACTTCAGCGACCAGGTGAGGTAAAGAATCGGCAGCAGGTAGCCGATGCCGAGGATGGTCGCGCCCGCGGTAGAGAAGACGTTCAGCGCCTGAAACTCCGGCGGGTAGGCGGCATAGCGCCGCGGCATGCCCAGCGTGCCCAGGATGAACTGCGGGAAAAACGTGAAGTTGAAGCCAATAAAGGTGACAACGGCAGCAAACTGCGAGATCTTTTCCGGATACATGCGCCCGGTCCACTTGGGCCACCAGAAGTGAATGCCGGCCAGGAAGGCCATCAGCATGCCGCCGACCATGACGAAATGGAAGTGGGCCACGATGAAGTACGTCTCTGTCAGGTGAATGTCGGTGCCGGTCGTGCCGAGGAAGACGCCGGTCATGCCACCTATGGTGAACAGGCCCATAAAGCCGAAGGCGTAGAGCATGGGCGTCTCAAAGGTGATGGAGCCTTTGTAGAGCGTGAAGGCCCAGTTGAAAATCTTGATGGCCGAGGGCACGGCCACGAGCATCGTGAGCAGCGAAAAGACCAGCGCCGCGTAGTTGGAGATGCCCATGATGAACATGTGGTGCGCCCAGACAAAGAAGCCGAAGACGGCGATGGCCACCGAGGAGAACGCAACCGCCGTGTAGCCAAAGACGCGCTTGCGGCTGAAGGTGGAGATGACCTCGGAGATAACTCCCATGCCGGGCAGAATCATGATGTAGACGGCCGGGTGCGAGTAGAACCAGAACAGATGCTGGAAGAGAATCGGGTCGCCGCCGTAGGCGGGATCGAAGACGCCGATGTGGAAGGTGCGCTCGAGGACGACCAGCACGAGGGTAATGGCCAGCACCGGCGTGCCCAGCACCATGAGAATACTTGCCGCGTAGTTCGCCCATACAAAGAGGGGCAGCCGGAACCAGGTCATGCCCGGCGCGCGCATCTTGTGGATGGTGACGATGAAATTGAGGCCGGTAAAGATGGAACTGAAGCCGGCCACGAAGATGGCCAGGCCGGTGGAGATGACGTGGGTGTTCAGGTAGTGCGTTGAAAGCGGAGTGGTGAAGGTCCAACCCGTGTCGACGCCGCCGGCGGCCATGGTGTAGATGGCCATGATGCCTGCGACAACATAGAGATACCAACTGAGCAGGTTGATCTTGGGCAGCGCCAGGTCCTTGGCCCCGACCATCATGGGAATGAGGAAGTTCCCGATGGTAGCGGGCACCGAAGGCACGAGGAAAAAGAAGACCATGATGACGCCGTGCATGGTGAACACCTTGTTGTAGGTGTCGGCGGCCATCAGGGCAGTCTGCGGCGTGAGCAGTTCCAGGCGAATGAGGCCAGCCAGGGCACCGCCGATAAAGAAGAAAAACGTAATCGAGATCAGGTAGAGCGTGGCGATCCTCTTGTGATCGCTGGTCAGCAGCCAGCTGAGCAGGCCGTTCTCCTTGGTCAGGAAGTTCATCTTGGGGATCCTGGCCGTGGACTGATCGGGAAGACTGACGATGGTGGCAGCGCTCATGGTTTGACCTCCTTCTGCGCCGCGGGCGGCTGGCCCGCCTTCGCTGCTTTACCGGCCTGGCTCTCAGGAACCAGATCGGTGGTGTTGAGAGTCTGCTGGACGCGGTAATCGGAATCTAGATTCTTGATGTACTCCACCAGTGCGATCACGCCTTCTTCGCTCACCTGGCCCTGGTAAGTTGGCATGATGGGCGCGTATCCCTGCGTGGTGTGCTGCGACGGGTTCAGAATCGCCTGGCGCAGGAAAGCATCGTCAACGGTGATGGTTTCGCCGGTGGAGAGCGTGAGCCTGGAGCTGTAGACGTTAGCTAAACTGGGCCCGCGAGCGTCGGGCCGCGTGTTGTGGCACGAACTGCAGCTCAGGCTGGCGAAGAGCCGCTCGCCGTCCTGGGCCAGGGAGTTGCCGCTGGTCGAGCCTTCCAGCCACTTCTTGAAGTCGTCAGGCGTCATCACGACCACGTCGCCGATCATCTGCGAGTGGTTGGTGCCGCAGTATTGGGTGCAGAAAAGGTGATAGGTGCCGGGCGTGGTGGCCTCGAACCAGACCGTGGTGTAGCGGCCCGGAATCGCCTCGCGCTTGACGCGAAACGCGGGGATGGAGAAGCTGTGAAACACATCCTGCGAAATGAGCGTCAACTGGATGGGACGGCCCGTGGGCACATGCAGAGCGTTGATCTCGTGCTGGCCGCCGGGATGCTCGGCCTTCCACATCCACTGCTTGCCCACGACGTAGATGTTCATGGCGTTGGCGGGCGGCGTGTAGATGCGGAAGTAGAGCAGCGCGCCCCACACAAACATGATCAGGAACAAGCCCAGAGGAATGATGGTCCAGGTGGCCTCAAGAATTGTGGAGCCTTCGATCTGCACCGCATGCGGATGGCGCGTTTTGCTGTAAAGGATCGAGAATCCGACAATCAATAGAACCACAATCGTGAGCCCGACCAGGCTGACCAGGACCATGAAGAAATAGAGCGCGTCCATTTCGGGCGCAATCTTGGATGCTTCGGGCGGAAAGAGCGCGAAGTGGGTCAACCATTTCTGGAGAAACTGCCACAATACTGGGCTGATGTGGTCCATTCCCTTATCCGTTCACTTTCTTTGCCGTACCCGAAGTCCCTTTTCCCGTCGGGTGATCGTGCTTCAAATCGCGGCGGAACATCACCAGCATGAATCCGCCTAAAAGCACCACCGTGAGGAACCCTCCGAGCTGGATCACGCGCGCAATGATCAGATCGTGCGTGTTGGTGGTGGGATCGTAGTGGTAGCAGTAAGTAAGAATGTTGTCTACCGGCGATCCGATGCGATTCGACGAGGCTTCGTCGAGGCCCAGCAGCATGTCCTTGGGCGAGTACTCGACTCCCATGTAGTACTGGGCCAGCTTCCCCTCCGGAGTCACGATCTGAATCGAACTGGCGTGCGCGTATTGCATCAGGTTGCTGCCCGGCACGGTGAGCTTGACGTAGCGGAAGCCGACCGCCTGTGTGAGCGCATCGATATTGGGTTGCGTGCCGGTGAGGAAGTGCCATCCGTCGGCCATCTCGGGACGGCCATAACGCTTCAAATACTCGCGCTTCTTTGCCGAAGCCAGGTCCGTGCCCTCGGTGGGATCGATGCTGACCACGATGATGTTAAAGTCCTTGCCGGGAACGTAGCGGACCATTTCGAGCGCGCTGGTCAGGCCGTCGAGTTCTTCAGAGCAGAGCATGGGGCAGCGATAGTAAACCAGCGCCAGAATCGCGGGGCGCTTGCCAAAGTAGCTGCTGAGCATTACCTGTTTGCCCGCGTCGTCCGTAAAGGCGAGGTTGAGCGGCAATTGCGTATTGAGATGCTGATCGATGCCGACGCCATTGAGCAATGCGGGCGGCCTGTCGTTCGTTGGACCCGTCTCTTTGTCGCCGTAGCTGGAGACCTGCGCGGTGAGCAGGGGCGCGGCAAACGAAAGCACAATCGCGCCCGCGGCGGCCACCGCCGTGCTGCGCCAATGTCTCCGGATTGTGCGTCCCGACCGCATGGCTATTTTTGCTCTCCCTGTTGCTGCCTGACGGCTTCCTGCTGCGCCTGTTCCTGCTCATAGCTGGTGCGCGCAAATCCGTTGGTCAGCGGCACGGTGACGGTTGGCGTGCTGTCGCCGGTCATTAACTGCTGGGGCTGCTGGGTTTGGACCGCCGGCGCCACCGGCAGCCCGCGCTGCGCGATCAACTTCATGGCCTGGTCGATGGGAATTCTGACCGTCCCTTTCGACTGGTCGACCCAACTGTAGTTCGAGAGCAGCAGGTCCTCGCGCGCATGCAGATCGGCGACGTCCTGATTGCCGTCGTCGGTCTGGACGCGCGGCGTGGGAAAGGTCTGCGTGATCTCAGCCATCTTGTTCTGCAGTTCGGGGCTGGAAGGCATATTGCCTAGCTGGCGCACATCCACAGTCTTCGTCCACTTGCTGTTGGGGCCGTCTTCCTTGTTCATGTGCGCATTGATCACTTTGCCGATGCCGTAGCAGAGGAATCCCGTAACGGCCACGAAGATGGCCAGCGCGGTAAGAAAGACCACGATGCCCGTGACGTTCGCGTCGCTGCGCTCAAAGCCCGCCGACGCGTCGACTTCGTGCTTTTCCGGCTCGTGGCCGGGATCGGGATGGTTATGCGTGGGCATGTTCAGGCTCCAAGATTTCTGCCAGATGCGGGTCGTTGGTCTGCACCAGCGGCCGCGCCTTCAGCCGCGTGCAGAAGTAGGCCACCCAGAAGGCCATCATCGCCACGGGCACGGCAACGTACTCGAGAATTCCCCAACTGAAATGCAGGTTGCGCGCGGCGTCTTTGAAGTTTGGCTCGATGAGCCAGAACATGTCGAAGACTCGCGCGAAGATCATCCACTGGCACACGCGCACAATGCGCTTTTTGTTGCGCTTCAGGTCGCGCGAGAGCAGCATGGAGAACGGAATCACCCAGTGGAAGATGAAATCGAGGGTGATGATGACGCCCCAGCCGCCGCGAATGCGATCGAGGTACCAGTTGATCTCGTCTGGAAGGTTGCCCGACCAGATGATGAGGAACTGCCCGAAGGCCAGGTAGATGTTGAGCATGACGAATGCGAAGGTGAGCTTGCCCAGGTCGTGCTGCTCGGTCTGGCGCAGGATGGTTTTGAACGGCTCGGCTTTGGAAAGCGATACGGCGACGATGATGGAGAACGCGAGCGTCGCGTATCCCTGCCCCACGAGGAACAGCAAACCGTAGACCGACGAGTACCATGTGGGATCCATCGACATGACCCAGTAGATGGCCGCAGCGGTCATCGTGAGCGCGTAGATCACGATTCCGGGGCCACTGATGTTTTCGAGCTTCTTGATCCAGTAGGGCGTGGTCTCCGGCCCTTGGGAATCGCGCTTCAGGCCAAGCGTATTGAGACGCCACGCGTAAAAGTCCCATATTGCGAAGCAGAGAAGGCTGACCCCGACAAACGCGACCGGATTGAGCATGGGCCGCTTGAAGTCGAGGCAGTGAGCCTGGAGTTCGTTGATCAGACCCGCCTTCAGCGCCGCGGCAGTGTCATCCGCATTGGTGTACTGCGCCCACAGGTAGAGCCGCTTCATTCCCGCAGCCAGGCCGAGCCAGTAAATAAGAATCAGCGGCAATGTGCGGCTCATCGCTTCGAGCGGTCGCCGCAAGAGCAGCCCCCACTTGCCGCCGGAGCAGTACTGCACCATGAGCAAGGCCAGTCCGCCTACACAAAGTCCCCAGGTAATCATGGTGCCCAGCGCCCAGGCGCGATAGAAATGATCGAAGCCCAGATGATCCTGCGCGTTTGCAAGGAAGATCAGGATGACGGCAACGCACATTGATATTCCGCCCACGACCAGCGCGCGGCTCTTCCAGGCGTCAACAAACGCGGGTGTGGCGAGATCGGCGGGGAGCGCCTTGGCGTGCGATGCGGATTGCGATTCGTGTGCCATTTCTTCTCGTCCTACTTCTGGGCCGCCGGGGCGGGTTTGCCTGGTGGAATCAAAATCTTTGGATCGGCAGGATAAGCCGGAGCCATGCCCGGCGTTCCTTCGCTGGCGATCGGCTTGTATGCCTGCACTGCCGTCAACGGCATGGGCCACGGCTGCGCGTATTCGGGATGACCTTCCTGCGCGGCCAGATCTTTGAGGTTCGCGATGTGCACGCCCGCGGGAACATCCTTCACCGTAGCCGCCTCGCTCAACTGCAGTGCGCGGATATATGCCGCCACCGCCCAGCGGTCTGCCGGCGGCAGTTGCGTAGAATAGTCCGGCATGGCGCCGTAACCGTGCGTCATCACGTAAAAGTAGTGCGAGAGCGGCTGCGACATGCGCACCTGGTCGTGGAAATTGGCCGCCGGCTTGAAGCCGCGCTGTACAATCTCACCCAGCCCGTTGCCCACACGCGAATGGCACGGCGTGCAGTAAATATTGAAGCGCTCCTGCCCCCGCTCAAGCACTTCCATGGTCACCGGGAAGGGCATCTCGTCCAATTCCTGGCGGTAGCCGTTCGGCCCCTGCACCACGCCGGTGTAGAAGTAGCTGTCTTCGTGAAGCTGGCCGCGGGCCACGGTATTGAGCACCTGCGGACGCGCACCGCGCTGGTCGGCAAAGAAGTCTGAGCCGCGCTGCGGAACCATCTTGGGCTGGTCCTGCATGTCCTGGCGGCAGCCGGCAATCAGCAGCACGGCCATGGCGGCCGGTGCGGCAACGAGCCGGAGCTTGCGGCCGAACGGATTAAGGCGGACGACTTGCATCAGTACTCCACCTCCACCACCGAGTTCGGCTGGAACTTCTGCAGGTAGGCCTTGGTCTCGGCCAGATCGAACTTCGGATCTAGTGCCTCAAGACACAGAAAGAATTTGTCGGTCGTGGCGCCGTCGCGGAAGTTGGGCGCATTGAAGAGCGGATGGTAGAGCGACGGCAGGCCGTTGAGCGCGAGCATTCCAAAGGCAGCCGAGAGGCCAGCCCAGAGAATGGTCCACTCGTAGGCAGGTACGATAAAGGCCGGCCAGGAGTACATGGGACGGCCCGCGATATTGAGCGGATAGGCGAGCGTCGAAACCCAGGTCTCCAGCGCGAACATAGCCGCGCCGCCCATCAGGCCGCCGATGAGCGTAAGCAATGGCACCTTGTTGCGATGGAAGCCGATGGCCTCGGCTGCTTCTTCCACCGGGTATGGCGTATAGCAATCCATCCGGCGCCATCCATCCTGGCGCGCCTGCTGCGCGGCCCTCACCAGGTCGCTCGGCGTATCGAATTCGGCCAGCAGGCCGTAGGTTCCTTCGCGTGCGGGCATCAGAGCGCTTCCTCCAATTCACTTGCCCTTGCAGGCAGTGTCATGGGGGTCGTTTTCTTGAGGAAAACGACCCTTGGTGTTCGCGGATTCTGAAGAGAGCAATTGGGGAAGCGCATCAGTCAGCAGCCTCCGCCACCTTGGGCTTGACCTTGGCCGCCGGCAGCAACATGCGAATTTCGTTCATCGGAATCATGGGCAGGAAGCGGACAAACAGCAGGAACAGGAAAGTAAAGAATCCGAGCGTGCCTACGAAGGTCATGTAATCCCACTTGGTGGCGCGGTAGGTTCCCCACGACGAGGGCAGGAAGTCTCGGTAAAGACTGGTGACGACAATGACGAAACGCTCAAACCACATGCCCGTGTTCACAACGATGGAGATGAAGAACATGAACGGGATGCTGGTGCGCAGTTTGCGCGACCACAGCGTCGTCAGCGGAATCGCCAGGTTGCATGTGACGAGCACCCAGTACGACCAGCCCATCGGCCCGAACACGCGGTTCCAGAACATGAAGGCTTCCCAGTGCGACGCCGAGTACCAGGACATGAAGGCTTCCATGGCGTAGCCGTAGGCCACGATGAAGCCGGTGGCGAGCATCACCTTGCCCATGTTGTCGATGTGGCGCTCGGTGACCAGCGACTCAAGGTGATAGAACTTGCGCAGTGGAATGGCCAGCGTGAGCACCATGGCGAAGCCGGAGTAGATGGCGCCGGCGACAAAGTAGGGCGGAAAGATGGTGGTGTGCCATCCGGGCAGAACGGCCACGGCAAAATCGAAGCTGATGACGGTGTGGACCGAGAGCACCAGCGGCGTGGCCAGGCCCGCGAGCAGCAGCGAGGCGGTCTCGTAGCGCATCCAGTGGCGGACTGAGCCGCGCCACCCGAGGCTGATCATCCCGTAGAAGTACTGAGCGATCTTCGATTGCGAGCGGTCGCGCATGGTGGCCAGGTCGGGCACCATGCCGATGTACCAGAAGACCACCGAAATCGTCGCGTAGGTTGAAACCGCGAAGACGTCCCACATGAGCGGGGAGCGGAACTGCGGCCACACCGTCATGGTGAAGGGCAGCGGGAAGAGCCAGTAACCGAGCCAGGGGCGGCCCATGTGGACGAGCGGAAACAGGCCAGCACAGGCCACGGCAAAGATGGTCATGGCCTCGGCAAAGCGACTGATGGCGTTACGCCAGCCCTGCTTGAACAACAGCAGAATGGCCGAGATAAGCGTGCCGGCGTGGCCGATACCGATCCACCAGACGAAGTTGATGATGGCAAATCCCCAGGCGACCGGCTGCGTAATGGCCCAGATGCCCACGCCCTTGAGAAACAGCCAGGTCACGGCAACCAG
>JBEKAJ010000056.1:0-14977 GCA_050018295.1 Occallatibacter sp. | reverse complement strand
CGTCTCAGGTCCAGGGCAAGCTTGCCCTGGACCTGAAGACAAAAACAAAAACCTTCCTGAGAAGGAAAAACTGTCAGGTATGTGCCCGGTCTGAAATGTCAGGAATGTCCCCGGCCGTACAATCGATCGTACCGAACACGAGTGTCGAGTACCGCATTTTAGGACCAAGGAGCGGCTTGTGAAGCGGTTTCTGCGGGTTTCGAACCGAATCAGGCCGCCGTTGCTTCCGCCGGCGTGCCGAATCCTGAAAAGCCTTCTGCATGTTGGGACACAAGAAGCTTGTCGAGGCCCACGACACCAAGAATCTCGGCCACGTGCGGCGAGGGATTCAGGATGGTGAAATCATGGCCCGATTCGCGAGCAGTGCAATAGAGCGTGATGAGGGCGGCAAGACCGGCGGCATCGATGCGCGTGACGCTTTCGAGATCGAGCGAGACGCTTTGCCGGCGCACTAGCGGCATGACGCGCTCCAAGAAGGCGGTTTCGTTGCCTCTCACCAATTCCGTTGGTTCGCCTGCTGCGATGGGCGAAAATTCTGTGCAGCACATGGTGTCATTCATGGCATCCTCCTCGAGAGTGTCGCCGCGCAGGGCGAGTCATGAGGCGCCCGCTCAATCGTCACCCAGGAACCTACGCGAGAGCTATGCTGAATTCGCAAGGGCCCGAGGGGCCCAGGGGCCGACGGGGATTGAACGGTACATTGACCTATACGCACGCGAATGTTCGGCGGTTCCATGGCGAACGCGGGATGAAACTCCGGCCTGCTTCGGGTGCGTCGTGGCAGGGAAAGATTGGCCCATGCATCGAGACCTCCACTTGCGGGCAGAGGCCTCGATATCTTTGCGGGATTGTTGAGATGCGTCAGTTCACCGTGAGCAAGAAGGAGGTGGTGTGCTGAATCGACCCGGCCGTTGCGGTCACGGAAACCGTCGAAGTGACGGGATCAAGAACGATTGGCGGTCCCGCTGGCGCCGCGCTACAGGAGGTAAGCAGACTCAGGCCGAATACGCTCACGGCTAGCAACAACATCGTCTGCAAGCGGCGGCGTTTCTTCCAACCGAGACCGCACAGCACGAGTGCCAGCGCAGCGGCTGGAAACAGCGGGCGGGAGTTACGCTGGAGAGCCGCGGTAGTGGTTGCCGATGTGGTCACCGTGAGCATGGTCGAAGTAGCATCGCCCGAAGGCGTCACGGTTGCTGGAGAGAATGCGCACGATGCCCCGGAAGGCAGCCCCGAGCAACTGAACGATACAGCCGAATTGAAGCCGTTCAGCGGAGTAACTGAGACGCCTGTTGTACCGCTCTGTCCGGCAGTCAAGGTAAGCGACGCGGGAGTGGCAGCAACTGAGAAGTCCGGAGTGGATAGGTTGATGGTGTAAGTTTCGCTAGCCACGGCGCTGTTGTAATAGCCGTTGGCCGTCGCCATCGCCGTCAGCGTCTCCGTCGACGAGACGGTGATTGAATTGCTGTATATGTTCGAATTAGTCGTCGGCGCGGTTCCGTCGGTTGTGTAGTAGACGGTTGCCGCAGCGGTCGCATCGGAGATCGTGACCGTCTGCGCCGTGGTGTAGGTTCCGCTTGCCAGACTGAAGGTGGGAGTGGCCGCCTGCGTCGTTCCAGTGCCGGTCACCACCTGGCTCAGGGGTGCGGATTCGCTGGATCCAACGTAGCCGTTGCCTTCCGTAAAGATGGCGGTAATCGCGTCTGTGCCGGCGGGCAGCGTGCTGGTGGAGTAGGTGGCTACGCCGGTGTTGCCACCGCCGCCCACTGGAATTTGCGGTCCCATCGCTGTGCCGTTCACGGTGAACTGAACGGTTCCGTATATGCCCCGTGGCGCGTAAGTGCCTGAATTGAGGGGAGGACCACCGCCAACGGCGCAGGCAGGAAACACCCCAGGAGCAACAGTTGCCGTGAAGGTCACGGATTGGCCTGTGTTCGACGGGTTCTGGGATGAGGTAAGCGTGGTGGAGCTTGAGCCCGCGCAAGGGCCGGCAACATACTGTTGCAGCGGCGAGGATGTGCTGGGTGCGAACGATGAGCCGCTGGCAGGTGTATACGTCGCTGTTACGCTTGCGCCCCCAGCGAACAGCGCAGCGGTCGTGTACGTGGCCACACCGCTGCTGTTCAGCGCCACCGGCGACCCCAGCGGTGCGCCGTACGCGCTGAACTGAGCGGTTCCCGCCGGAGTGGACGAGGAACTCACCGGATAAACCGTGGCCGTGAAGGTGACATATTCGCCCACGTTGGACGGATTCAGCGAAGAAGCGATCGTCGTCACCGTGCCCGAAGAGGGCGGAAGATTGATGACGTAGGTAGCGGAAGCAACCGCGCTGTTGAAGTAATTGGCAGCCACGGCCATGGCATTGACGGTTTCGGTCGTCGAGTATAGAGAAACCGTCAGTGGTCCCGAATAAATGCTCGAGTTTATGGTCGGGGTCGAACCGTCGGTGGTGTAGTAAATGGTTGCCTCAGCCGTGGCGTCGCTTATCGTCACCGTTTGCGTTGACGTATACGTCCCGGCCGCGACGCTGAAAGTGGGTGTCGCCGCATTCGTAAAGGCGGTCGTTACAGCTGGCTGATATTTCCAAAAGTCGCTGAGACTGAACAGAAACCATTCACCGTCGACAGGTAATGGTCCCTCGCCGCCAAAGAGCCAGAAACTGCCGGTGCTGTCGGTCCAGCTCGAAGCGGCATAGCGGCTTCCGGGAATATTGCCCTCGGCAGGGTCGCCTAAAGTGCCGAACACTCCGAAGCAACTGTTGTCGAACACAGAGCTTCCGCCCATCCACGTCCATTCGCTCGTGGATGGATTGAACTCCCAAAGGTCGTTCTGAAAACCGTTGTCATTGCCTCCGAAAAGCCAGAGATTGTCTCTGCTGTCAGTCCAGCTCGAAGCGCCGTAACGGCCGCCGGGGACGTTCCCTGCGGCAGGCGTTCCCAATGTACCGTAGACTCCTGGCTGGCCGCCTTCGTTAAATCCAGGAACAGTGCTGCTTCCACTCATCCACGTCCATTCGTTTGTGGATGGATTGAACTCCCACAGATCGTTCAAATAGCCAAGATTGGCGACCGAATCATAACCGTATCCGCCAAACAGCCAGAAATTGCCATTCTTGTCGGTCCAGCTCGAAGCCCAAAAACGTGCGCCGGGATTGTTTCCGGCAGCAGGCGTTCCCAACTCGCCATAGATTCCAGACAGCGAACAATCCGCGGGCGTGCAGGATGCCGGGGCAGTACTGCTTCCGCCCATCCACGCCCATTCGTTGGTGAAGGGGTTGAACTCCCACAGGTCGTTGAGGAACATACCGTCGTTATTGCCCCCAAACAACCAGAGATTGCCCTTGTTGTCGGTCCAACTGACAGCCCCTTCGCGGCTGCCCGGGTTGTTTCCTGCGGCCGGCGTTCCCAGCGTGCCATACACTCCGGGCAGACTATCAAGACCTCCCGTGCTGCTGTCTCCACCCATCCATGTCCACTCGCCGGTGGAGGGGTCGAACTCCCAAAGGTCGTTGAGCCACAAATTCGGGCCGTAGTCGGCTGAGGTGCCACGGCCCCCATAGAGCCAGAGACGGCCCTTGTTATCTGTCCAGGTGACAGCATCAAATCGGCCTCCAGGGATGTTGCCGGCGGCAGGCGTTCCCAAGGTGCCATACACCCCGAACTGGCCGCCATCGCTGCCAATCGTGCTGCTTCCGCCCATCCAGGCCCATTCACGGGTGGAAGGGTTGAACTCCCACAGGTCGTTGAGTTCCCCGGTGTTGCCATTGGCGTCATAACCGCTGCCCCCAAAGAGCCAAAGGTTGCCGCTTGTGTCGGTCCAGGTTGCAGCGAAACTTCGGCTTCCGGGAAGATCTCCGGCGGCAGGTGTTCCCAGGGTGCCATACACTCCGCCTTGGCCCCTTGCAGGCCATGGTTGCGTACTGCTTCCGCCCATCCAGATCCATTGGTTTGGGGCGCTCGACTGCGCGGCGGCAGAAATTGAGAGGACGGCGAATGCAGACAGGGACAACAGCAGAGAGAATGAAAGCGACCGGTGCTTCCTCATCGAAGATTCCTCTGCGAGAACCGGCTTTAAGCCTGGAGACAAGAGAAATCGCAACCCTCACGCCAGTTCCCGATCAACCAGCGAGTTGACGGTGGAAGACCTAACAGTATAGACGAATTCCTCAATGATTGGGGTACTCTGGACTCTGTTTCGTGCCCCTTCAATCTTGCAGCCAGGCGAAGGGGCAATGGTGGCGCGATTGGGAGAGATTCGCGAGTGTTCCATGGCCCAACCTGAGGCGCCGGCTCCCGTCCTGAGGCGCGAGAACGTGCATGCTTCGGCGCTGGAGGCCGGCTTTCAGGAGGCTGGCCTGGTGGCGCTGCCCCACGCGGAAGAGGCGCGCGACGCGGCCCGGTTTCGCAAGTGGGTGGGCGCGGGACGCGGAGGGACGATGGGCTATCTTGAGCGCACGGCGGAGAATGGGCAGTTGCTGCGCGAGCGCGCGGGCATTCCCTTTCCCTGGGCGCGCTCGGCGATTGTCTGCTTTGCCAGCTACGCTTTCCCATCAGCACCTCTCTCAACCAAAGCGCCAGAGCGCGGGAGCGGGTGGATTGCGCGTTATGCATGGACGGGCCGCGTCGCCACCAACGGCGAGCGGCGGCCGAGTGACTATCACAAAGTGTTGTTGAGGCGAATGCAAAAAGTTGAGGCCGAGCTGCGCGCACAGTTCGGCGAGTTCGAGTCGCGCGCATATGTCGACACGGGACCCATTGTCGAGCGAGCTCTCGCCACCGCCGCGGGACTTGGCTGGACCGGCAAGAACACCTGCCTGATTCATCCCAAGCTGGGGTCGTTTGGATTTTTGGCGGTGCTTTTGACCTCCCTCGAAGTTAGTCCAGAAGATAAGAGAGCGGAGCTCGTCGCAGACCATTGCGGTAGTTGCACACGCTGCATCGAAGCCTGCCCGACAAACGCGCTCATCGCTCCTTACCAGATGGATGCTTCGCGGTGCATCTCATATTTGACCATCGAGCACAAAGGACGGATCGCCGAAGAGCTCATGCCGGGCATGGGCCGCCAGGTATTCGGCTGCGACATCTGCCAGGATGTGTGCCCGTGGAATGAAAAGTCGCTGCGAAAAGCCCCGATCGCCGTGGACGCCGAGCTGGGGCCGCGCCCTGAGCTGGTCAATCCGCTGCTCGAGTGGCTGGCCTCTCTGGACGAGAAGTCCTTCGAACAGCAGTTCAACGGCTCGCCGATGCGCCGCACGGGATTCCAGGGCCTTAAGCGCAACGTGGCCATCGCCATGGGCAATAGCGGACAGGCTCAGTTTGCTGATCGCCTCGAAGCGTGGGCGGCCGCGGCCGATGACGGCCTGCGCGCTGCCGCGCGATGGGGGCTCGAGAAGTTGCGGCGGGAGTGAGATTGCGCGCCCATCCGCGAGGTACGGACCCCAAAAGAGATCGTCAATGACCAGTTCCAGCGCCGATCTCCACAATCATCAGAGTGGCTTGCGGCCGGTCGCACACACCCAGCCCTTTTGCGGGTCGGTGAACACCTGAACGTCGGCGAAACTGGTGTCTCGAAGCAGGGCGCGGTGCGCGTCCGGAGTGAGCAGCGTCATGCCTGTCATTGGCGCGTGTTTCTCCACCATCCTGGACTTGAGTGCGTTTGCGCCTTTGTACACCTCGGCGATGATGGCAAACGTTCCGCCGGGCTTGACGACGCGCAGGACTTCCCGGACATCGGCGGGCAGATTGGGCCAAAAGAAATGCGTTTCGACGGCTGTGACCAGGTCGAATGTGCCGCTGTTATACGGCAGTTGCGAGACGGAACCCTCGCGGATCGCGACGCGGCCAGCCTGAATCAGGTCGGCATTTGTTGCTGACGCCGTTCGGACGCTTTCGGCGGAGTGATCGAGACCGTACACGACGCCCGATCCGGATGCGGCCACCAGCTTGGCAATGGTCCGTCCGCCGCCACAGCCCACGTCGAGAATGGCTTTGTCGCGGGGAATGGACACGTGCGAGAGTCCCCAATCGGTAACGCCGGAGTGGCGCTGGTTCATGTTACGCAACAACCAGCGGCCCAGCCAGCCGCTCGGTTTGCGGTATTGATTCTCCATGTTGCGCTCCGTGAAGCTGCTGTTGCCTTCGGACATGGCGGCCGAAGTAAGGTTGATTGGTTTCTTAAACACTCTAAAACGGCGGCCCGCCGATTGCGAGGCGGGCTGGGAGCGGCGCTTGTCCGCCGCGGAGTAACACAAGCCATCCGCCGAAAGGGCTATCCTTAAAATAGCGCCCTCCTGCAATGGCACTCCATGGACTGGAACCGCGAAGAACTCTCGACGGTTAGAAGGACTGACACGTGGCCGATGCTTTGAATTCCGCACCTGATCCAATCAGCGAAATCGAAAACGCCGGGGAGGCAATGGCTGCCGCCGCGTCTGGCCCAGTTCAGCCGGTCTCGCAATCCAAGTGGTACCGTTGGCGCAAGAGCGGCACGGCGCTTATCGCGTATCTGCTCGACAGCGAGGTGCACACCTTCGCATTCAGCGTCGCGGCCAACGCCATCATCTCATTCATTCCTTTCGTGGTGCTGCTCTACACGCTGGCGCTCTCGATATTCCATTCGCAGGCGATGGTGGATGTCGTGAACGATATGGTGAACTACTTCCTGCCCTCGGCCACCAAGGACCCGAATTGGGTGGCGCACAACCTTGTGGCAGAGGTTGTATATCCCTTGTTGAAGCGGCACGGCGCGCAGGCTTTTTCACTGGTGATGATTCTGATCTCGTGCACAGGCATCTTCCTGCCCCTGGAGGTCGCTCTCAACCAGGCGTGGGGTGTTAGCAAGAGCCGGAATTATCTATTCAACCAGACCATCGCTTTCGGATTGGCGCTGCTGATGGTGTTGCTCGGGGTCGCAAGCATGATCGCGAACGTGAGCATGGAGAAGGTTTTGACGGTGGTGTCTTTTCATCACACGGATAACTTTGTCGTCAATGGAATCAGTTTCCTGTGGCTGGCCGTTTCCACCGGCGTGGCCTCGATCCTGTTCTTTTTCACGGTCTATTACCTGCTACCGAATCGCAAGGTACCCTGGCGGCCAGTGCTGCGGACATCGATCATTACGGGAATCGTCTGGCTGATTTCGAGGTTCATCTATGCGGCCGTGCTGCCGCACCTGGATTTGCAGTCGCTCTACGGGCCGTTTTTCGTGTCGGTCGGCTTGCTCTTCTGGGCGTATATCTCGGGGCTGATTCTGTTCGCCGGCGCGCAGTTCAGTGTGGCGCGGCTGGGGGATACTGGGCATAAGGAGTAGAGCCGGTGATCAGCAGATCCCGGACGGGTTTTTGATACCTGCCCCCGAAGCCCGTTCCGTTTCTTTTTCGCTTTGTCTTCGCCAAGGCATTTGCGCTACTCTCTTGAGAGCAGCATGTCCCCGCACAAAACCAATCCGCCCGCAATCTCCGACCCGTTTGCCTGCTTTCACCCGGTAACAGCGGAGTGGTTTAAGGCCGTCTTCGACGCGCCCACCGCGCCGCAGCGGATGGGCTGGCCGGTCATTGCGCGCGGCGAGAGTGCGTTGATCCTCGCTCCGACAGGGACAGGCAAAACGCTGGCCGCATTCCTGTGGTGCCTTGACCGGCTGATGCTGCATTCCGCGCCCGAATCCTCTAAAAAAGGCTGCCGCATCGTTTATGTGTCGCCTCTCAAGGCGCTGGCCGTGGACGTGGAGCGGAACCTGCGCTCGCCGCTCGCGGGCATGGCCAACATGGCGCGGCGCATGGGGGTTCCATTTCACGAGCCGCTCATCAGCGTGCGCACAGGTGACACGCCGCAGCGTGAGCGGGCCCGCTTCGCGCGTCATCCCGCCGAAATTCTCATCACCACTCCCGAGTCGCTCTATTTGCTGCTCACCTCGCAGGCGGCCGAAGCACTGCGCACCGTGGAGACGGTGATTGTGGACGAGATTCATGCGCTGGTTCCCACCAAGCGCGGCGCGCACCTTGCGCTGACGCTCGAACGGCTGCTGGCGCTGACTGCGAAGCCGCTGCAACGCATCGGCCTTTCGGCCACGCAGCGGCCGCTCGAGGAAGTGGCGCGGTTTCTGGGCGGAGTGGAAGTGCAGGGAACGAAAGAGCAGGGAATAGGGAACAGGGAACAGGGATCAGAAAACCGGCGCGAGCCGCAGTCGCCCTCTGTGTCTGACGAGGCGTTTGGCCCGGAGAGCGATGATTCTGCCGATTCTCCGGTCCTTCGGTCCCCTGATCCCTTGGTCCCTGAGATTGGGGAAGCCACGCCGCCCCGCTACCGGCCCGTCACAATCGTCAACGCCGCCGCGCCCAAGCAGCTTAAGCTGCGCATCGAAGTCCCGGTCGAGGACATGGCGCGCCTGGGCGAGATGGAGGAGATTCCCTCGGGCCCGGCCTCGCAAACTCCGCGCCGCGTCTCCATCTGGAATGCGATTCATCCGCGCCTGCTCGAAATCATTCGCGAGCGCAACTCGACCATCCTCTTCGTTAACGCGCGCCAGACTGCCGAGCGGCTTGCCGGAGCGCTCAACGACCTGGCTGGAGAGCCGATCGCCCGCGCGCATCACGGCTCGCTCGCCGCCGCGCAGCGCTCGGTAATTGAAGAACAGCTCAAGGCCGGGCAGATTCGCGCGCTGTGCGCGACCTCGACGCTGGAGCTGGGCATCGATATGGGCGCGGTCGATCTCGTTATTCAGATCGAGTCGCCGCCCTCGGTGGCCAGCGGCATGCAGCGCATTGGCCGCGCCGGCCACCACGTGGACGCGGTGAGCGAAGGCATTCTCTTTCCCAAGTACCGCGCCGATCTGGTGGCTTGCGCTGCGGTCACACGCGCCATGCACGACGGCCACATCGAGTCGACGCGCTTTCCGCGCAACCCGCTGGACGTGCTTGCCCAACAGTTGGTGGCGATCGTTGCTTCCGCGCGGCCGCCGAGGGCTGCGCGTCCGGCGAACGCCCGGAAAACGACTCGTCAGGGAAGTAATCTCACTCCGAATTTGCAGTTTGACGGCTTTGATTCGACCGAAGCTGAAAACGCGGAATCGCAGAAGCCCGAAGTCTCCGTCGATTTTCTCTTCAACCTCGTGCGTGGAGCGGCTCCGTTTGGCTCGCTCTCGCGCTCGGCCTTTGATGGCGTGCTCGATTTGCTGAGCGGCCGCTACCCCTCCGACGAGTTTGGCGAACTGCGCCCTCGGCTGACCTGGGATCGCGTGCGCAACATCGTCACAGCTCGCGACGGCGCTGCACGGCTGGCCATTCTCAACGCCGGGACCATTCCCGATCGCGGCCTCTACGGCGTCTTTCTCGCGTTCACCGATGGCAAGTCGGTGCGCGTAGGCGAGCTCGACGAAGAAATGGTCTTCGAGTCGCACCCCAACGAGACGTTCATCCTCGGCGCGTCGACGTGGCGCATTGTGGACATCACGCACGACCGAGTGCTGGTGACGCCCGCACCAGGCGAGCCGGGCAAAATGCCGTTCTGGAAGGGCGACGGACCGGGCCGCCCGCTCGAATTCGGCCAGCGCATCGGCGCCATGGTGCGCGAGCTGCGCGCGTTGCCGCAGGCAGCAGCGCTCACGCGCCTCGTCAACGAGCACGATCTCGATCCCGGCGCTGCGGAGAATCTGCTGCGTTTTCTCGCCGACCAGGCCGACGCGACGGGCCAGGTTCCCGACGACCGGACAATTGTGGTTGAAAGGTGCCGCGACGAACTCGGCGACTGGCGCGTCTGCGTGCTCACGCCCTTCGGCAGCCGCATTCACATTCCCTGGGCAATGGCGGTGGCTGCGCGTATCCGCGCCGCCGGCGGGCCCGAGGTGGAAACGCTGTGGGGCGACGACGGATTCGTGCTGCGCTTCCCTGACACCGACGAAGCGCCCGATTCCGATTGGATCCTTGTCGAAGCCGCCGAGGCCATGCAGCTTGTGCTGCGCCAGTTGGGATCGACGGCGCTTTTCGCAGGGCGCTTTCGCGAGGCGGCGGGCCGCGCGCTGCTGCTGCCGCGCCGACGCGCCGACCAGCGCTCCCCGCTGTGGCAGTTGCGCAAGCGCTCCTACGATCTGCTCAGCGTGGCTTCGCGCTATCCCCAGTTCCCGTTACTGCTCGAGGCCTATCGCGAGTGCCTGCGCGACGTTTTTGATATGTCGGCGCTGATTGAGACTCTGCGCGCCATTGAGCAGCGCCAGCTCCGCGTGCACGTAGTGGAGACGCGCAAGCCCTCGCCGTTTGCCGCTTCGCTGCTCTTCAGCTACGTGGCCAACTTTATGTACGAAGGTGACGCGCCGCTGGCCGAGCGCCGCGCACAAGCCCTCACCATTGATCAGGAGCAGTTGCGCGAGCTCCTCGGCGAGGCCGACCTGCGTGAGTTGCTCGACGCCAATGCCATCGCGGAGGTTGAAGAGGCGGCGCAGTGCCTTGCCGAGAACTACCGCGCGCGTTCGGCCGACGGCATCCACGATTTGTGCCTGCGCCTCGGCGATCTATCGCGCGAGGAGCTGGGCCGCCGCGTAATTTCGGCGGACCTACTCGCACACGTCGACCGGCTCACTCGCTCGCGGCGGCTACTGGAATTGCGCATCGCCGGCGAGAAGCGCTTGATCGCCGCTGAAGACGCGGCGCGCTACCGCGATGGTCTTGGCATTCCGTTACCGCCCGGATTGGCTGCAGCGTTGCTCGAGCCAGTAGCCCATCCCGTGCTCGAATTGGTGCGCCGCTATGCGCGCACGCACGGACCGTTCACGCTGCGCGAGCCGGCGGAGCGCTTTGCGTTGGACACAGAGGCTGTCGAGAACGCGTTGCGGCAGCTTGCGCACGAGGGCCGTGTGCTCGAAGGCGGTTTCCGTCCCGGGGATCTTCATCGCGAATGGTGCGACGCGGAGATTTTGCGGCAGATTCGCCGCAAGTCGCTGGCCAAACTGCGCCGCGAAGTCGAGCCCGTGGAGCAGCACACGCTAGCACGTTTCCTCACGCACTGGCAGGGTGTGCTCGCTCCGCGCCGCACGGGAACGGCGCATCTTGACGCACTGCTCGACGCCATCGAAAGCCTGCAGGGCGCGCCGTTGCCTGCATCGTTGCTTGAAGCTTCGATTCTGCCTGCGCGCATCGCCGACTACACACCCGCTGGGCTCGATACGCTCATCGCCGCCGGTGAAGTGGCGTGGGCCGGCGTGGAGCCGATGGGCGAGCGCGATGGACGCATTGCGCTGTTTCTCGCCGATAAGCTGCCGTTACTGGCGCAGCAGCGGCCGCTTGTAGGGCCTCTTGCCGAGCGCGAAGAAAAGCTGCTCGCCGTTCTCGAGTCGACGGGCGCGAGCTTCTTCGATTCGCTGCACGAAGCTGCCGGCGCCGGCTATCCTGGCGAGACGATCGACGCCCTCTGGAGCCTGGTGTGGCGCGGGCTCATTACGAATGATTCGCTGCACTCACTGCGCGCGTATATCGCCAGGCCTGAGAGTGCGCGAACGCCGCGCCGCTACCAGACTGGCGCCGTTTTCCGTTCGCGGCGCACCACGCCGCCGACGGCTCAGGGCCGCTGGTCGCTTTTGCCGCTGCGTGCCGCGGACCAAAGCAGCGAAGGCGCCCGGCGCGTCGCAACGGAGCGCAGCCACGCGCTGGCACTGCAATTGCTCAACCGCTACGGCGTGCTGCTGCGCGAGTCAGTTGCGGTGGAGAACGTGCCCGGCGGATTCAGCGCGGTGTACGACGTGCTGAAGGCTCTCGAAGAGAGTGGGAGGATTCGCCGCGGCTACTTTGTCGGCGGATTGGGCGCCACGCAGTTTGCACTGCCCGCTGCCGTGGACCTGCTGCGCCAATTGCGCACCGAGCCGCCAGCCGAGAAGCCTGAATTCGTCCAACTCGCCGCGACCGATCCCGCCAACCCTTACGGCTCGGTCCTGCGCTGGCCCGATCTTCCCGTCGGCGAAGAAGATTCGGAATCTGCCCCGCGCATCCTCACTCGCGCCGTCTACGCTGAAGTGATTCTGCGCAACGGCCAGCTTGTGGCGTGGCTCAAGCGCGGCAACCCGAACCTGCTGGTCTTTTTGCCCGCCGAAGAGCCGGAGCGCTCTCAAGCCGCGGCAGGGCTCGCTCATTTTCTGTGCACACTCGGACAGCAACGAATGCGCGCAAACAATCACGAGGGTGTGCTGATCACGACGATCAACGGCCAGCCGGTAGCGGCACAGTTCATGGCGCGATTCCTGATGGACGCGGGCTTTCATCCCGGGCCGCTGGGGATGCACCTGCGCCGCATTCCGCTCGCCATCGCGCATTCCGAGCCGAATAGGCCCGAGGTCCAGTAAGCCATGCCCGAGGGCGACACCATCTTTCGCACCGCGCGCAACATCGGCCGCGCTCTCATGGGCAAGCCCCTCACCGGCTTCCGGTCGACATTCCCACTCCTCATGCGATTCAACGACAACACGCCGCTCGTTGGCCAGACGGTCGATCGCGTCGAGGCGCGCGGTAAATGGCTGCTTATTCATTTCTCCGGCGGCGGCATTCTCACCTCGCATCTGCTGATGAATGGCCGCTGGCACATCTACCGCCAGGGCGAGCGCTGGCAGCTCGCGCGCATCCACATGCGCATCGTGATTGAGAACAGCGAGTACCAGACGGTCGGTTTTCGCGTCCCGGTGGCGCGCATGCACACGGAGCAATCACTGGCTCGCGATCTGCACATCGCCCGCTCGGAAAACGACCTGCTCAGCGAGGAGTTCGATGCCGAAGCAGGTCTCGCGCGCCTGCTGGCCCGCCCACACGAAGCGCTCGCCGACGCGCTGCTCGATCAAACGGTGCTGGCCGGTATCGGCAACGTCTTCAAATCGGAGATTTGCTTCGTCCAGCGCCTTCATCCATTCAGTGCCGTCGAAACGCTCACGCGCGACGAAGCCGCCGCAATCATCGCCAGCGCGCAAAAGCTGCTACGCGCCAACGTGCTCGAAGACTCCGGCGACATGATTGTCACTTATCGCAGTCAGCAGCGGCGCACGACACATGCATCCGATCCCGGATCCAGTCTGTGGGTCTATGGCCGCGCGGGTGAGCCGTGCCGGCGCTGCGGCGAGCTCATTCGCCGCCGCATTCAGGGCGCAGACGCGCGAGTCACCTTCTGGTGCCCGTTCTGCCAGCCCATGCCGGACGGATCGGATGTGGATGGCTGACGAGAATGCTGGGCCCTCGAAGAAGGAGCCGAAATGAAGAAAACTGCACCCGTTCCCCGCAAAAATGCCGAAGCCGAGCTGGCAGGATTTATCGACAAGTTCACACCGGAGATGGCCAGGGCGATCCGCGCCATGCGTGCCGCTCTTCGCAAGCGAGTGCCCACGGCGAATGAACTCGTCTACGACAACTACAACTTCTTCGTCATCGGCTACAGCTCGACTCTGCGGCCGTCGGACTGTTTCACTCAACTGGTAGCCGATGCGCACGGCGTGCGGCTCGCGTTCTACTGGGGCGCCAAACTGCCAGATCCTGCGGGAATCCTCATGGGCGGCGGCAGTCAGAACCGATTCATCCGGCTTGAAAGTGCACGCGACTTAGGCAAGCCGGCCGTTGAGGCACTGATTCGCGCAGCAGCAGCACACTGCAAAGCTCCGTTGCCCGGAACGGGCCGCGGAACCCTCGTGATCCGTTCCGTCTCAACGAAGCAGCGGCCGCGCCGAGTTGCTGCACAGCCCAGGCGCTCGCGTTAGTTCGACGGCTTGCCGATCCCAAAGATCTTCTGAAAAATGTTGCGATGGTCCTCGCCGTTGAGGCCTTTGTGGTCGCAGGTTTCGGTGGGCGCTGTGCCGTCGAGAAACGCCGCGCTGAAGTCGTCGGGACAAGAGGCGTCCGCCAGCAGGTTGGTGGTCTTGTCAATGGAAACAACCTGAACGCCATCCGGCGGCGTGAATTCGTTGGTGTCGGAATACTGCGGCAACTGCACCGCCTGCTTCATAAACGTTGCCCAGATCGGAGCCGCAGCATGCGCACCTTCAAGCTGGATGTCGGTGTAGTCGTCGTTGCCCACCCACACCACGCACAGCAAGCTGCTGGTAAAGCCGGCAAACCACGCATCGTGGCTGGTGCCGGTCTTGCCCGCAGCCGGAGAGATGAATCCCATGTTGCGCACGCCGGCGCCAGTTCCGCAGTAATCTCGTCCATCAATCACGCAGGCATCGCTCCCGTTGCCTCCGAGAACAGCTTCCATCATGGAAGTGGTGAGGAAGGCGGCGCGTGGATCGAGCACCTGCCGCGTCGTGGGCGTGTAGTCTTCGATGATGTCGCCGGTGGGCGTGCGCACGCTGGCCAGCATCCACGGATCGATGTGCACGCCGCCATTGGAAAACGTCGTATACGCGCCGGCCATGTCGAGCGGCGTGGCGTCGTACGAGCCGATGGCCATTGAGGGCGTGCCTTGCGCGCTTTTAATCCCGGCATCGCGAGCGAGCGACGCCACTCGATCGAAGCCCACCGTGCCCGCCAGGCCAATTGTTGCGTTGTTGTCCGATCGCATCAGCGCTAAGCGGGCAGTCATCTGGCCGTAAAACTCGCCTTTATAATTGCGCGGCGTGTACTCGTAAGGGGTTCCCCCGCCATAGGTTTGCTGGGCGTCGTCGAGCATGGTCACAGGCGAGAAGAGTTTTGTCTGACCCGGCAGCATCGTGCCCTCGACGGCGGTCTGGAACGCGGTCGCATACACGAACGGCTTGAAAATGGAGCCTGTGGGGCGGTGCGCAACGGCGTGGTTCACCTGCGACGTGCCATAGCTGCGCCCGCCCACCAGCGCCAGCACCTGGCCCGTATGAGGATCGAGCGCAATAAGCGCCACCTGCGGATAAACATACGGCTTGCCCAGCTTGCGGTCGCGCGCGTGCAGCGCGTCCACCTGCGCATCCACCTCATGAATGATGGAATCTACAGCCTTCGAAGCCAGGCGCTGCAGGTCGGGATCGAGCGAAGTGTAGATGCGCAACC
>JBEKAJ010000055.1:0-15115 GCA_050018295.1 Occallatibacter sp. | reverse complement strand
GTCGGGGACCCCAGCATTCGGCAAAAGGACTCGTAAGCCGAATTCTGTTCTACGCGGTCATTCCTCTAGGCGCCGCGTTGCCGCGGACGCTCATCAGCGACCTACCCGGAGGTTTCGGCGATCTGTAGAGCCGCCTTGCCGCATCGGGCCGATGCGCAACCGGCGCCTGGCTCCTGGCCCCGGTTTCCCTCCCTATTTGGTCTTGCTCCGTGTGGGGTTTACCCTGCCTCCGGCATTACTGCCGGAGCGGTGCGCTCTTACCGCACCTTTTCACCCTTACCGCTGCGCGGGGCAGCCCTTTGGACGAATCCGTCGGGAACCCCATTGCAGAGGCGGTATGTTTTCTGTGGCACTAGCCGTCCACGGGATTTGAAGCCCGCGTCCCGGACGTTATCCGGCACACTGCCCTGCGGAGTTCGGACTTTCCTCTCCCGGCAACCCCTGCTTGCGCAAGGACTTCCGGCAGCGACCGCCCGGTCCTCCTGCCAGCTTTCAGTGTACCGCGAATCGGGTTTCCGTTCACCGTTGCGTTTGTTCATGCGAGCGGCATTCGACGCATCTGCTATAAAGATTGCCGGACGATTCGCCCCGCAAACCCGTCGCCCAGAGGATTCCAATGAGAATGGCCGCATCACTCCCTATCGCTTCCGCCCTTATCGCGCTTCTTTTCACCTCCGGCCCATTCACCGGGCGCGCGCAGCAGGCCGCGTCGCCCGCGATCGACATGACACCCGTTAAGCCCGAGTCGGTCGGCTTCTCGCCGGAGCGCCTCGACCCCCTGCACGCGGCCATCCAGGAGGAAATTGACCAGAAGCACCTTGCAGGAGCCGTCACAATCCTCGCGCGCCACGGCAAAATCGCGGACTACCGCACCTACGGCATGCGCGACATGGCAGCCGCGACGCCGATGACCAAGGACACCATCTTCCGCGACTACTCCATGACCAAGCCCGTGACGGGCGTCGCGATGATGATTCTTTACGAAGAGGGCAAGTGGCTGCCGTCCGATCCAATCTCGAAATACATTCCCGAGTTCGCGCACCTCAAGGTCTTCAACGGTTTCGACGTCAACGGAAAAATGCTCCTTGCCGACCCCGACCACGCGCCGACGATGCACGAGCTGATGACGCACACCGCCGGTTTCACTTACGGCAATGCCGATACGCCCGTTGACAAGATCGTCCACGACTTGAACCTGGATCATGCGAAGAATCTTCAGGAGCGGATCGACCTTCTGGCGCAGGCTCCGCTGCTCTATCAGCCCAGTACGCGCTGGGTTTACAGCCCGTCGATGGACATCCAGGGTTACATCGTCGAAAAGCTGTCGGGCCAGTCACTCCCCGACTTCATGCGCGACCACATCTTCGCGCCGCTGGGCATGAGCGATGCGGGATTCTTCGTCCCCGCCGACAAGCGCGCCCGCTTTGCGGCCGGCTATCACGAAACCGATGGCCAGCTTGTCGCCGAGTCGACGACCAACGGCATCTCCGACGACTACGCTACCGAGCCAACCAATCCTTCGGGCGGCGGCGGCCTGGTTTCAACTGCCGAGGACTATTACCGCTTTGCGCAAATGCTTCTGAATGGCGGCGAGCTGGGCGACACGCGTGGCGAAACACGCATTCTGGCGCCGGCAACTGTCAAGCTGATGACGTCGAACCATCTGCCCGCCGCGCTGCTCACTGGCCAGTTCGGCATCGGCCAGCACATCATGCGTCCCGGCTTCGGCTACGGCTACAACTGCGCGGTCATCTTCGATCCGCCGCTGGCCGATCTCTCCGACGGAAAGGGCACATTCTTCTGGGATGGCGCCGCAGGCACATGGTTCTGGGCCGATCCCACCAACGACATCGTCTTCGTCGGCATGATCCAGCGCCGCACCAGCCCCGACAATCACTACCTGCTCTACCGCGTGCATGCGCTCGTCGACCAGGCGCTGGTTGATCCGTCGAAGTAGCCCGAACTGTCGAATTACAATGCGCCGAAGTTCCGTTCCGTGAAAGTGCACCGGAGACACGAGTGCCTCCGCTGCATCTTCCGCTCGTCTTTAACCATCCGTTCTCTGAACGCTTCCAGATCGCAGCCGTCTTTTGGGCGCGATCGACCAGCCAATTCAGATCGAGGAGAATCCCCTGAAAACCGCCTCTCTCATTGCGCGCTATCTGCTCGCCCTCATATTCCTCGTCTTCGGCATGAACCACTACCTGAATTTCATCCCAATGGGCGCGATCCCGGCAGGCATCGCCGGACAGTTTCTCGGCGCTTTCATTGCTTCCGGCTATTTGTATGTCGTCGCATTCTTTGAGGTGGCGTCAGCTATTCTGCTGCTCATCAATCGTTATGTGCCACTGGCCCTGGTCGTGCTTGGCCCCGTCATCGTCAATATCTGCATCACCCAAATTCTTATGACTCCCAGCACCATTCTTGTCGGCGCCGTCGTCGCTATCCTCTGGTGCCTCGCGGCCTGGCGCGTGCGCTCCGTGTTTCTACCATTCCTGCAGCAGCGCGTTGCGGATTAGGCCCGGCACCGACGGTTCGCTTTCGCCGCGAGCGCCTCGCTACAATCTCAGTAAGGGATGATCAAGTACCTCTATCTCGGCCGCGTGGACTATGGTGAGGCGCTGCGTCTGCAGGAAGAGCTGGTCGCGCTGCGCACCGCAGGCCGCATCGGCAACGTGCTCTTGCTGCTCGAGCATCCGCCCGTGCTCACGCTGGGCCGCAATGCCAAGCGCGCAAACATTCTGGCGTCGGATGAGCTTTTAGCTGCACGCGGCGTCACGCTCCACGAGATCAACCGCGGCGGCGACGTCACCTATCACGGCCCCGGCCAGCTCATCGGCTACCCGATCTTCGATCTGCGCAGCCTGCGCAATCCCAGCGACGCCTGCCCGCCGGGGCGGGGCAATCGTCTCGGACCGGTCGATTTTGTTCGCCTGATGGAAGAGGCATTGATTCGCGTTTGCGGCGAGTTCGGCGTGAGTGCGGGACGCATTTGCGGATTGACAGGCGTGTGGTGTGCTGCGCACGGCGGAGTTTCGGACGAGAGTTGTGGAACGACAGCCGAAAATCAACCCAAAGGCGAAAGAAAGATTGCCGCGATCGGCATTCACGTTGCCCGCGGGGTGACATCGCACGGTTTCGCCTTCAACGTCACCACGGATCTGCGCGACTTCGCTCTCATCAATCCTTGCGGCATCACGGACCGTCCGGTTACGAGTCTGGAAAGGGAAGTCGAAGACCCGAAGAGCCTGCCCAGCCTCGAATCGCTCGCAAACCTTGCTGTCCGCGAGTTCGGCCTTGTCTTCGATGAACCAGTCGCGCCGGTCGAAAGTCTCGCCGCCCTTCGTGCGTTGGCCGAGGCCGCGCCCGATTCTGCAACTTCCGAAATTCCGACTCAAGAATTTCCGGCTCCTGCTTTTCCTGCAAATGACACGCCGCTCCAGATTCCGCCAGAGGTCGAGCGCCTGCGGCACAGCAAAGACCGGCCCGTTTCGGCCTGAGCGCGGCCGCCGGTTTGACCGCGCCCGCGATTTATAATCCGGCAGGAGACCGACGCGCTTACCCCATGGGCGAGAATCTTTCCGCAGGGGCTCGATGCGCGGTGCGCCCGAGCGACGTGGTCGCCAAACGGACGGCGAAGAGAGGAATTCATGCCGACGGAAATCATCATGCCCCAGATGGGCGAGTCGATCTTCGAGGGCACGATCACGAAGTGGCTCAAGGCTGTCGGAGACACCGTCGCGATAGACGAGCCGCTCTTCGAAATCTCCACCGACAAGGTCGACGCCGAGATTCCCTCGTCCGTTGCCGGAGTGCTGGCTGAAATCCGCTTCCCCGAGGGCGCCACCGTCGAGGTCAACACTGTCGTCGCGGTGATCGGCGAAGCCGGCCCAGAGGTCGCTGCGCCCGCAATGGCCGTGAAATCAACCATTCCGCAGGCGCCGCCGAAGGCGCAGGTTGCCGCTGGCGCTGCCGGCGCACCCGAGGTCCCTGCACTTTCGGTGGCGGCTGGTCGTCGCGCCCGCTCTTCGCCGCTTGCCCGCCGCATTGCGAAGGAGCACGGCGTCGAGCTCGGCGGCATCGCAGGCACGGGATCCGAGGGCCGCATCACGAAAGACGATGTTCTGCGGGCCGCGAGCTCTGGATCGGCACAACAGCCGGTCCAAAGGTCTGCTGCGCCACAAGGCTCGCAGGTTGCGCCGCCGCCCGATCTCGCCACTCTCTCGGCCGATCCCGTGCCTCTCACCCGCATGAGAGCCATCATTGCCGAACGCATGGTCGAGAGCGTGCGCGTCAGCCCTCACGTTTACACCGTTTACAAGGTCGACATGACGCGCATTGCGCGCCTGCGCGAGCAGCGCAAGGCAAACTTCGACCATCGCCACCACGTCAAGCTCACCTTCATGCCCTTCATTGCCGCCGCCGCGGTTGCCGCGCTGCGCCGCTGCCCCATCGTCAACGCTTCCCTTGAAAACACGGGCCAGGGCCTCGCCATCCGCTATCACCGGTCTATTGATTTAGGAATCGCCGTGGCTCTCGATTGGGGGCTCATCGTGCCGGTCATTCGCCACGCAGAGCAGCGCAGCTTCGCCGATCTCGCCCGTTCCATCGCCGATCTCGCTCTCCGGGCCCGCTCAAAAAAGCTCTTGCCCGACGAGGTCGGCGGATCCACGTTCACACTCACCAATGCCGGTGCATTCGGCGGTGAGTACGGCATGCCGATCATCAACCAGCCCGAGTCGGCCATCCTCGCTGTCGGCGGCCTGCGCAAGGAGCCCGCCGTTCTTACTGACGCCGAAGGCAACGACTCGATTGCGATTCGGTCGATGCAGTACTTCTGCCTGGGCTTCGATCACCGCCTCATCGACGGCGCCGACGGCGGCAAGTTCATGCTGGAGTTCAAGAAGACGCTCGAAAACTGGAGTCAGGAGATCGGCTGACAGCCCGCGGCAGAACCCAGGTTTTGAAGGGGCACGGTCGAATCCGCAAACCGCCGCATGAAGGCGCGCGGAAACATCGCTAACACAGTAACTGCCGTGCAGGCAGTCATCCAAGCGCGATTCCGATAGGCGCCCAGCGACCTATGTGCTCGGACTGCTACTAGCTAACCTTTTTGGGGTGATCGGCGCAAACATGGGACGCAAATTCTTTGTCGAGCTGCAGCCCGAGGCTGAGCTTCATTTCCTCGAAAGATGCGCCGGTGGGCGCATTCGAAGGCTCGAACCGCCAGCCACATTCGGAGCAACCAAACCCTCCAAAACCCGGTTGCTCGATCCACACCACCTTCCGCCTCATGGGCGCCTCGGTCGCAGCGCCCCAACGAGTACCCGCTCGCTGTCCAGGGACGAAACGTGCAGGTTCGCCATTGACGGCTCCTTCGGCAGCTGTGTCCTGCCTGATTGCAGCAAAAAACCGTCACCCGGTCTTGGGCGGCGGACGACTCATAGAAGTCTGGGCAAAGTTAACATGTGCAAATTTGGATGGTCTGTCGGGAATCCTACATACAAGGAACGGTTTTGTTCGCGCGAACGTCCGATCCTGCGCGCGCCGTTCGCAGTGAGCCGTGTCGCTTTATGCGTGGGTCATGTTTCGTGCGTCGAGATTTTTGCGCATTAGTTGTGTCGAAGCCAATGTGGGATGCCCTACAGAGCCGTAACGTTTAGACCCTATATAATCATGCGCGTACCGCGAATAAGCAGAGTTTCTGTTTCGCACAATTTGATGGGGGCACCCCCGCATCCGGGAAGGTTTCAGGGTCCGATCTATGACACGCAGAGAGCCCCAAATCGGGCAGTCCGGCGAGCGCAGGAATCTCGCCGGGAAGTCCATCAGAAATACTGTTCTTCTATCCACCACCGATAGCGACTTCAACTTGCTTCGTCCTCATCTCGAGTACGTCGACCTGCCAAGCCATCTGGTCCTTCACGAGGCGGGAAAGATGGAATTTGCATATTTCCCGAACCGAGGTTTCATTTCTCTTGTAGTCGTAATGAAAGATGGAAGAACCGCCGAAGCCGGTATGGTTGGCAAAGAGGGCTTCACGGGAACGCCCGCGGCTGTCGGCCTGAACTGGAGCACGCTTCAAGCAGTGGTACAAATCGCGGGGGAAGGATTTCGGGTAGAGCTTGGAGCTTTAGAAAACACATTGGAATCCGCTCCACTCCTGCGATTGATGTTGTGCCGCTATGCGGTAATTCACGGTTTGCATGTTGCACAAACAGCCGCGTGCAATCGGCTGCACAATGTTGAGCAGCGCTTTGCGCGGTGGTTGCTCATGACACAGGACAGAGAGGATTCAGGGTCGCTGCCCATCACTCACGATTTTCTCGCAACCATGCTGGGGACAGATAGACCTACCGTGAGCTTGGCAGCCGGAGTTTTGCAGAGGAAGAAGATCATCGAGTACACCCGTGGCGCAGTGAAGATCGTGAACCGCAACAAACTTGAAGACTCCGCCTGCGAGTGCTATGGGGTTATCCGGCAGTACGATGGCGAGTTCGGCCTGAAATAAGTCCAGAAGTGAAGACTCGCCCTGTGCTTGATCGCGGCTCGAAAACTTGTTGTCGATAAATCTCTGGTGCAAATCCCCTCTACGCCAACCGCCGTTCAATCCAAGTGGCCATGCATGCTCGTTGCTCACGCGCACGACATTAGGCGGTTCCGGGCGGATTGTCGCCAATCCGTCAGCTACCTCGTCGTCAACCCGGCCAAGACCGCAGGAATCGGCCAGATCCACCGAAATTCCGGCTCTTGACCAAAAATTCAAGCCTTTGCCCCAAGCCTCCGCGTCCTGCTGCCGCCCTGCGCCCTACCCGAGCCCCGCACCTCGCCCTGTGTCACTTTCCATCCTATCTGCCGGCTTCGCTGATCCTTCGAAAGCCGCAATCGCATCATGCAGCCGGTTGAAGAATAGGCCCGGCCCGATCACTTCCGTCACGTGGTGCCGATCGAAATCGGATTTCAGATCCCAGGGCACGCGCGCAAACGCCAGCTCCACTCCTGCCTCCGTAAGACTCTTTTTCAGTCCTTGCACGATCCGTGCCGCTGTGTAATCCAGGTGCGTCATCGCCTCCGCGTCCACCACTACCCACTTCACGGTTGATGGCATCGGCTGCACAACTTGCGTAACCTCCTCGATAAACCGTCCGGCGTTGGCATAAAAAAGCTCCGCCCCAAACCGGTAGAGCACCAGCCCAGGCTCGGTGACCACGTTCGGCGCGGCCGGCACCAGCTTCCAGCTTCCGTCCGTGTTTAGTTGCAGGACGCCGCTATGCGGGTGATAATCGTGCCGGACGACGCGCGCCAATGAGACCAGCATCGCCAGCACGATCCCCTCTTCCACTCCCACCAGAACAACCACCACCGCCGTCATCACTGCCAACGCGTATTCCTGTGGGCTCTCCGCCAGGATGTTCCGCAGCTCAACCAAATCGATTAGCCGCAGTGCAACCAGGAACACCAGCACGCCCAGCACGCAAGTGGGCAAATGCTCGAGCGGCCCGGTGAGAAACAGCAGCACCACACCCACCACCACCGCCGTCGACACCTGCGCCATCTGACTCTTCCCGCCGGCATCTTCCATCATCGCGGTCTGCGTGGGGCTGCCATTCACCACAAATCCGCCGCTCAGCGCCGCCGCGGCATTCGCAGCCGAAAGCCCAAACAGATCGATGTTTTCATCCACCTTCTCATAATGTTTCGCCGCATAAATCCGTGCGGTCGCCGCGCTCTGCGTAAGAATCATCACGGCGCACGAGGCCGACACCGTGAGCAGCAACTCCACTTCCTTACGGTTCATTTCGCGCAGGCTAAGCAACGCCGTCAATCCCAGGTGCGGCAACCCGCCAATCACCGGCCCAATCGTCGCAATCCCGTGTCCCGCAAAATTCCACGCCGCGCTGGCCGCAATCGCGGCCACAACGGCCACCAGCGTTCCTGGCACCTTGGGAGCGAAGCGACGCAGCAGCAAAACAAATCCCAACACGGAAGCCGACAGAGCCACCGTGGACAGATTCGCATGAGGCAATCCGCGAAGCACCTCCCAAAGCTCGACCACCGGGCGGTGAGAATCCACAGCCACGCCCAGCATCTCGCTCAGCACGGAGATTCCCACTTGGAGGCCGACGCCGGTAAGAAAGCCCACCAGCACCGTCCGCGAAAGAAAGTCCGCGATAAAACCCAGCCGCAGCAGCCGCGCCAGCAGGAGAATGGCCGCAGTCAGCACAGCCACGATGGCCGCCAGAGCGATATATTGCGCCCCAGCCGGCGTCGCCGTGCCCGACACACCATCCGCAAAGATCGCAGCTGTCGCCGAGTCCGCCGCAACCACCAGGTAGCGCGAGGAACCGAAGGCCGCAAACGCCACCAGCGGCAGCAGCAGCGAATAAAGCCCCGTCACCACGGGCATTCCCGCTATCTTGCTGTATCCCAGCACCTGTGGGATGTCCATCGCCGCCATCACGACGCCTGCCAGCGCGTCGCGCAGAGTGCCGGCGCGGTTCATCGGCCGTAAGCCTCGAAACAGATTCACAACTTCAAAACTCCTCTTCAGCTGTCAGCGCACATTCGTGGCCGGTTCCATCGAGACTACTACGCGGTCGAGACCTTTACGCAGTCCAGGCCTTGGCGCGCTCCACGGCCTTCTGCCAGCGCCCACGCCGCTCGGCCCGTTCGGTTGCGCCCATCTTCGGCTCAAAGCGCACGTCGCCCTTGCGCTCGGCACGCAGCGCATCGGGACTTGCCCAGAAGCCTGTCGCCAGCCCGGCCAAATACGCTGCGCCCAGAGCCGTCGTCTCCGTCACTCGCGGCCGGACAACAGGAACGCCGAGAATGTCGGCCTGGAACTGCATCAGCAGATCGTTGACTGCCGCGCCGCCGTCGACTCTCAGGGCCTGGAGCGGCGCGCCCGTTTCGCTGTGGACGGCTTCGAGCACGTCGGCCACCTGGAATGCAATGGCCTCAAGCGCGGCGCGCGCGATCTGTCCCGGCCCGGTGTCGCGACGAAGCCCGATCATCATGCCTGCCGCGTGCGCGTCCCAGTGCGGCGCGCCCAGGCCCACAAACGCCGGCACAAAGACTACTCCGCCCGTGTCGGGCACGCTCGTCGCAAGCGCTTCGACATCCGAAGAGGCGCCGATCAATTTCAAATTGTCGCGGAGCCACTGAACCACCGCGCCGCCAATGAAGATGCTGCCCTCGAGCGCGTATTCAAGCCGCCGCTGCGCGCTTGCTGCAACTGTCGTGATGAGCTTGTGCTGCGACCGTATGAACTCGGTGCCAATGTTCTGCAACAGGAAGCAGCCCGTCCCGTAGGTATTCTTGGCCTCGCCCGCGCTCCAGCACAACTGGCCGAAGAGGGCCGCTTGCTGGTCGCCGGCAATGCCCGCTATCGCCACGCCGCCGAGGCCCAGCGTCGTCGTCACCTCGCCCACGCGCTCGCACGACCACACAACTTCAGGCAGCATGCTCGCGGGAATTCCGAAAAGCCTCAGCAAATCGGCGTCCCACTCGCCCTTCACGACATTGAAGAGCAGCGTGCGCGACGCGTTGGTCAGGTCGGTCACGTGCTTGTGGCCGCTGGTTAGGTGCCAAACCAGCCAGCTATCCACAGTGCCGAAGGCCAGCTCGCCGCGCTCGGCACGCGCCCGCGCGCCCGCCACATTATCGAGGATCCACTTCACTTTGGTTGCGGAGAAATACGGATCGAGCACGAGGCCGGTCTTTGCCGACACGCTCTCTCCGGCTCCGCTGTCTTCGAGCGCCTTGCACTGTGCGGCCGTACGACGGTCCTGCCAAACGATCGCCGGATGAATCGCCTTTCCCGTCGCGCGCTCCCACACAATCACGGTCTCGCGCTGGTTGGTAATGCCGATGGCCGCCACATCGCGCGGCCGCGCGCCCACTTTGCCCAGCGCTTCCACGGCGCAGGAGAGTTGGCTGGTCAGGATCTCGGTCGGATCGTGCTCCACCCAACCCGCCTGCGGGTAGAACTGCTGGAATTCTTTCTGCGCCACGGCCGAAATTGCACCAGCCGAGTCGAAAAGGATGGCCCGCGAGCTCGTGGTTCCCTGATCCAATGCAAGAACGTATGCCATAAGCGCCGCTCACCTTTCCGGCAACCAGACCAACACCCAGGGCAAGGAGGTGCGCCTACCGCACCTTGCCCGCCTTATTCTCCAGCACCACGTTCGAGAACACCGCAGTATCCACTGTCTCGGGCTGGTGCGAGCAGAATCCGATGCCCAGATAGAACGGCCCATCCAGATTCAGCGTGATCGGAGGGCCGAACTGATGCATCGGCTCGCCATCGAGACTCACCCAGATCGCAAACTCGTCGCCGTGCTTCTCAATCCCGATCCGCTTGGCGCTGATCGTCACCAGGCTGTCGGGACTCGCTCCGCCCGGCCGCCCGCGCCCGCCAATGCGAAACTCCATGTCGGTCACGCGCGTATCTTTCTCCGGCCGCCAAGCTAGGTGCACCATCCCCGCGCCGTGCTCAGCCACCATGGCGGCTTTCGAGTCGTCGTCGAGGCTTTGCCGGATCATCAGCACGACCTTTCGGTCGCCGTAGCCTTTCGGATCGGGGAAGTTGACGTCGGCGGCCAGCGACACATCGCCCGACATGCGCTTCCATAGGAACCGAAACTCGTCGCGCGTGTACCAGATGTTATAGCCGGCGGAGTTGATGGTGTACTGCCCTGTCGCGGCGTCGAAGCTTGCGCTGCCCGGCACAAGCGCACTGCCAATGTCCGATTGGCCATCGAATATTCCAATCGGCGCATCGAAGTTTGTACTCGGCCGGTGAAAATCCGCGGGCGGCGCCACCTGTTGATGGGTCGCGGAGCCGGGTAGCGCCCAATCGGGCACGGGCGGGAGCGGATTCTGCGCAGGTGGGGTTTGCGCGTGAAGCATTAGCGTTGCGCTTGAAACAGCCAGCGCGGCCAGAAACGAAGTCGAAACAAACAGTCGGCAAAGGTTGTGAATTATCATGGCAACCCACTCTAGCAGACCTCCTGAACCGCTGCCCATGGGCCCGTTCGCCGGTCGTTTCCCCAACCCCCAGTGTTGTACCATTCGATTGGATTGAAGCCTCCTAAGAAAGCTTTGGACCATGACCCCCACATCCTCTCCCACGCTCCTTGTTCTTGCTGCCGGAATGGGCAGCCGCTACGGCGGCCTCAAGCAAATCGACCCTGTTGGCCCCGTCGGCGAAACCATCATTGACTACTCCATCTTCGACGCTCTCCGCGCGGGCTTCGGCAAGCTCGTCTTCGTCATCCGCAGGGACATCGAGCAACAGTTCCGCGAGATCGTTGGGGCGCGCTTTGAAAAGCGCGTTGCGGTTGACTACGTCTTCCAGGCGCTTGAGGACATTCCTCCGCGCTTCACCGTGCCCGCCGGACGCACCAAGCCGTGGGGCACCACGCAAGCCATCTTGCTCTGTGCAGACGCAATCCACGAGCCCTTTGCTGCCATCAACGCCGACGACTTCTACGGCGCGGACGGCTACCGCTCGCTGGCCGGGCACCTCACCTCCGGCTCGCCCGACTACTCGATGGTGGGCTTCGTCCTGCGCAACACGCTTTCCGACTTCGGTTCGGTGGCGCGCGGTGTCTGCCAGGTCTCAGCCGACGGCTACCTCGAGCACATCGTCGAGCTCACCAAGGTCGAACGCAACGCAAACGGAGCGCGCAACACCGATGCCGCAGGCACAGTAACGAAATTCACCGGCGACGAACCGGTCTCGATGAATATGTGGGGATTCACGCCCCAGGTCTTCGATCAACTGCGTGAGCGATTCGAGAA
Organism: Occallatibacter sp.; assembly: GCA_050018295.1. Lineage (GTDB taxonomy): Bacteria > Acidobacteriota > Terriglobia > Terriglobales > Acidobacteriaceae > Telmatobacter. The sequence continues at coordinate 3,310 of JBEKAJ010000055.1, read as the reverse complement.
GTTCCTTGAGGGAAACGCCTCCGAATTGAAGTCCGAATGCTACATTCCAAACACCGTCGGCGAGCTGGTTCGCTCCGGGCAGGCACGCGTCAAAGTGCTGCATTCGCGGGATTCCTGGTTCGGCGTCACCTATCGTGAGGACCGCCCCCGCGTTGTTGAAAGCATCCGCCGCCTGATTGCCGACGGCCTTTATCCTGAAAGACTCTGGCCATGAGCGGACGGCCCAACGCCCACGCAGCAGCAAGCCAATTCGAATTCAGCGGCGAAGTCATGGACCTGACGCCGCATGGCGGCGGCCACATCAACGATACGTTCCTCGTCACCTGCGAGGCGCGGGGCGCGCCTGTTCGCTACATTCTGCAGCACATCAACTGCCATGTCTTCCGCGATCCCGTTGCCGTGATGCAGAACGTGGAGCGCGTTACAACGCATCTGGCCGCGCAGGCAGCAGGCCAACCGGACGGCGCACGCCGTGCGCTTCAGCTGGTCTCCGCGCGGGACGGGCGTAACAGGCATGTGGATGCGCTAGGTGAAACGTGGCGCGCCTATCGCTTCATCGAAAACGCGCGCACCTATGAAACCGCGACCTCTGCCGAGCAAGCGTTCCAGGCGGCGCGCGCATTCGGCAGCTTCCAGCAGCAGCTCGCCAGTTTGCCCCCGCCGCGTTTGCACGAAACGATTCCGGATTTTCACAACACGCCCAAACGCTTCGCCGCGCTGGAGCAGGCGATCGCCGCGGACGTTGCCGGCCGCGCCGAGCTCGCCAAGCCGGAGATCGAGTTCGCCCGCTCGCGCCAATCCATCACCGGTATTCTCCTCGACGCCGGTCTGCCCGAGCGCATCACGCACAACGACACCAAGTTCAATAACGTTCTGCTCGACGACAAAACCGGCGAAGCCGTCTGCGTCATCGATCTCGACACCGTGATGCCCGGCCTGGCGCTTTACGACTTTGGCGACATGGTGCGCACTACGACCAGCCCGGCGAAAGAGGACGAACAGGATCTGTCGCAGGTGAACCTGCAGTTTCCGCTCTTCGAAGCTCTCGTTCGCGGCTATCTTGAATCGGCGGGCGCGTTCCTGAAACCCGCGGAAAGAGAACATCTCGCCTTCTCAGGCAAACTGATCACATTCGAGATCGGGATTCGTTTCCTCACCGACTACCTGGCCGGCGACACTTACTTCAAAGTGAATCGCGAAGGGCACAACCTCGACCGCTGCCGCACGCAATTCAAGCTGGTGGAGTCGATCGAGCGGCAGGAAGAGAGAATGAACCGGCTGGTGGAGTCGATCGGATAATCGGCGCGCCTTACTGAGTTTCGGTCGATGGGTACACCGGCAACCGCGGTGTCAGACGGCGGATCAGAAACTCCTGAATCAGGTTCTGCGCTGCGCCTTCAGCGGCACCGATGAGCGCATTGTCAAAAGTCACGTCAACGCCGCTGCGGCTGCTGGGGGGATAGTAAAGGTTCGAAATTCCGCCTGACGCTAACCCGCCCAGAATTCCGGAGTAATTCGGCTGCCAGTGCCCGTTGTCGCCCTTGCAGATGACCGCGTTGGCGATCGCATAGAACGCCCGGGAAGCAACGCTCCCCGTCCCTTTGTAAAAGTACCGTGGATCCTGCTTGAAGACCGAGGGCAAAACCGCTCCGCCGAGCATGGTGTCAGTGAAGCCGTCGGCATAGTTCGCGCCGAAGCGTTTGGCATAGCCCTGCGCACCCTGGCCGTATCCGGCAAAGGTATTGTCGGCCTGTTCAAATCCTGCAACGGTGCCCACCATCAGGAACGTCACCGGATCAATCGACGTCCTCCACGCGAGCTGGTACTTCTGCCGCGTTGTCAGCGGCAGGGCGTTGCGGTCATAGCTCACGTAGTAGTTCGGGAAGACGCCCAGCACGCGCTGCTGCTCTTCAAAGTTGAGCTGCTCCTGCGCGATCTCCGCCTGCGACCCGGCTGACACCCGCACGAAGCTCGCCGCCGTCGCCACCGGCAAGACGATGGTGTGCGCGTCGAACGCCTCGCCCGCGAGCAGCTCGCCGCGAATCTCCTGCGTCATAAAGCCGGTCGACGAAACAATGATCTTGAAAGTTCCCGCGGGCAGATTCGCAAAGTTGAATGCGCCGCCGCTATCCGTCTGCTGGGTTGCCGTCTCGGGATCGTCTCCAAGAGTCAACTCGAGCGCCACGTGCACCCCTTCGTACACCGATCCGTCGGCGCTTGTTACCACTCCGTGAATGCTGCCAGTGGCTTGATCGGCGTTCTGCGTGGCTTGCGGCGCGCCCTGCTGCGCTCCCGCGCCAGCCGCCGTCAAGAGCAATGCTCCGAGCGCAAGCAGACCGCGCCGCAGCGAGCTCGGCCGAAGCAGGCCCCGCGAGGCACCATCCTTATGGTCCTGGTTTTCGATCGGCTTGGCTCCCATCCCGAAGTCCATCGCGTTCGAGCTTGAAGGAGCCTTCGGACAAAGACACTCTCGAGCTATTTTGACGATAAATTCGACCGAAAGGCGTGGTCGATCAGGGAAGTAACTGTGACTTTAGTTTACAGACCCTTCGCGATGAAGCCAAAAAAGTGGGGAAACAGTGCCATTCATTCAGCGGCCCAGGCATTCGCGCCGTTAATCGGGCCGCCCCGTATAGTGCTGCACGTGATGGACCTCGGAGTGGTCCTCAAGCGACTCAAGATGCGTTGTCACCTCCGCTGGCATCTCCAGGTCGAGCGCCAGCTGCTCTTCCACCTGAGTCGCCAGCCGGTGGGCTTCGCCCAGCCTCATCTTGTCCGGAAACAAAAGGTGAACTTCAATGATCTGGCGATAACCCGTGGTGCGGAAGCGCACGCCGTGGTATTCGATGCCGAGCTCAAGCGAAAGCGCGTCGAGGCGCGCGCGAATCAGGTGACCGACCTTGGGGTCTGAGTAGTCGAGCAGCCCTTTGAAGGATCGCCAAAGCAAGCGACCGCCCGTCCATAGGATGTTTGCCGCGACGGCATAAGCAACCAGCGGATCGAAGGGCTTCCATCCGGTCATCATCACCAATGCCAGGCCGCCAACGACGCCAAAACTAGTCCAACTGTCGGCCAGCACGTGCTTTCCGTCGGCCTCCAGGATCAGCGAATGATTCCGCCGGCCGATGCGCAACAGATACCACCCCAAAACAGCGTTCAGCACGCCGGCGGCGACGATCAGGATGACGCCGCGGCCCAGGTTCTCCAGCGCCAGGCCGTTTTTCCATTTCTCTGTCGTGGTGTAAATGATGCTTCCCGCGGCGAGCACGATCATCGCGCCTTCAAAGCCCGCGGAGAAGAAGGTGATCCG
>JBEKAJ010000054.1:0-15251 GCA_050018295.1 Occallatibacter sp. | reverse complement strand
GATGAGGCCGTGACGCCAATCGGCGGGGCTGAAGAGGAGGGTGATCCACTGGCCCGCGACTTCGTCGATGACGATGAATTGGGGATCGTGGCGGCCGCTTTCGCGCTCGACGATGGTGGCTGCGGGAATACCGAGCGCGAGCGTGAGGGCGATGCCGATGAGAAGAGCGATGAGGAGCGTGAGCGCGCTGGGATGGGCGAGCCAGGCAAATGCGGCCCAGAGAAGGACGGCGGCGACAGAACCCCAGGTGCCGGGGCCGGGCTTGAGAAGGCCAGTGCCGAAGAAGGTGGCAGCAGACCAAGCCCATACAGTTTTCTTCATCGTTTGGTCGGGAGCCGCAGGAGACTCGTGCGGCGGGCTCTCAGCGCTCATCTGAGCCTCCGCCACGATTTGTTCCCATGCCGCCGAGGTCTTCGAGGACTTCGGGGTCGAGGATCGGGGAAGTGATTTTGTAGACGCCCATGGCCCATTTGCCGAGATCGATTTTGCGGCAGCGATCGCTGCAGAAAGGGAAGTCTTCGTCCGCGGGGCGCACGATCATTGCGCAGGTGGGGCAGCGGAGGAGCTTCGCGGATTTTTTCCGGGGCGACATATTTATGGCGCGACACGAGGGCCGCAGTCAATCAATATGGTAGCGCGAAAGGGCAGCGGAGCTAGCGCGGCTAGCGGGGTTAGCGGAACTAGAGGGGCCCGAAACCGGACGAGGCTGTGAAAGGCGTGGATCGTGAGACGTGGATCGTGAAGTGGCTACATCAACTTCAGCAACGATTCGAGGCGCGTGAGAGCTTGCGTGCGCGCGGCGGTGTTGGCGGGGTTGGTGTTGGAGGGGTCTTCGCCGGCGCGCATGAAGCCGTGACCAGCGCCATCGTAAATCACCGGATCATACTTCTTGCCGGCGGCGGCCATCGCAGTTTTTGTGTCAGGGACGGTGGAAGAGATGCGCGCGTCGCTGCCGGCGTAGAAGCCGTAGATGGGAGCGGCGATGGTCTTGAGGCTGTCGGCGGGAGGCGGAGGGCCGTAGAAGACGAATGCGGCGGCGAGGTCTTTGCGGTTGGTGGCGAAGCGGAAGGATTGTCCTCCGCCCCAGCAGAAGCCGATGACGGCAAGCTTGCCGTTGGCCGAGGGGAATTTGAGCGCGTAGTCGGCGGTGGCGTTGAGGTCGGCGGTGACGGTAGCGGGATCGAGGCCGGAGACGGCTTTGATGATGGATTGTTGATCAGGGAATGCGCTGGTGCCGCCGCCGTTGGGGCCGAAGCGGGAGAGCAGGTCGGGTGCGATGACGATGTAGCCCATGGCGGCGATGTCATCAGCCATGGAGCGCGCCCAGTCGGAGAGGCCGAAGATCTCGTGGATGAGAAGGACGACGGGAGCTTTGCGGCTGACTTCGGGATAGACGACGAAGGCGTCGACAGCGCGCGAGCCGTATTTGACTTTCACCCATTCCTGATGGCGCGGGGATTTGTCGAGGATGGTTTTGGCCCAATCCTGTGCTGCGGCGGGAATAGCAAAGGCGGCAGCGAGAAGCAGGATTGTGGGGACGAGGCGGGGAAGCGGGTTTTTCATGGCGGAAGGATAGCAGAGAAGCAGGGACCAAGCCACCCCATCGGGTAGAAGTCACCTGATGGGGACCCCGGTAGGGAACAAGGGAACGAGAAATAGTGAACTGGGAATAGGAAGACAACTCCGTGCGGAGAGCTGTGGCGGGCTATTGCCGTCTTGTTGCGATGGGGCGCGAAGATGGTGAGGCGATCGGTTCGTGTAGAGGTTGGCTAGGACTTCCAGAATGGGGAGGGGCCGATCCACTGCATGTCGTAGCGATTCATGAAATCGGCGGTTGCTGCGAGGGAAGGGTGCGCGGCGGCGTCGATGAAATACTGTCCCATTTTTTCGGCCGGCGTGAAGGCGATGAGCATGTGCGCGGGAGAACCGCTAGCGGAGAAAGTGTGAGGGATGCGGCGCGGGGCGAGGATCGACTCGCCAGGGCCTAGTCGCAGGCGACGATCGCCGACCTGGAAGCGCACTTCGCCTTCCATGACGTAGAACCATTCTTCCTGAGAGAAATGCAAATGCAGAGCCGGGCCGGTGTTGGGCATGAGATTGCTGTGCTCGATGACGAAGAGGTTACCGGCAGTGTCAGACGGAACAACTTTGAAGGCAAGCGAGCTGAAACCGAGGGAGTGGAGATGGCCGGAACGGTCTTCACCGGCGGGGACGGGATGGAGGATTGAATCGGGCGGCGTTACGGACGAGTTTTGCGCGAGAACATTTTGGAGAGCGATAGCGGGGAGGAAGGACGCGGAGGATTTGAGGAAGGTGCGACGGTGGATGGACATGGAGGGATGGTAAGGCAGGGAATAGGGAGTAGCCAATAGGGAATAGGGAGCGAGTCTAGTTTTCCGGCGAAAGGATGCGGGCGACGAGGTCGTAGTCGTGGGATTCGGTGATCTGGGCGCGGTAGAAGCGGCCGGGCTCGAGGGCGTCGAGAGGACCGAAGTCGTTGATGAAAACCTTGCCGTCGATTTCGGGGGCGTGGAATTCGGTGCGGCCCTCCCAGAGGAGCGGGGTTTCGGCGCTGGAGCCCTCGGCGAGGAGGGTGACTTCGCGGCCGACCCAGTTTTTCTTTGCGCGGCGAGAGATGGATTGCTGGAGCTTCATCAGACGGCGGCGGCGAGACTCGATTTTGCGATGAGGGGTCTGTGCGTCGAGCGAATACGCTGCGGAGCCTTCTTCATGCGAGTAGCTGAAGACACCGAGCCAGTCGAATTTCGCCTCGCCGACAAACTCCTCCAAAACTTCGAAGTCCGAGGAGGACTCGCCGGGGAATCCGACAATGAAGCTGGTGCGAAGGGCGATGCCGGGGACGGCGGCGCGGACCTTGTGAAGCGTACGCAAAAAAATGTCGGCCGATGCGCCGCGCTTCATGCGCTTGAGGACATCGGGCGAAGCGTGCTGGAGCGGCAGGTCGAGATATTTGCAGATGTTGTCGTGACTGGAGATGGTGTCGAGGAGTTTGCCGGTGATGCGGTTGGGATAGGCGTAGAGGAAGCGGAGCCACTTGAGATTCGGAATGTGGGCGAGCCGATCGAGGAGGGTGGCGAGGCCGTCGCGGAGGCCGAGGTCTTCACCGTAGCAGGTGGTGTCCTGGCCGATGAGAGTGATTTCGCGAACGCCCCGGGCGACGAGCTGCTCGGCTTCAGCGACGACGGACTCGAAGCGGCGGGAACGGAATTTGCCACGCAGGTTGGGAATGACGCAGAAGGTACAGGGGTGGTCGCAGCCCTCGGCGATTTTGATGTAGGCGGACGCGCGTGGCGTGGAGAGGAGCCTCGGGGTGGTGTCGTCGTAGAGGTAGGTGGGCAGCGTGGACGAAGCGCCGGCCCAGGCGTCGCGAAGGAAGCGGCCGGATTGCTCGCGGGCGTTTCCTTCTGGACGAGATGTGCTCGTTGGTACGGAAGATTTGTGCGTGCCGGATTGCGATTCCTTGCCGGAGCGAATCTCCGCGTGCGTGCTGGTCAAGATGGTGAAGGGCGAAGGCGGGATGGATGCGTTCCCAGGTCCCAGAATCGGGACCTTGGGCCCCCTGGCTTCGAGGCCGGCGGCTTCGAGGATTGATTCAAGCTCGCCGGTGCCTATGACGGCGTCGACTTCAGGGATGTTCTTCTGGATTTCGTCGCGGTAGCGCTCGACGAGGCAGCCGGCGACGATGAGTTTCTTGGCGCGGCCGTGGGTTTTGTGGCGAGCCATCTCGAGGATGGTGTCAACCGATTCCTGCTTAGCGGTATCGATGAAGGAGCAGGTGTTGACGACGAGGATCTCGGCGTCGTCAGGGCTGGCAGTGAGGCGTGCGCCGGCGCGGTCGAGGAGGCCCATCATGACCTCGGAGTCGACGAGGTTTTTGGGGCAGCCAAGGGAGATGAAGCCCACGGAAGGGGCCGCGGGCGGGGAGATTTTGGTCACAGTCTAATTCTAGTGGACAGGGAACAGAGAACAGGGAGCAGAGAGCAGAGAACAGAGAACAGAGAACAGAGAACAGAGATCAGGAGCGTTCCCGAGAGATTCCCGGCGAGGATCAGCTGTCTTTGCGGTAGAGGAGGTCGCGCATGGCGCGGCGGCGGGCGGCATTGACTTCGAGCTCGGCGCGGCGCTCGGCGTAGTCGGTGGAGCGGCGCGTTTGGGGCTCGGTCGATTCTTCGGGCTCGCTGCACGATGGGCAGCGATTGGCGAAGCCGGGCTTATCGGGGCGGAGCTCGAATTTCTCGTGACAGATGACGCAAGTTTTGATCGGGAAGGGCATGCACAAATATGTTAGCGAAAGTTGGCTGTGGAAATCGAGGGGGCAGCGGAGTTGGCGGTGCTGGCGGAGTTAGCGGAGCTGGGAAACAGCGCCGGCCGAGCCCAGAGCGGAGCTTCGACGGGACAGCCGGTATTTCCCAAGTCGAGGCTGGCCGCCCGCCTATCGCATTCTCACGCTCTCGATGACCGGCTGAGCATCTTTGCGGGCCGCATCGAGTTCGCTTGCCGGGCAGCGGATCGAAAACTCAGCGAGAGCATTGTCGCTCCGCACGATTACTTCGTACTCGACCATGTTGATTTTTCCCTGGATGAAATCAGCCACCCAAGCCAGCGCCCGCAGGCCGCCGATCTCTTCCCGTTCATAACTTGACGGCCGGACGCGATAGTCCTTCAGTTTTTGCCCGGTCCGCCGCTGCGAGATTTTGTCATCGGATTCCTCGCCGAGCCACTTGTCGATCTGAGGGGGCGTCAAGGGGTACACATGGCGGAAGAGGCTGTAATACAGCCAAATGCCCTCGCCGGTGTGGCGGCGCCGCAGGAACACGGTCGTCGCAATGTCGCCCTCGCCATTTTCTTTCCATCCCCAGTCCATAAAGCGCAATCCATCGTTTCCTAGTCCCCAATCTCCCGGCATCGTGAACGATAAGCCCATGTCGCGGTCTCTATATTCAATGGCGCCGTCTGGCAGCTTCGTCTGTTCATACCTTGGTGGTCCGAAGATGTCCGATGCAGGAGTACTCGGCTCTTGCGCGGGATAGATCGGCGTTTGCGGAGTCAGGCAGAGCAGACAGATCGAAACGAATCTCGCGGCCTGAAGACTGTTCCAAGTCACCGGGACGGAACCTCGCTGTTGAATGCAAGAGCGGGTCTATTCTAGGCCTTTTTCCGCTTGAAACGCAGTGATCGGGGCTTCGGCGTCCGAGCAGAAGCTAAGCGGCAAGAGAAGCTCAGGGCGTCGACGAGTTGGCGTGCTATCTCAGGTCTCAAAATCGAGACCTGGGGCACCCAGGCATGTTCTTCGATCAGGCGCTTTCTAGTTGGCGAGGACAGCGCGGTAGCGGACTTTGCCTTTTTTGACTTTGTCGATGGCCTCGTTGGCCTTGTCCATGGGGAAGCGCTCGGTGGTGGCTTTGACGCCGTGGCGGGCGGCGACGTCGAGCATTTCGCGCAGGCGGAAGGGGCTGCCGACGGGGCTGCCGCCGATGGAGCGCAGGCCGGAGATGAGCGGGAAGGCGTGGACGGCGACAGGAGACGGAGGAACGCCCACGAACCAAAGGGTTCCGTTGGGACGCAGGGCCAGGAGGTAGGCGCCCCAGTCCTGATCGGCGTTGACGGTGGTGAGGATGAAGTCGAGAGATCCGGCCACTTCTTTCATGGCTTTGGATTCGAGGCTGTTGACGAAGTGGTGGGCACCGAGGGTTCGGGCTTCCTCTTCCTTCGCCAGAGTTGTGGAGAAGGCGGTGACGTGGGCACCGAAGACGCGGGCGAATTGGAGGGCAAGGTGGCCGAGGCCGCCGATGCCAACGATGCCGACGCGGGAGGAGGGATTGATGCCATTGATGCGCATGGGGTTGTAGACGGTGATGCCGCCGCCGAGCAGGGGCGCTGTCTGTTCGCTGGGCAGAGCGTCGGGGATGGGAACGACAAAACGAGCGTTGGCGCGGACGCGATCGGCGTAGCCACCGTGGCGGTGGACGCAAGTACCTTCAGAGGAGGGGCAGAGGTTCTCCTGGCCGCGCATGCACCATTCGCACTGGCCGCAGGAATTGGATTGCCAGCCGAGTCCGACACGCTGGCCTGGTTCGAGCGAGCGGACTTCGTTGCCGAGCGCCGAGACTGTGCCGATGATTTCGTGACCGGGGATGAAGGGATACTGACTGATGCCCCAATCGTTGGCGATGAGGTGAAGATCGCTGTGGCAAACGCCGCAATGGGTGATGGCGATCTCGACCTCGTGGGCGCCGAGCTTGCCTGGGTCGTAACGCAGCGGAAGAAGCTCTGAACCCGCCGCATGAGCTGCAAGACCTTGAATAAGAGCCATGATTGCCCCACTAGCTTCGGATCAAATTTTTCTCAAGCTTGCCCGGCACGATTCCCCAAAAGCGCCGGCTAGCCCCGAATGTAAATCGATCTTTCGTCGATGATTCTAGTCTAACTTGCCATGCCCTGACATTCCCCCAAAGTGCGGTCTATTTCCGACCTAAGTCATTGATTCAGTGATGACTTTAGTTTAATCCGCCACCGGGCTCGATGTGGAGATTGAGAATCCAGAAGCCGGTGAGGACCCCGCCGGCGGGGGCTTCGCCGACGAGCTCGGCGGATTCTCCGTTGAGTCCGGCATCCTGGGCGTTGCGGAGGGGCTCAAGGGCGTTGGCGACGGAAAGCGGGAGGCTGGTGAGGGTCTGGCCGTGGATTTCGCCCTGTGTCTCAGGCGCGAGGAGGCTGACATAGATGCGGTCGGCGGCGTGCTGATCGCGTGCCTCGGTGAGGACGGTGGCGAGATCGTCGGGCGAGGCGGATTGGCGCGGCTGAAGCAAGGTGCGATCGAGCGTGGCGGCGTCACAGACGAGGAGGCGGAGGTTGCCCGAGGCGAGACGGGCGGGCAGCTTGAAGGCGATGCGGACGTTGCGCGCAGGCTGATGCCAGGGGCGGAGGGTGGCCTCGACTTCGACGGTGTCTCCGGCATGAGCGATGTCGGTAGAAGCGATGCGCGCCTGATCGAGAGTGACCTCGACCTGACGGGGAATGGCCTGAATGTGCAGATCGATGGAGCGGATGACGCCCTGTCGCGCGCCGTTTGAAAAGAGGCGAGTGAATTGGCTGCCAGCCTGGAGAGCGGCCATCATGGACGCGGGGGTTTGCTGGCCGGACGGCGCCCAGAGATCGAGCGGGACGGGCGGGAAGCCTGCGATATCGATGAGGCCAGTGACGTGGTAGCTGAGGGCCTCAGAGCTTTCGTTGGATTGGATGAGCGAGTCGTAGAGGACGACCTGGACAGCAAGTGGAGTGATAGAAGGCAGGTCGAGGACCTCTACGTTGACCTTGCGCGGGCCGTCGGGGGAATCGAGGGCGATGTGGACGGGGATCATGTGGGCTTGAGCGCCGAGCACGCCGCTAATCGCCGATTCGCGATCCTGCGTGAAGGCGCCAACGGTGACGCCGGTGTTGATGATCTTGAAGGAATTGAGCGGGGAAGCGAGGGTAGTGACGACATCGGCGGTGGTCATGGGGAGGGAGACGGGCCCGGCGCCGAGGACGGGGTGGCCGCAGGCGAGAAGTTGCTTCGGATCGACCCAAGTGACCGTGCAGGTGGCGGAGACTTCGAGGTCGCCGCGAATGAGTTGCATGCTGACGGCGGAGCCGGGCACGAGCATGGGATGAACGGGGGATTCGATGTCAGGGCTGGAAGATGATGCGGACGAGCCGGGCGCGGAGGATATTCCAGAGAGCGAGCCGCCGGCAGCGACGGGCGAGAGGGAGGTTCCTGCGGTTTGCTGCTGCCAGAAGCGGATGGCTTCTGGGAGGAACCCGCTCATGACGAGCGGAGTGTCTAAAGGTTGGAACGTCATGCCGGGCTGAAAGCTCATGTCGCCGGCGCCGAGCGGTGAGTTTGGAGCAGGAAGAGTGATCTGCGCCTCGGCGACTGAGAGATCGCGGACGGGAATGTCGCGGACTTCGAGCATCTGCTCGATGGGGGTGATGCCGGCGATGGGTTCCTTGGTGAATTGGCCGATGCGGTAGGAAAGCGAGCCGGCCAGCTTGCCATCGATGTAGACCGGACTGCCGCTCATGCCTTCGACGACGCCGGTGTATTCGGGCTTGTCGCCGTGGAGCTGGGCGAGAATGAGGTCCTGGCCAGGGCCTCGCGCGCCGCGCAGGACGCCGAGAATTTCTACCCGCATGGATTCTGGAGTGGAGCCTTGAAAGACGGTCCAGGCAGTGCCGGTGATGCCGGGGCGAATCTGGCTGAGGGGAAAGAAGCCGGGATTGGTTGGTGGGCCAGCTGTTGTGGCGGGGGGTTGAGGCGAGGCGGATGAAGGGCTGGCGGGAGCCGGGGACGATTGGGCCGGTAGGAGGACGGATGAAGTTAGAGCCAACGTCAAGCTGGCGAGGAAGGCGAGGGCGGGGAAGCCGTTGGTTCCCTTCAGGCGAGTTTCCACGTCTATTAGAGTACGGCAATGGAGCGGGGTTAGCGGAGTCAGCGGGGTTAGCGGAGTTTGCGAGGCAGCGAGGGAGCGAGGCAGCAAGGGAGCGGAGCAGATCGCGTATGCTGGAGAGCACAAGAGGTTGATATGTTGAAGTTGCAATTGAAGGCACGAGTTTTTGGGCGAAGTTTGGCGGGGTTGCTGTTTTTGGCTTTATTGACGGCGGCGGTTGCGCCAGAGGGGCGCGGTCAGAGCCAGGCGCCAGGCCAGAGCCAGCCAGCGGCAGCGCAACAGCCGCCAGCAGACCAGCAGGCTCCGGCCGCTGGCGGGCCCAGCGGCGACAACGGACCGATTGCTCTGCCCAAGAAGCCGGATAACTCAGACACTACACCGCCACCGGCACCGGCGCGGCCGGAGTTCAAGAACCCCGAGGGCGCGCCCAACATGAGCCTGCGCGTGGAGGTTCCAGAGGTGACGGTGGACGTGGGGGTGCTTCTCGAAAAGACGCACCAGTTCGTACCCGGACTGAAACCCTCGAACTTCCGCATTTATGAGGACGGAGTGGAGCAGAAGGTGGAGGGATTCAAGCGCACCGAGGCACCGATCACGGTGCTGCTGTTGTGCGAGTACGCGGCGCGAGGATACATGTTCAGAGTGGACATGCTGAACTCGGCGTGGGCATTTACGCAGCAGTTGCGGCCGCAGGACTATGTGGCCATGATGACCTTCGATCTGAATACGCACATCGTGAGCGATTTTACTCAGGACAAGAAACAGATTCTGGATGGCATTAATATATTGGCCAACGAAGTGTACATGCCGGCGGCGTTCCGGGAGACGGCAATCTTCGATGCGTTGAACGAATCGCTGGACCGGATGTCGCGCATCGAAGGGCAGAAGTACATCGTGCTGATTGCTTCGGGCGTGGATACGATGTCGAAGCTGGACCTGGACCAGATATTGAAGAAGGTGAAGGCGTCGCGGGATATCACGATTTTCACCATCTCGACGGGCGGGATGCTGCTGGCGATGACCGAGGGCCAGCCCGGAATGGCGGGCGGGATGCGCGACATGACCTACCTGCAGGCCGAGAACCAGATGAAGACCTTCTCCGATATGACGGGCGGGATGCACTTTGAGCCGCGGTTTTCGGGCGAACTGCCCGACGATGTTAAGGAGATCAACCAGAACATCCGCGCCAAATACGAGCTGGTGTATCACCCCTCGAACGCCAAGCAGGACGGGACGTGGCGCAAGATTCGCGTGGAACTGGTGGACGATGAAGGCCAGCCGCTGCGCATGCAGGACGAGAAGCACAAGCCGCTGAAGTACGACATTATTGCGCGGGACGGGTATCACGCGAAGCAGGAAGTGGAATGAAGTCAGGGAATAGGGATTAGGGAATAGGGAGTAGGAAGAGCAAGGGCAAAGGCAAATTCCCGTTTGGTTGAGACTTCGAATCGTTCTGTACTGAATCCTTTTTTCATTGTGGGACGCATGCGGGAACTGTGTGACTCCTGTCACCCGGGCGCAAAGCTATCAGCCCCTATGATCACGAACGTGAAGTTCGCATTTGATGCGGCTGCGGGAGATTTGCGGATGCGCAGAATGTGGGCTCCGCGAAAACTTCGTAAGGGGAGAATGGAATGGGATTCGTTCCGATCATGTGGGCAGTCTGGGGATTGTCGTTTGTCTTTATGGCCGGCGTAAGCATTTTTGCGGCGAGATTGGGAAGGAATGAGGAGGCGCAGATTTTTCTGGCCGATTCATCGAGCCATGTAAAGTCCGAGCAGGATGCCATTCTGGCTCGGGTGAACAGGATTCGTCCGGTGAAGACGACGGCGCTGTGGATTGCGGGAGCGATGACGGCGATCATGTTGGTTTACTACCTCTTCGACATCTTTCATCAGTTCTGAAGATCTGGGCGACTGGAACCGCGATGGAATGCAACCGCGGCGGGGTGGCCTGCGCACGCCGTCGCGAGAGCGAAGGCCGGACAGGCGAGGTCTGAGAGGCCCCGCTGGCCGTGACGGTCTCGCCAGTCTTACTCGATGAGGTGGAGCTGGAGCATGATATCGCGGACGTAGTACCCGATGACGACAACGGTCATGCCCACGACGAGCCAACGGGCGATGCGGACCATCGGCTCGACCTTGGCTACTTTCGAGGCGATGACCGCCTGCTCCGCCTGCTCATGCGAGAAGGAGTCGTCGAGGAAGATCTGGTCCTCTTCATTCTTGGTCAGGCTGGAGCGATAGATGTACAGCGCGGCCGCGAAAATGACGAACACAGACCAGATGATCCACATCACCCAGAGAAACGACATACTCCACCTCCGAACGAATTCCGGTCCCAGGAACCAGCGGGGTCGTAGGGAACTGCGGTCTCGCGGCCAGAGGGTCCTTCCGATTGACCATCATAGCTCCGATTGGGTGAACTTGGGAACCACCCCGTGTTAATTCGGTGGTTCCGGGGTCATTGGGCGGGGAAGATGGGGCTGGCGAGCGGGGCAGGCAGGGTTCAGCGACTATTGGGGCGGAGGTGCATCTAATGGCATGAGTACCCAAAGTGGGGCTTGTCGAAAGGTCCGCCGAACGGTACAGTACCTAATAAGCAGGCACTCTAAGACATCGAGGGAGAGTTCATGGCCACGACAACCGCAACCGTTGCACCGACCGAGGAAACCGTTAAGAAAGCGCCACTTGTGCTGACGCCGCAGGCGATCGCCAAGGTGCGCGAGATCATGGCCACCCAGGACCCGCTTCCGGCCGGGCTGCGCATTGGCGTGGTGGGCGGAGGCTGCTCGGGGTTCCAATATTCCATGGCCTTTGAGAACCAGGGCGGGATGATGGACAAGGTGTTCAATTTTGAAGACTTAAAGGTGTTTGTGGACGCCACCTCGCTCATGTACCTGAATGGCTGCACGGTGGATTACGTGGAAACGCTGGAGGCTGCCGGATTCAAGTTCGAGAACCCCCAGGTGAAGTCGACCTGCGGATGCGGTTCGTCGTTCCAGGTGTAAAAAGCAGGGAATAGGGAATAGGGAGTAGAAAAGCAAAGACAAAAGCAAAGGCTCGCCCGAGGAGGGCGGGCCTTTTGTGTTTGTGGGCCAAATACGGGTTGCGCGGCTATTGCTGCGGAGCCGGAATCTCGGGAGGCCCTGGATTGGGAGTTGGGCTTGGGCTGGGGGGGAAAGCTGAGGTACCGACCGGGGTGGTGGTATTGGTGGCAGGCTGGCCGATCAGGCCTGTGTTGCCGCCGCCGATGGTTTTCATGTCGGAGAGCGGGTCGTAGGTGAACTCCCACTCGTTGTAGTGCTGCTTTTTCTTGTAGACCAGGATCGAGGTCTTGTCGCTGGCTGGCGAAAAGCCGATTATTCCCGCGCCGCCGAACGTTGGGCCGCCGGGGCTGGAGCTTGAGGCTGAGCCTCTGCCGGTGGATGAAGTAGCGCCCGAGGATGTGCCGCCTGTGGTGGAGCCAGTTGTGCCGGAATTGTCGCCGCCGGTTGTGGCGCCTGACGAGGAGCCGGAGTTATCGGTAGAACCGGATGCGCCAGCGGAGGGCGATTGGCCGCCGCCGGAGTCGGAGGGGCTGGGGGCAAAAAGGCCTCCACCCGAGAGACCGCCGTTGGTTTGTGTTCCTGGCAAGCCACCTCCGCCGCTGGGGCCGATGCCGGCGAGAGTGGACGCGTTTCCGGCGAGCGGCTGACCGAAGAAGCCCATGGCGGTGGGAGTCTTGTTCTGGCCGAAAATGACGGGCTTCCAGTCATCCTGGCCGGTGATGGGATCGATGTACTTCTTGCGCAGGAAGCGGATGTCGTTGGTGTTGATGAGCGCCTCGACGTTGGGCGGATAGGCGTGGAATTTGCGGTAGTAGAGCTGAATGGCGCGGCGGTATTGCATGCCGCGGTGCCAGGTCTCGAGGTCGCGGTCGCGCTGGATGGAGCGGGCAATTTTGGGCGCAGCGACGGCGAGCGAGA
The DNA here is from genome assembly GCA_050018295.1 of Occallatibacter sp. GTDB lineage: Bacteria > Acidobacteriota > Terriglobia > Terriglobales > Acidobacteriaceae > Telmatobacter. Next base: position 2,834 of record JBEKAJ010000054.1, on the reverse strand, counting down.
GGACGAGGAGCGCCATGAGGAAGATGGCAATGAGCATGACATAGCCCTGCTCGGAGGCGGGGATGGCTTTGCGGGGGCGCCGTGAGACGTTCGATGGGGCACCCTGCGAAGAGTGAAAGGCGCAACGAATTGGCGAGGAAGAGGTCATGATGCGAATCAGAGCTGCGAAATCTCGATTACCTGGGTGTTGTTGTAAGCGAGGTCAGTGACTTCAACGTTGAGAGGGCGAATGACGCCAATCTTGTAGCGATGGTCGACGATGTCGCCGGTTTTTGCCATGAAGATGTCGTCGCCATGGGCGAAGAATGCCTTGAGCACTTTGTGCTCGTCCTGGGAGTAGCCGAAGTATCTGAGATCGATGGCCGGAGGCTTGGGCGGCGGCGGCGGCGTATTTTGCGCGGCTGCGGCCGGGCCGTTGGGGCGGACGGGCGCGAGTGGCTTTGGAATAGCGATGGGGGCCGAGTCGGCGGAGAAGATGTTGCGACCGGTGCCGGAGTATTCGATGCCTTCGCTCTGGGCCAGCTTGTCAAAGTGGAGCGAGGGATCGATGCCTGCGTTCGAGAGCCGCTGCGCCTCGTTGCCCGCGGTGGGCGATGCGCCGGACGGTGCAGCGGGCGGATTTTGCAGCGCAGCTGGCGCCGGGGCAGACTCGGGCGGCGTGGATGATCCAAAGAACATGCGGTAAACCACGAAGGCGCAGATCAACAGGATGACCGCGAGCACGCTGGCCGTAATTACCTGGCGCTTGTTTTCGGTTCCAAGAGCGAGGGCCATGATTACTCGCCCTCCTTGCCCGCGGAGGCAGTGGGAGATTCATCGCCGGGAGATGGAGCCATAGGCAGACCGCTGGCTGCAGCGTCGGCGGGACGCAGCCAGGTGGAGACGCGAAGGCGAAGGTTGACGAGGCCACCCTGCTGGCCGGTCAACGACATGCCACGAATGATGAAGAAGATCTGATCGCGCTCAAGGCTGTTAATGAAGTGCATGATGGCGGGATAGTCGCCACTGATGCCCGCGTCCATGGAGATCTCAGTCAGGGCGGAGCCGGGCTTACCCTGCGCGTACTGCACACGCGAGAGGCGGACCGAGGATGAGACGGCCAACTCGCCGATGCGGCTGGAGATGACGGAGTAATCGGACGGGATGCGCTTTTTGTAGAAGGCGTCAATCTGCTGGCGAGATTTTTCGACGCGCTGATCGAGACCGCGAAGGGGAGCGGTTTGAATTTGGAGGGCCTTCAACTGAATCTGCTTGCCGGCGAGGACGTCGCCGGAATTGCTGTTCATGGCAGCCCAGTCCAAGCCGAGGCGAACGGCGAGGACGATGGCGAGGACGAGCAAAACGGCGACGCCGGCGACGTGCCAAGTGAGCGGAGAGGCCAGGCGCTCACGCCAAGTCGAGGATGATCCGTTTGTGCTCATTGCGGACCTCCACGATTGGATTCTGTGTAGGGTGGGCGGGCGCTGCCTTGGTGGACTCCGGGAGCGGTGTGCGAACGATTGGGGTTGGCGATGCCGAGGGGCACGGTCGAATAGGGCTTGTGCGCGGGCCTGGCAGCGGCTCGTTCTTCCTCAAACGTGGGCGGGTTGTAGTCAGCAAGCAGATCGAAGTCGAAGCGGTTGGAGATGCTGATGACCTCCTGACGCTGCGAGGGATTGTTGCTGGACTCGGCGTTCTCGCCAACGATGCGGGGCTGGAGGAATCGGCGGGAACGCTCGAGGTTGGCGACGAGTTCGTCGGCGCGATCGCGGGGGCCGACGACGCGCACGTGGACGGTGATGTGACCGTCTTCGGCGCGGATGGGCTCGATGGAAGTGACCTGCACGCCGCCCGGGAGGACGGTCTCCATGGCTTCCATGGCAAGGGTCCAGGAGAAGGCTTTCTGGTCGAAGAGCTGATTGAGAGCTTCGGCCTGGACGAGGACATGAGCATTGTCGGGGCGGTGCATCATGGTTTCGGCCGCCGCGCGCTCGGCTTGCACGCGGGCGATCTCGCCGTCGAGAGAGTGGTCGCGGGCGCGTGCATCATTGGCCTGGCGGTCGAAGAGATGGAGGCCCAGGAAGAAGAGGAGACAGAGCAAAGCGAGCGCCGCCATAGCGATGCGCAGACGCTTGAGCGCCGGACCGAGATTGGCGTAGGGGCGAGAGGCGAGATTGAGAGTGATGCGCATTCAGGGTCTGTTAACACTATTGGTGTGGACGGCGTTGTGAGCAAAAATCTCGTCAGGCGAGGCTGAGTCCGAAGGCTGTGGCGGCCCCACCGTCGAGGACGAAAACGAAGCATGGCGAGATTTTTGCCACAACCCGGAGGGACGGGGCCGTTTCTCCCCATTTCGATGTCGCTCGTCGCTCCAGTAACTCATTACAGTTCGCTCCTTGCTCCTAGAACTGGGAAAAACCGGCTCCCGTCGCCGCGACTCCAATAGTGTTAGCAGACCCTAGCTCGCTCCCGCCAGCGCGCCTGCGACGCCGGCAAAACAGATTTGAGGAAGCGCGGTGATGGCGCCTTCGCCGGGGCGCGAAGCCCACTCAACGACGGAAAGTGCGGGGTCGCCGACGGAGGCTGCGAATTCGGCGGTGTCCTGAATCCCTGCGTAGTAGAGCGTCCGTGGCCGCGAGCCGAGCTTGTCTTCAAAGTAGGCGGAGGCGACGGCGATGCTGCGCTGAATTTCGGAGATGCGCTGCGCGGAATCATCGGGAAGGTCGAGGGTGCGGTAGAGGAGCAGCTCCTGGCCATTGGCGATGGAAGTGGTGATTGCGCGCGCGCTGAGGTTGGCGGCCATGATGGCCTCCATGGAGTCGAGGGCCTCGAGCGCGGCGAGCGAGGAGGAGAGG
>JBEKAJ010000053.1:0-15518 GCA_050018295.1 Occallatibacter sp. | reverse complement strand
GTAGCCGATGCCGGCCTCAAATGCGAATTGCTTGAATTCCTTGCGGCGGCCGTCGTCGAGGATGTAGACGTGCAGCTTGTCGGCGGGCCAGTCCATGTTCAATGCGCCGAGAGCGGTGAAGCGGACGACGTCGAGCGGCTCGTTAAAGGTCGGGATGAGGACGTCGATCTCGGGCCAGTTGTCAGGATTCTCAGGCAGCGAGACGGGGGCTCGGCGTAGCGGCCAGATGGTCTGGAAGTAGCCGAGAAAGAGAATGACGAAGGCGTAAGCCTCGGCAAGAAGCAGGCAGAGGATGAAAAATGCGTCCAGGGCGCCCCAGTGATTGGCGGGGTCCTGAAAGAAGCGAACGACCTGAGAGATGCGCCAGTATCCGTAGCGGAAGGTGCAGAACATGGACAGCATCATGAGGGTGAGAGTGACGAGGTAGGAGTCAGAGCCACGCGCCAAGGCGAGAGCCATGAGGAGGCTGAGCAAGCCAAGAACCGCCTGTTGCGGCCAGCTGAGGGGGACTATAGCCAGAAAGCAGAGAATCACTGCGGCCAGAATTAGAAAGAGGAGGCGGAGAATCCGGGTAAGAAGATTCTCGCCTGCGCCAATGTCCTGCCAGATCCCAGTCGGGGTCATCGTTCGCTCCAGCGTACCCCGCGGAAGGTTGTGGTCGCGGCTGCGGAAAGGCTCTTGACCCAACTGGCCAGGCTGGCAAAGTCTTCGGCCACGGCGGAGTTGGGTGCATAGTCAATGATGGTCATGCCCTCGGCGAGCGCTTCACTGACAGCGGGGGCGCGGCGGAGCACAAAGGGAAGCAAGCGGTCGCCCAGTTGTTCGCGGAGCACCTCCCGCACATCCAGATGGAGCGGAAGCGAGACGTCAAACTGGTTGAGCACATAGTGGGGCATCGAAGGGTTGGCGGATGCGCCGCCGTTGTGATCGAAGAAGGCGTCAATGGAGCTGACGCTGACCACGGAATTCATGTCGGGGATCAGTGGCACGAGGATCTGCGGCGCCAGGCGCATAATGCGGCGGGTGGTGGCTCCGGACGCGGTGGCCAGATCGACAATGACGCGGCCCACTCCGCGCGCATGCTTAGAGATTTCGGCGGTGAGAGCCTCTTGCGGCGCGGTTTCGGGTCCAAACATTTCGGGGTCGAGAGTGATCATCTGAATGGGAGCGTCGCCGCTCGCGGCCGGAGGGCTGAAGGTGCGCAACATTCCGGGGCGCTGATCGCCTGCGCCGAAGAAGAAGGGCAACAGGCCATAGGCCGCGGTGTCGACGAGCAAAACGCGCTCGCCGCGGGCGGAGAGTGCGCGGCCGAGTGTGGCCACAAGGCTGGTTTTGCCCACGCCGCCGGCAAGCGAGAAGACGGCCATCACCGGAGGACGTGCGGGCAACGGGGCCGGCGCAGCTTGCGTGGGCGGCGCGCTGCCTTCAAGGACGCCGCGCAGGGCGAACCAGCGCGTGGCGAGACGTTCGCGCGATCCCTGCAGCGTATCCTCGGGAGCCGGCGGAAGGCCGGCGGGGATTGAGGCCTCTGTCCGCTCGGGCATGAGCCACGCCGGACGGCCCGCATTTTCGGCGGGATCGGGGGCAGACCAAGAGTTGCGCGGCGGCATGTAGTTTTCTTCGCGCATGGGAGCGTGCGGCGCCTGACTTGGCTGCCGGTATGACGGCGGCACGGCTAAGCCGCGGAGAGCGGAAGCAAGATCTTCGCGGATGGGGTGCTCCGTGTGCGGCCGATCGATATTCGGGCGGTCTGGATTCGGCCGATCGGGGGGTGGTGCGGTAGGTTGAGCGGAGCGAGGCGGCTGGGAGGGGGGCTGTTGCGCGGCCTGCTGCGGCACAGTTTCCTCCTTGCGCGTGTCGCCGTTGCCACGCTTTGGCTCCTGTTTTGGTTCCTGGCTTTGCTGCGATCGTTGATGTTCCTCTTCCATGGCTTGCTCAACGCGTTGCCGGGCCTTCTCACGGGTTTGCGCACGGGAGGCGGAAAAGTCGCGGTACTTCGCCCCGTGCAAGTTCGCCCAAGAGTAGAGCGACGCCACATCATCCGGGGGCTCGTTCGGGTCGAGTTGCCCTTTGCGTTCCGTCATAATCTATCCCAAGGTATAGTGCTGCAACTCCGCCATGCACGAATCCCGATTTTTACTGAGCCCAGATGCGGCTGTTGCGATACAGAACACCGGAAACGCGAACCCGGATGGCGGATGAATCCTTAGAGGTAATCGTAGTGTCGCCTCGGCCGCCAGAACAATAACACTTGCACGGCCACCGAGCTAACACTTTCAAGCCATCGAAAAGGCCGGAACTACCTCATTTTCTAAGCGATGCGCGCTTTTATCCCCCGTTTGTAATCGCTTCTGCGCGGCCCACGGGTACCATCGTACCAGCGGTTTTAGTTACCAAGCTGAAAATGTTTTCCGAACGGCGCCGCGGAGGATGGGGTGTTGCGATTCGCGGCAGGTTGCGGAGCGCAAGGGTACACCCAATGAGGTGTGGATTCCCTGCCCTGGGACGTAACTCACTTTGTGGTAGTTTGGAAAGAGCGGCCTGAACGGCGGTTCCAGGGTATTCGTACCCGTTGCAGAGCGTGTTCAGGGTCGCTGCTTCCTGGTGGTCGCATTGACTTGATTGGCGCGGCTTCGGGGTTGCGTGAACCCTGGAACCGCGATTGCGAGCTCGTAGCTCAGTTGGTAGAGCAACGCCCTTTTAAGGCGTGGGTCCTGGGTTCGATTCCCAGCGAGCTCACCACCCCGTGGCTGCAACAACCCCGCCACAACTGAATTTTGGTGAACGCGCCGGCTAGCAATGCCCGCGCGGGAGACGCTTGACTTGGAGCCGCGATCACCGTCGATCTAGGATGAAGCCTGCGGCCCCCGGGAACCGCGCAACAAGAAGGACAGCGAGAGATGGTTTCGGCGACGGAGATTGTGGCGCTTGAGGATCGGCTGACGCGGGAGTGGCACGGGCCGCTGAATGCGGGAGGCGATGGACCCTTCCCCGCCCCTGCCGCGCCAGGCGGCAAGCTGAGCAGCGTGGAAGGCGACTGGCTGAGCCTTGTCGCACGCCAGCACCGTGCGAACTTCGATCTGTGGCACATCGAAGACGAGGCGCGTGCGCCCGGCGCGAGCGACGCGGAGATTGCCGAGGTGAAGCGGCGGATCGACCGGGCCAACCAACTGCGCAACGATCTGGTGGAGGAGTTGGACCGCGCGACGCAGAGCTGTCTGGAACAGCGCGGCCTACCGAATCCCGCTGCGCTGCTCCATTCCGAGTCGCCGGGTCTGATGATCGACCGGCTTTCGATCCTGGCGCTGAAGATCTACCACACGCGAGAAGAGGCGGAGCGGGGGGATGCGCCGCCGGGGCATGCGGAACGCAATCGCGAGCGGCTCAAGATTCTCGAAGAGCAGCGAACTGACCTTGCCGGATGTCTCGATGCGCTGTGGCAGGAGACACTTGGCGGCACACGGCGCTTTAAACTTTACCGGCAATTGAAAATGTACAACGATCCCACACTGAACCCGGCGATCTACGGCAAATCAGCAGCCACGAAGCGCGGCTAACCCAACGTCGAGGATGACCCATTGACGGAACGCGGGGTTCTGCGTATAAACATGGCCTAAGTAGCGTTGTTCCCCGAGAGCAGTTCCCTGCCCGCCGATTAAGCGGCGTCAAAGGGAAAGGAATGCGCGCTTCTGGAAAACTCATGACGCAAGAGGCACGATCCGCGGCCCCCAGCCGCAAGAAAACTTCAGCAGCGGCCGGCCAGCCGGATGGCCGCGGCCGCACGGGCAATGAGGCTGCCGTTCAGCACTACCAGGCCGCAGTGCAACTGCTGCAGCAAGGCAAGTACGAGAAGGCGCTCGTCGCGCTGGAGAAGCTGCTTCCTGAAGCGCCTGCAGAGCTGCAGGACCGCTGCCGGGTGTATATCGTCACCTGCCGGCGGCAGATGGAGAAAGGCAGCCTCTCGTTTCTGACGCCCGAGGAGCACTACGACTATGCCATATCGCAATTGAACACCGGCTACTACGAGGAAGCGCGCGAGCAGTTCAACACCATTCTAACCGGCCATCCCGACGCAGACTATGCGTTCTACGGGTTGGCGGTGCTGGAAGCCATTACCGGGCGCGTGCAGGACTGCCTGAACAACCTGGCCCGAGCGATTGAGCTGAATCCGAAGAACCGGCTGCAGGCACGCGTCGATAACGACTTCCAGAACATGGTGGACGATCCGCGCTTCACCGAATTGCTTTATCCTGAAATCCCGTAGGTCGTGCCTTGAACTCTCCCAAAGGAAAAAGTGAGCGCGCACGGGCGCCGAATCCCGAGCATGCCGCTCGGTCTCTCGCGCCGGGGGTGCGCGTTGTGGCCATTGGCGGCGGAACGGGCCTTTCCACTCTGCTGCGCGGACTGCGCCGGCATGTTTCCGCGCCGGGCCAGAATTTTGACACCGGCTGCGCCATTGCCGACTTGGCCGCTGTGGTTACAGTGACCGACGACGGAGGGTCGTCGGGCCGGCTGCGGCAGGACTTCAACATGCTGCCACCGGGTGATTTGCGCAACTGCATGGTTGCGCTGAGTGAAGAAGAGGATCTTCTGGCGAAGCTGTTTACGCATCGGTTTCGCGGCGGGAATGGGCTGAAAGGACACAACTTCGGCAACCTGTTTGTGGCGGCACTGACGGAGATCACGGGGGACTTTGCGCAGGCCGTGCAACTGGCTTCGAAGATTCTGGCAACGCGGGGCAGGATTTATCCGGCCACGACGGCGAATGCCACGCTGGTGGCGAGCATGGACGACGGCACAGTCGTGCGCGGCGAGACGAAGATCACGGCGAGCAAGCGGCGCATTGTGGAGCTGACGCTCGATCCGCCGCGGCCCGCGCCTCTACCGGAGACGCTGGAGGCGATCGAGCGCGCCGATGTGATCACGGTCGGGCCGGGCTCGTTATACACCTCGCTCATCACCAATTTGCTGGTGGACGGAATCCCCGCGGCGCTGGGAGCGGCGCGCGGCGTGCGTGTCTACATCTGTAACCTAATGACGCAAGCCAACGAGAGCCTGAACTTGACCGCTTCAGAGCACATCGAGCGCATCCACGAGCACACGCGGACGCAAATCTTCGATTACGCCATCGTGAATACCGGGCAGTTTTCGCCCGCGACGGTTGCACGGTACGCGGCAGAGGGCGCGGCACCGATCGAGCCCGACATAAAGCGCATCGAAGCGCTGGGAGTGCGCTGCGTCGCGGGCAACTTTGCGAGTGAAGAGAACGTGGTGCGCCACACCGCGAGCCGCTTGGCCGACGCCGTCCTGGAGTTGGCCCGGAAACGCATCGGTCGGACACGAAATCCTCAATAAGAAATTCTTTTCAGCCCAAGACGGCATGGGATAGAGTCGAGGTGCGCGCTTCCCTCACCTGCGCGACGAGGAGGATGTATGAGCAAGATGCAAGTTTCGCTTATGTTGGCAGTTTGTCTTATTGCACTTTCGGCAGTTGGTCAGGGCCAGGGAAAGCAGAAGCCGGGTCTGTGGGAAGAGACGGTCACCATGAGCATGGGCGGGGCCAGCGCGCCGCAGTTGCCTCCGGGAGTGCAATTGCCGCCGGGGATGCAGATGCCGCAGATCCCGCCGCAAACGATGCAGGTGTGCGTGACCCAAGCGATGATCGACAAGTACGGCGGCCCGTACTCCCGTCCGTCCAAGGGAAACTGCACGATGACCAATGTCGTGATGACGCCGACCGGCATGACCGCGAACATGGTCTGTACGGGACAGATGAACGCGACCGGGACGGTGCAGACGACGTTTGTCGACGCCAACACCACCAAGACGACCGTGCACATGACGGGAACCACGCAGACGGGATCGACCACCAGCCCGATTGACATGACGACGCAGTCGACCTCGACTTACGAAGGCCCGGACTGCGGGAGCGTGAAGCCTCTCGCGATGCCGGCGAGTCAGTAAACAAGCTCACTCCAGCGGGGGCGAACCGAACCTACCCCTCGACGGTGCGCTTGAGCTGGCCGCAGGCGGCGAAGATGTCGCGGCCGCGCGGCTGGCGGATGTAGGCGGGAATGCCGTCGGCGGTGAGAGCTTGTTTGAACAGCTCCGCTGTTTCGGGTTTTGGGGTCGTGTAGTGGAAGTCCGGCCCGGGATTCCAGGCGATCAAATTCACTTTGGCGGGCAGGCCGGTGCGGCGCACAAGGCGGGCGAGTTCACGCGCGTGCTCCGGGCGGTCAGTGACGCCGCCGAGCAGGACGTATTCGAAGGTGATGCGTTCGTGCGGGCGGAAGCGGACGCGGCGCACGGCGTCAATCACTTCCGAGATGGGCCACTTGCGGTTGATGGGCATGATCTCGGCGCGGATTTGGTCGTTGGGCGCGTTGAGGCTGATGGCCAATTTGGGGCGAAGATCGGATGGCTCTTCGGCGAAGCGTTCGATGCCTGGTACGATTCCGGAGGTCGAGACGGTCATGCGCTGGGGGCTCAGGCTGACTTCATGCACAAGCAGGCGCACCGCGGCCATGAGGTTGTCATAGTTGAGGAACGGCTCGCCCATCCCCATGAAAACCAGGTTGACTCGGTCGCGGCCCATGCGGACGGCGTGGCGATCGAGGACGGTAACCACCTGGCCGGCGATCTCGCCCGGTGTCAGATTGCGTTGAAGACCCAGCTTCGCGGTGAGGCAGAACTGGCAATTGACGGCGCAGCCGACCTGCGAGGAGACGCAAATTGTGGCGCGGCGCCAGTCTTTTGTCTGGCCACCGGCGCTGGATTCGTCGGATCCATCGCCAGCTTCGCCATCGTCACCGTCGGGCATCCAGACCGTTTCTACGGTTTCAGCCTTTGGACCAGAGCAGTGGATCAAATAACGCTCTGTTCCGTCGACGGATTGAAAGGCCTTCACGATCTCCGGACGGCCGATTCGCCAACCCTGATCGGCGAGTTTTCGGCGTAATTCCAAAGATAATGTAGTAATAGAGGACAACTCTGTAATATATTGACAATAAATAGCTTCAACGATCTGATTAGCGCGCCAAGGCGGCTCCCCTTCCATTGCCAGAACCGCGGCAAGAGCTGCGGCATCCAATCCAAATAGAGGAACGCAGCTTTCATCGCCAGGGACGGCAGGGCCTAAGGGAACGAGTTGGTCAGGATTCTCGGGCACAACTCTGAGCATGATAGCCGCTCGCGCAGCACGATGCTCGAACCCGGCTCGAATCTCCCGGGTGGGCGCAGAGCCGTGGCAGATGGCCTACAATCGAGGTTCGACTGGATGCCCATGAACACTGAGCGAAATCTTCGCCGCACCGAGCTGCCGAACGGCCTGATTGTGCTGACCGAGCGCATGGACCACCTGCATTCGGTGGCCATGGGGGTGTGGATCAAGTCGGGGTCGCGGTGCGAAAGCGCGGAGATGAACGGCATCTCGCACTTTGTGGAGCACATGCTTTTCAAGGGCACCAAGTTGCGTTCGGCGCAGAAGATTGCCCGCGAGATGGACTCGATTGGCGGCAACCTGGACGCGTTCACGAGCAAGGAAACCATCTGCTTCAATGTGAAGTCGCTTTCGGACCATGTGCCCATTGCGCTGGACGTGTTGACGGATATGGTTCTGAATCCGACGTTTGCTCTGCCGGACATCGAACGCGAGCGCGGCGTGATTCTGGAAGAGATCAAGATCGACGAGGACAATCCGGACGTGCTGGTGCACGAGCTGTTCACACAAAGCTTCTGGAAGGGGCATCCGCTGGGCAAGCCGATTCTGGGAACGACGGAAACGGTGGGACGGCTTGGCCAGGAACAGCTTTTGGGTTACCATGGCGACCGGTTCCACGGCGGGAATATGGTGTTCTCCGCGGCGGGGAATCTGGACCACGACCGGTTTGTGGAGGCTGTGGCAGAAAAGTTCTCCATTCTGGCCGGTGGCCAAACGCTCAGTGAACTGTCAGCGCCCGAGCCAAGCGCGCGGATTATTCTGCGCAACAAGAAGGCGCTAGAGCAGGTGCAGATCTGCCTGGGCGTTCCCGCGCCGCCGGTCACGGATGAGAGCCGGTACGCGACATCGATCCTGAACACGGTACTGGGCGGCGGCATGAGCAGCAGGCTGTTCCAGAACATCCGCGAGGAGCGGGGACTTGCCTACTCGGTTTACTCCGACATGAACCCCTACCGCGACACGGGAAACCTCTGCGTTTACGCCGGCACATCCGCAGGCAAAGCGCTGGAAGTGGTGGACCTGATTCTGGCGGAGTTCCGCAACCTGAAGGAGAGCCCGATTGGGGCTGAGGAACTGACCCGCGCGAAGGACCAACTGAAGGGCAACATTCTGCTGGGCCTGGAGAGCTCGAGTGCACGCATGGCCAACCTGGCCCGGCAGGAGATGTATTTCCACCAGTTCTTCTCGGCCGACGAGGTGATTGCGCGGATTGAAGCGGTGGATGCTGGCGAGGTGCAGACGAAGGCGCAGCAGCTCTTCAAGCCGGAGAACATCGCCGTAACGCTGCTGGGCCGTCTGGATGGCGTAAAGCTGAGCCGCACACGGCTGGTGTGCTGAGAACAGCTAATAGCTATTAGCTCTTAGCTTTTAGCTTCGTCAGTTGAGAGTTGACATTTGTGCCGTACATTGAAGGCTCATCTTACTCAGCCCTCCCCGGGCTCATTCGATCCGCTCGAATAGGCACCAAGAGCAAAAGGCTAATAGCTAACGGCTAGGGGCTGCTCTTCGAGCGATCCATTTCCCAATCGCGTCTGTACGTTGTAGCATCTTGACAGATGGCCGGGGAAAGCCGGCCTGTTTCACGAGGCTTTGGGAATTCCATGAATCGCAGGTCTTCGCTCTTTTGCCGCAATCGCGCGCACCGTCTTACCACGACCAATGGATTCACCCTGATGGAGTTGCTCATCGTGATGGCGATCATCGCGATTCTTTCTCTGCTGGCGATCGCAAGTATCGGCGTCTATACGAAACGAGCGAATTCTCTGTCCGCGGTGAACTCCCTGCAGAAGATCGTCCAAGCGCAGATGATGTATGCGGAGTCGTATCCCGCGACTGGATATGCCTGCACTCTGGAGGCGCTTGGGGGAGATCCGCACTCCGGCCCGCCGACCCCGGCGAGCTCGCAACTGCTGCCGTCGGACCTGGCTTCAGGTTTCAAGCAGGGATACGAGTTCACGATTGCGTGCGGGGACAAGGTGACGGCGAACAATGTGGATCGCTTCAATAGCTTTACCGTAACGGCCAAGCCGCAGAGCGTGGGAAAGACAGGCGACCGCGGCTACTGCACCGATGAATCGGGGCAAATCAAGTTCGACCCTGCCGGCGGCGTGAACTGCACGCAGACGCTTGGCCAATGAAGAGACGAGTGTTTATGCTGAGCGGCGGCCTTGTTGTGGCCGCCGTTTTGTTTTCTGTTACAACCATTCCCGCACAGCAAAACATTCCTTCGGCGCATGAACTGGCGCAGCGTGTCGACCGCCGCTACGATCAGTTGCAATCACTGAAGGCCGGGTTCAGCGAAAGCTATGCGGGACTGGGCATGACGCGGACCGAAAGCGGCACTCTTTTCCTGCGCAAGCCGGGCCGCATGATGTGGCAATACAGCACTCCGCCGGGGAAGATCTTCCTTCTTGACGGCAAATATGCGTGGTTCTACACAACGGGCGATGCCCAGGTGCAGCGCATTCCGGCAAGTGAGTTGGACGACCTGCGCTCGCCGCTGCGTTTTCTGCTGGGCCACACGCAGCTCGAAAAGGAGCTGACAGGCCTGACCGTGGCCGAGGCGTCCAATGGCTGCTTTACGCTGACCGGCCAGCCCAAAGGCCAGGAGAAACGCGTGACGCGGCTGGCACTGACGGTGACGGCTGCAGGAGCGATTACCGCGATTGAGGTGGAGGAGGCCGACGGGGCGATCACCCGGTTCGCGTTCACCGGCGAGCAGCCTGGGGCGGAGATTCCGGCGCAGACCTTTCACTTCACGCCGCCGGCGGGCGTGCCAGTGGTGGACGCGATGCCTCCGGTGTGAGAACAGGGATCAGGGGTCAGAGATCAGGGATCAGCTTTTCGCCGCGGAATCGACGTCTGTGCCTTTTCCTGGAACCGACCTTGGGGCGGATTGGCCTAGATCCCTAGCTGGGTGCCTAATTTCCGGTCCATTTCGATTGAGGCTCGTCACTCGCAAAGGTGATTTGCAACACTGACTTCGCCTTGGACGCGACTATCCTTCCCGTGTCTGTTACCGGGTCCCTGTTCAGTTACTCAACACACTGAAACGCACGTTCGTGCGAGGAGACTTGCCATGAAGAAAACGAGTTGCCTGTTTGCGACGCTCTTGTCGCTTCCCCTGGCCTGCTGCGCGCTGTTGCTTTTCTGCGGTTCTTTTGTTGCGGCTGCGCAGGATCAGCAACAAGCCGTGCCAGCCGCTCAGGGTCAGCCGCAAGCCGCTTCGCCTGCCAAGGAGATGCCGCCCATGCCGGCAGCGCCTTCCGAGGGCAAGACGATCATCTGCATTTACCGGCCAGGTGGAGCCGTCGGTTCTGCCTCTCATGACCATCTTTATGTCAATGGCGTCTATCTGGCCACGTTGCTCAATGGCGAATATGCCTGGACTGAGGTGGATCCGGGCACGGTCGTCGTTGCCGGGATGGCGAAAATGTACTACGGACCCAGCATCATTATGTCCAGCGCCGCGGCGGTCAACCAGACAAGGGGCCAGGCCGAGAGAATTCGAGTCCAAGCCGAGGCGGGGAAGATTTATTACATGAAATGGAGCTCCGGAATGTTCGCCACCGACATCAAGGTGAAGCTGATGGATCCAGAGGTCGGCGCCAAGGAGATGCGCAAGCTGCATCCTACCAAGCCCGCGAATACCGGCGAAAACAAGAGCGGTACGCCGGCCGATACGTCGGAGCCCGCACAGCCAGCGCCACCGGCAAAATGAGTGATGACGGCAGCGGCCAGTGAGGTTACTTGCCCGGTTTTGTGGGAGCGCTGGCCGGCGCGGAGTGACCGGTATCCAGCACGGAGTGCGCGTTAGTGGAGCGCACAAAGAGAACCACCAGGCTGATGGACGTGCACATGAAGATGATCGCCGACCAGGTGGTGAGGCGGGTGAGCACGTTGGCGGCGGCGCGAGGACCGAATGCGGTTTGCGAACCCTGGCCGCCGAAGGCACCTGCCAAGTCGGCCGAGCGGCCCTGCTGCAGCAGGACGACACCGATCAGGAAGAAGCACACGAGTATGTGCAGGGTGACAACAAAGTAAAAGAAAATTTGCATTTCTTAAGCTGCTTTCCATGCGTGCGGAGGCCTGAACAATGGCGATCGGCCCGGACGCGAAAATGTTTTGGTGCGGAAGAGGGGACTTGAACCCCTATGCCTTTTGGGCGCCACCCCCTCAAGATGGTGTGTCTGCCAATTTCACCACTTCCGCAGGGTTGCTACCCCTGCAAGTATAACAAATGCTGGATTCGCAGGATGCATGCAGGGCCACAGTCAGGATGGGTCGCTCGAGCCCAGCAGGCGCTCCATCCACCGCGCCAGAGCGTGCTCATCCGGTGAGCCCGCGGACTGGGCATCATGCACATTGCTGCGCTCCTGAGGGGAACGGTTCTGGCTGAGCTTAAACTTGCCTTCGATGCGCGCGATGGGAATGCGAAAGCCGATGATGCCCGCGAGCAAGGTGCGGCGAAACCCGTCGGGCATCGCACGCCAACGATCCATGAAAGCAGGCTCATTTACAGCGATGAGATCGGCCAGAAGGGCTTCTTTACCGGGATCGTCGTCGACGAGCGAGAGCGTCCCGTAAGCGTGAATAGCGATGTAGTTCCATGTGGGCACTGAGAGTTCTTCAACATAGAGCGTTGGAGAAACGTAACTGTGCGGCCCCGCGAAGACGACGAGAGTTTCACGTCCGGCGAGCGCCTGCCAGTGGGGATTGGCTTTGGCGAAATGGCCTCCAAGAAGGCCGTGTTCGCCCTCATCCTTGACGACGAGGGGCAAATGGGTTGCCACGGCGCTCGCGCCCGATTGCACGCCGGACGCCGGACCGAAGAGCGTCGCGAACGAATAGGTCCGCATGGCTTCAAGCAGGATGCAACGATCGTGAACTTGATTGAATTTGGGTGAGTACATACCTGGTGGATCGGTCTCCGATTGCAGCGGTTCCTGGAGTCAGGATAGTAATTGCCGAGGTTGCAGGCCGGTGAACCTAGCCGGGTCCCGACTCTCGCGCGGTTGGTATAGACTCATCGCAAGTCTATGCGCTGTTCACCGGTGTATGCTTTGCTCTTCGCTGCAATTCCGGCCCTGGCCTTGGGCCAGAGCCAAGCCAGTCCATCATCCACTATGACCAAGCCCAAAGCGCTCACGCCTGAAGCAGTTCATCGTTCCGCTATCGTGATCGACACGCACGCCGACACGCCGCAACGGCTCCTTGATGAGCACTTCGACCTCGGCGATCCGCTGAACGGCGGCAACTGGAACCTGGAGACCGCCCGCAAGGGGAACCTGGGTGCGGAGTTCTTTTCGATTTGGGTCGATCCGGCTCGATTCAAAGGCCAGTACGCTCATCGGACCCTGGAACTGATTGATGCCGTCAAACAACAGGCGGCGAAGCACTCCGATCAGATGGAGTTGGTGACGTCTCCGGAGGGAATCGAGTGGGCGCGCCGGCAGCACAAGATTGCGGCGCTGATGGGGATTGAGGGCGGCCACTCGATCGAGGACTCGCTGGGGCTGTTGCGCCAGTACTATGCGCTGGGCGTGCGCTACATGACGCTGACGTGGGCCAACTCGAACGGATGGGCCGACAGCTCGGGCGACATTGACGACACGAGGGTGCCGCACACCGAGCAGGGGCTGAGCGAGTTCGGCAAGGACGTAGTATACGAGATGAACCGGCTGGGCATGATTGTGGACGTGTCGCACGTGTCGGACCGCACGTTTTTCCGGACGCTGAACATTTCGCGGGCGCCGGTGATTGCGTCGCACTCGTCGGCGCGGGCGCTGTGCGACGCGCCGCGCAACATGAGCGACAACATGCTGCGCGCGATCGCCACATACGGGGGCCCAGATTCGAAGGGCGGCGTGGTCATGGTGAACTTCTACTCCGCGTTTCTCTCGCAGGACTACCGCAACGCGCTGAAGGCCATGGAGCCAGAGGTGCAGAAAGAGATTGACGCCCTGAAGGCGAAGAATAAGGCCGAGGGCAAAGAGACGACGCAGGCTGAGATCGACAAGCTGCAGCGGGCCGCGGCAGACCGCATTCCACGACCGCCGTTCTCAGTTCTCATCGACCACATCGATCATATTGCGAAGGTGGCGGGAGTGGATCATGTGGGGCTGGGGTCGGACTTCGACGGAGTGAATGGCCAATTGCCTGAGGGGCTTGACTCGCCAGCCGATTTTCCGAAGATCACCGCGGCATTGATGGCTCGCGGGTATTCGGCCGAGGACTGCAGGAAGATTCTGGGCGGGAATCTGCTGCGCGTCTTCCGCGAGGTTGAGCAGGTGTCGAAGCAATTGCAGGCTGAGAGCCGGCCGAGGATCACGGAGAAACAGTGATCAGTGAGTAGGAATTGGGAACAGTCCTTGGTTCTCTGCTCTGCGCGGCGTTCTATACTGTTCCCCTGCTTGACCCCATCGTCCTGGAGGCCTTTCCATGAAATCCATTGCTACCATTCTGGTTGCCGTTCTCTCCCTTCCCGTCCTTGTTCTGGCTCCGGTACTTCGCGCACAGGACGAAAAACCCGCCGCGAATCCCGACGCCCCCACAGAGAAGAGCACGAAAGCTACAGAGCCGCCGCCACCACCAGACTCAACCACGCAGGGCTCCATCGATGTGGGCGGGCAGCATATCGCGTACACGGCGATTGCGGGCACGATCACGGTGGGGGCGACCGACACCGACGATGCGCAGCTGGGGCCGGACGGCAAGCCGCTGCCGGGCTCGCAGCTTGCACTTGCGGCGCCGAAGGAGCCGGCCGATGCGCCGCCTGTGGCGCACATGTTTTACGTGGCCTATTTCAAGACGGGCGCGAATGCCGAGGATCGGCCCATCACGTTTTTTTACAACGGCGGGCCGGGCAGCTCGACCATGTGGCTGCACATGGGATCGCTGGGGCCGAAGTATGTGGAGACGGCGGGCGACACGCATCTGCCGGGCGCTCCCTACAAGCTGATCGACAATACGGATTGCCTGCTCGACGTGAGCGACGAAGTATTCATCGACATGCCGGGAACGGGCTTTGGCCGGCTGGCAGGCAAGGACGCGGGAAAGGCGTTCTGGGGAGTTGACCAGGACGCAGAGGCGTTTGCTCGTTTCATCGCGCGCTTTCTGGTGAAGTACGGCCGGTGGAACTCGCCGAAATTTCTATTTGGAGAGAGCTATGGGACGACACGGTCGGCGGTGCTGGCGAACATTCTGGAAAACGAGAAGAGCGTTGACCTGAACGGAGTGATGCTGCTGGGAGAGATTTTCAGCTTTCCCATGGCGACAGGCGCGCCACGGCCCGGCATGGATCTTCCGTACGAGCTTGCGCTGCCTACCTACGCAGCGACTGCGTGGTACCACAAGAAGTTGTCGCCTGAACCACCGGCGCTAGAGCCCTTCCTGAAAGAGGTGGGAGACTTCGCGATGGGCGAATATATGCACGCGCTGGCGCAAGGAAACAATTTGAGCGACGCGGAGAAGCAGTCGGTGGCAGAGAAGCTGCACGAGTACACCGGGTTGCCGGTGGATTACCTGATCAAGGCCGACCTGCGCGTGACCGCCAGCGAGTTTGAGAAGACATTCGACGACCCAGAGGGGATGACGACGGGACGATACGACACGCGGTTTCTGGGGCCGACGCTCGATCCTCTGAGCGAGGGGTCGGAGTACGACCCGCAGAGCGCGGCGATTTCGTCGGCTTACTTTTCGCTGGTGAATTTGTACCTTCGGCAGAATCTGAAATACGGCGAGGGCCAGACGTACCTGCCGCATGCGCTGTTTGACGGCGCCGGCTGGAACATGATGCGGCAAGGCCCCGGCGGCACGTTCAGGAGCGCGATCGGGCTTAACGTGAGCGCAGACCTGGCCGAGGCGATGAAGACGAATCCGCGACTGAAGGTGATGGTGAACGACGGCTACTACGACCTGGCCACACCGTTTTTTGCCGCGGAGTACGAAGAGCAGCATCTGCCGATTCCAGCGTCACTGACGAAGAACATCGAGTACGACTGGTACGAATCGGGGCACATGGCATATGTGCGCAACGAATGCCGGAAGCAACTTCACGACCGGGTGGCGGCGTTTATCAAGAGCGCGGATGGCGCGCAGTGAAAAGCAGGTTTCAGGGGTCAGAGAACGGAGATCAGAGCTTTAGAGATTAAAGGAAAGTGATCGGTGGCCCATGAGCAGGGATTAGTGGCTGCCTGAGCGGGTGCGGCGCTCCCTTGTGCCATGTGAGGAAGCGGAATCTGAGCAGCTGGCCGGGTCGTGCGCTTTATACTAACGATTCGCTCGTTATCCCATCCGG
>JBEKAJ010000052.1:0-15593 GCA_050018295.1 Occallatibacter sp. | reverse complement strand
ATGACTGGCGCATTCAATGCGCAGATCCAGGCCGACGGGCCGCTCCGCGATCTGGAAGGCTCTGGCTCAGTGGAGATGGATCGCGGCGTCATCGATGGAGAACCGATTACGCGAGTCAGGATAGAAGGCGCGTTCGCTCATCACGTGCTCAAAGTGTCTTCGGCCCGCGCCAGCGACGCGGGCGGCGACCTCTCGGCCTCAGGAAGCTACGACTTCAGCGCCAAAACCTTCACCCTCGATGCGCATGCCGCTGGAATCGAAATCGCCCAAATCGGCTGGGTAAGCCGCCACAATCTTGAAGCCGACGGCAAGCTCGCTGTCTCCATCGCCGGCTCTGGCTCGTTTGACGATCCACGCCTGACGGCACACGCAACCGTCGGCTCCCTCACATTAGGCGGCCAGGAATTTGGCGTCTTCGAAGTTTCCGCGCACACCGCCAGTCACACCCTCGCTTACGACGCAACCACCGAGTTGCAGGGAGCCGATCTCAACCTCAAAGGCCAGACGGCGTTGCGGACCGGCTACGAAACCCGGGCCCGCCTCGAATTCTCCCGCTTCAACATTGGCGCCCTATTCCGCATGGCGCACGTTGAAGCTTTCAGCGCCGACTCAGCGCTCGCCGGAGCGGTTACCATCGATGGTCCGCTCTCCGATTTCAAGCAGCTTCGCGGCGATGCCAACCTTCGCCAGTTGGCGGTCACTATCGCCGGTGTGCCTCTCGAAAGTGAAGGCGACGCACACGCTACCCTGGCCGCCGGCACAATTCATCTCGATCCCCTCCATGTCACCGGCGAAAACACCGATTTGCGCGCGCAGGGAAGCCTCTCGCTTGAAGGCGCGCGGGAACTCGATCTCGCCGCCAGCGGTTCCATCAACCTCAAGCTCGCTGAAACCCTCGATCCTGACCTCACCGCCAGCGGCGTCACCACCTTCCAGGTTGAAGCGCACGGCCCTCTTCAGCATCCCGGCCTGCAGGGCCGTGTCGATTTCCAGAACGGCGCGCTCTCCCTTGAAGATTTGCCCAACGGACTCAGCCAGTTGCGCGGCACGCTCGAGTTCAATCAGAACCGCCTTGAAGTCAAGTCCCTCACCGCCATGACCGGTGGCGGTCAGCTCTCGCTCGGCGGTTACCTCGCCTATCAGCACGGAATCTTTGCCGACCTCACGGTCACGGGCAAAGGCGTTCACATTCGCTACCCTGAAGGCGTAAGCTCTCTGGCCGACCTCACGCTGCAGCTTCAGGGCCCGCAGAATAACATCCTCCTCAGGGGCGATGTCCTCATCACGCGCTTTGCCGTCAGCCCCGACCTCGACCTGGTAGCCCTCGCCGCCCAGGCCAGCTCTTCTGTCCAGACTGTCGCGCCGCCCGGCGCTCCCTCGAATCACGTCCGCCTCGACGTGCACATCGCCTCCTCGCCGCAGTTGAACTTCCAGAACGCATTTGCCAAGCTGGCCGGCGACGTGGATCTCCGCCTCCGCGGCACGCTGGCCGCGCCTTCGCTCCTCGGCGCCGTCTCCGTCACTGAGGGCAGCGCTCTCATCGCCGGAACGCGCTACGATCTCGAGCGCGGCGACATCACCTTTACCAACCCGGTCCGCATCGAGCCCGTCATTGACCTCAGCGCCACGGCTCATGTCGAGGACTACGACATCTCCCTCGGCCTGCACGGCTCTCCGCAGAAGCTCAGCGTCTCCTATCGCAGCGATCCTCCGCTCCCCGAGGCAGACGTCGTCGCATTGCTTGCGCTCGGCCACACCGCCAACCAGCAGCGCCTCTACACCCAGCAACAGGAGCAGGCCATCAGCAATCCCACCACCGATGCGCTACTCGGCGGCGCTCTCAACGCCACCGTCAGCAGCCGCATCCAAAAGCTCTTTGGCGCCGGCTCCGTCAAAGTCGACCCCAATTACCTCGGTGCCTTTGGCAACTCCACCTCCCGCATCACTGTCGTTGAGCAGCTTGGCCGCACCGTCACCCTCACCTACGCCACCGACGTCAACACCACCAGCCAACAGTTGCTTCAGGCTGAAGTGGCCATCAATCGCCACGTCTCCCTCGTCGTCGCACGCGACGAGTCCGGCGTCTTCTCCATGGTCGTCAAGGCTACGCGCCGCTACCGCTAACCTCTTTGCCCAGCCATCTCTAGCTTCACCCGCGCAACCAATCACCTCCCATCTGTGTCTAATCAGCACGGTAGACTCGTTGATCGCTGGCTTATCGTCAGGGGGGCCGGCGTGCAGTATGTATCTCCCCAACTGCTCTAGAAATCCTGATGATGGAGGCATTTCCAATGTCAAGAACCATGAATCGTCGCAACTCTCTTTTCTTTGCCGCGGCTCTTTTCGCCGCGAATATGGTCGTTCCCCAGTTTTCGCTCGCCGCGGGCCAGCAGGATGTTGCCGGTGAGGTGCGAGCCAAGCTGGGTAAATCGCAGTTCAAGGATGTGCAGATCAGTGTGGACGCGAACGGCATCGCGACATTGGCCGGCACCGTCAGCCTTTACGAGTACAAAGCGGACGCTGACAAGGCCGCGCACAAGGTGAAGGGCGTCGCCGCGGTGCGCAACGACATTCAAGTCGCCGGACCGGACGTGCCCGATGCCCAATTGCAGAAAACCCTTCTCGATAAGCTCACCTACGTCAGCATGGGTTATGGCAGCACGTTCGACGCCATTACTCTCGACGTTCAGAACGGCGTCGTCACGCTGGGCGGTCATTCTCACGACTACCCCAACCGCGACTCTGCCCTGGCTGTCGTGTCCACCACGCCCGGCGTCAAAGATGTCGTCGACAACATTGAAGTCGATCCCGTCTCGCCGATGGATGACGGCATCCGCCTCGCCGTCGCGCGCGCCGTCTACGACTACCCGTCGCTGAACAGGTACGCCATCGATCCCGCCCAGCCCATCCGCATATCAGTGCAGAACGGCAACGTCGAGCTCTACGGCGTGGTCGACTCACAAGCCGACAAGAACGTCGCTTACATGCGCGCCAACTCGGTCCCCGGCGTCTTCAGCGTCAAGAATTACCTCCAGGTCGCCGGCCAGCCCGCGGAAAAGTAACCGTAAGTCTCTGTCCGCAACGCAATCCTCCCGGCCCCGGCAGCGCGTTCGCAGCCGGGGCCGCCGCATTCAGCCTGAAAACCGTATAAGCTGGTGTGTACCTTTTCGACCCCCACCGCGGGACGAAAAGATTTTCGTGCGCGTGAGGAAGCATCGATGCAGCCGGAGCTGCAGCCAGGAGTCGAAGAAGCGCCGCAGGCCGCGCCCGCGTCCCGCGCGCCGCAACCCACGCCGCAACACGACCGCGACTTCGACTGGGTCTTCATCGGACCGCATGGTTTGCGCGCCGGTTGGGCCATCCTTCTCTTCGCTGCGTTGTACTACCTCTTCCGGATGGTCCTCGGAACTCTCTTCTTCGCCGCAGGCCTCGTTCACGACACGCCCATCGATTCCGCCCCCGCCGTTTTGGTCGGAGAGTTGGTTCCGTTTTTCGCTTTGATCGCCGCTGCCCTCGTCATGGTCCTCATCGAAGACCGCCGCATCCTCAGCTACAACCTCGCCGGCGCTCACCGCGTGCGCCATTTCGTCTCCGGCCTTGCTGCGGGATTCGTAGCGCTCTCATTGCTCGTTTCTGCCCTGGCCTGGGGCGGCTGGTTGCGTTTTGGCGCTGCCTCGCAATCCGCCGCGCAGGCAGCGGCCATCGGCACGCTCTGGGCCATTGCATTCCTCCTCGTCGGCTCGGTTGAAGAAGGCCTCTTCCGCTGCTATGCGCTCTCCACGCTCACCCGCGGCATCAACTTCTGGTGGGCCCTGGCTGCACAAATCGTCATCTGCCTTTACCTCGCTTTTACTGGCGGCGGCAACGGCGCATGGGGAGTTTACGCTGCCGCGGCGATCGGCCTTTTTCCTTGCCTCATAATTCACCAGAAGTCTGCCCCACGCAGTGGCGCATTCTGGCAGGCTGCCTGGGTCACCTCCACATTTTTCGGCTTCTATCACACCTCCAACAGCGGCGAAAACTGGATCGGAATCTTCGCCGCCGCCTTCATCGGCTTTGTCTTTTGCTTGAGCGTCCGCCTCACCGGCTCGGCTTGGTGGGCCATCGGCTGCCACGCGGCTTGGGACTGGGCTGAAACCTTCTTCTACGGAGCCGCCGACAGCGGCCTTCAGGGCCAGGGCCATTTCCTCTCCGCCAGCCCCGCCGGCAATCCGCTATGGAGCGGCGGCGCCGACGGACCCGAAGGCAGCCTGCTCGTCCTCGGAGTTATTCTGCTTTTGCTCCTGTTTCTCCTTGCCCTCTACGCCCGCAACCCCGCCGCGCAGCCGGCAGATTGAGGCTCACCATGCGCCTCTGGCTCAATCGCAGTGCCGATGTTCCTCTCCGTGAGCAGTTGATCACCCAGGTTGTGCTCGCCATCCTCACCCGCGAGGTGCTTCCCGGTCAGCGCCTGCCCAGCACCCGAGAGCTCGCGCGCCGTTTCGGCATTCATCCCAACACCGCCAGCGCCGCCTATCGCCAGTTGGAGCAGGAGGGCTGGCTCGAGCTTCGCCACGGCAGCGGCGTCTTCGTCTCTCGCGCCCGCCGCGGCGTTTCGCTCAGTTCTGAAATTGCCCCCGAATCGCGCGTCGACCGGCTCATCGGCGAACTGGCCGCCCGGGCGCGCAGCATGGGCGCATCCGACGCGCTCCTCCGCGCCCGCTTCCTCCGCTGGCTCTCCTTCGAGCCGCCCGCGCGCTGGCTCGTCATTGAGCCCGATCCCGAACTCTGCCGCATCGTCACGCTCGAAATGGAAGAGAATCTCGCGCTGCCCGTCACCGGTTGCGAGCCGGCGCACTGCGCCTCGCCGGAGATGCTCGAGCGATCCATCCCTGTCGTTCTGCCTAGCAAAGCCGAGGCCGTTCGCAAACTGCTTCCCGCGGGAACCGAGCTTACCGTGCTCCAGGTGCAGGCCATCACTCCCGCCTTGCAGGCAAAGCTCCAGCGCTATCTGCCCGAGCACTCCTCCGACCTCGTTGGCATCGCCTCGCGCTGGTCACAGTTTCAGCAGCTCGCAAGCATCATGATCGTGGCCGCCGGCCTGGCTCAGGAAAACCTTTTCGTCCGCGACGCCACTCGTCCCGGCTGGAAACGCGGTCTCGAAGCCACCACAGGCGTTATCTGCGACGTCGTCGTAGCGCAGGAACTCCCCCAGCGCTGCTTCCCCATCGTCTTTCGCCTCCTCAGCGAGGCCTCGCTCGCGCAACTTCGCGCCATGGAGACCGCGCTCTCCGAAAAGCGTCCCGCCTCCGCTTCCCAACCCGCACTGTGACACTCTTGAAAACTGTCCTCATCGCGCCCCTTCCCTCACAACAGGACAGCTAACATCGGTGGGCATGAAACCAACGAACTTCCTGAACCGAAAGCCATCTCGTAGGATTGCTATCGTTGCGATCTTTGCAATCCTTGCCCCAACAGCAGGGCCGGCGCAATCGAGACACTCCGCGCCTGAGGCAGTACGTTCGCATGTCTTGAAACTTGGCGTCGGTCAATGGGTCCGTGTGCGCGAGCAAAGTGGAGTCAACCTCAAAGGCCAAATCACCAGCATCGGACCGCGGTTGTTCCAAATTCAGCAGCGCGATGCCGCGGGGCCGACCGATGTCTACTACGCGGATGTTGCGAGAATCCGCAGCGGTGCTCCGTCCGAACCGTTTCGAGGCCCGAATGGTGAATCCGCGGCAGGCATGATCGTGGCCGCAGTGGTCCTCACGGGCGTCTTTATTGGCATCGTCGTTTGCGGCGAGGGAGGCTGCAACAATTCCAACAAGCCAACGCAAGCTACGCATTAAGAAAACAGGGTGATTCGCAAAGATCTCCCAATGCGTTTTTCGTATCTTCCCTTCGCAGCGACCGCTAACTCGGCCCTCCCCACGCATCCCCGTCCAACCGGCCGGCGGTATCCTGAATCTGGCCAATGCCCGATTCACCTCCAACAAGTTCCTCCCAAACTCCGCCTGCGCCGCTCCAATCGCGCCGCAAACGCCGCTGGCACCTGATCCTCCTCTGGTCTTGCGCCGGCCTCTTCGTCTTGCTTCTCTTTGCCCCGCTGGCCGGAGTGCTCTGGCTTCGCTCCGCCGCCAAAGCCGCGCTGCCCCAGCTAGACGGCGACGTTCATCTGGCCGGCCTTTCCGCTCCCGCACTATCTGCGCCAGTTATTGTCCGCCGCGACGCCCACGGCGTCCCTCACATCGAGGCCGCCACTCTCGACGATCTCCTCGTCGCTCAGGGCTACGTCACCGCGCAGGACCGCCTCTGGCAAATGGACGCCTCGCGCCGCAGCGCCAACGGCGAGCTGGCCGAAATCATGGGCCCTGCTCTCATCCAGAACGACAAAACGCAGCGCGTGCTCCAGATTCGCCTCACCGCCCAGCGCATCTACGACCATCAATCCGCCGAGGATCGCCGCCGACTCGACGACTACGCCCGTGGCGTCAATCTCTTCATCGCGCAATCGGAGAAGTCGAATTCCCTTCCCGTCGAATTCCGTCTGCTCCACTACCGCCCGCAACCCTGGAGCGGCGTGGACTCGATCAGCATCGGCTTATCGATGGTGCAGACGCTCGACACCCACATCGCCACCAAGCTCTCGCGCGGCCGCGTCTCCGCTAAACTCGACAACCCCGCGCTCGAAGCCGACCTCTACCCCGTCGGCTCCTGGCGCGATCGTCCGCCCACCGGCATTCGCCTCGACCTCACTCAGCCGCAGCCCTTGCCCCCGCCCTCAAAAAACGACGACGATGATGACGAAAACACCGAGTCCCGCGCTATTCCCGGCAAAGCACTCACCGCCCCAATCGACACGCACGCCCTCCTGGCCCTCCTCGGTCAGCCCAACTGCGACGGATGCGCTTCAGGCTCGAACAACTGGGTCGTCGCCGGCGCGCACACCGCCAGCGGAAAACCGCTCCTCGCGAACGACATGCACCTCACCCTCCGCGAGCCCGACACCTGGTACATGGCCGATCTATATTCGTCTGGTTCTCACGACGCGCCCGGCTTCCACGCGGCAGGTGTCACGCTCCCTGGAATGCCGCTCATCATCGCCGGCCACAACGAGCACGTCGCCTGGGGATTTACCGCGCTCTACGGCGATGTGCAGGATTTGTACATCGAGAAACTCGACGGCAAGGGCAACTACGAAGGTCTCGACGCGCAATTGCATCCTCTCATCGTCGATCGCGAAGTCATCCACGTGCGCGGCCGCAAGGATGTCGTCCTTAACGTCGAGTCCACCGAACACGGCCCGCTGCTCAACCCTCTTCTCGCCGCGAACGATCCGCCCACCGATCTCAAGTGGACTCTCTACGATCCAACGCTCGACACGCTCCCGCTCTACGAAATGAACGTAGCCTCCAACTGGACCGAGTTCTCTGCCGCACTCGCCCATTGGTGCTGGCCCACGCAGAACATCGTCTACGCCGACGATCAGGGTCATATCGCTTACCGCGCCATTGGCAAAGTACCAATTAGAAGTCCGGCAGGGCTTTTTCACCGCCCGATTCAACACGATGTCGAAGATGCCAGGGCTGAGTGGGGAGATTTCATGCGAAGCCCGAACTCGGTATACATCCTTTTCGATCAAATGCCCAACGCCGTCGATCCACCTTCGGGCTTTCTCGCCACCGCCAACTCCCGCGTCACCACGGACAAATCGCCCTACCCGCTGACAGACGAGTGGGGCGATCCCTATCGCATCGAGCGAATCTACAAATCGCTCGACGGCCGCGACAATCTCAAGCCCGCGGACATGCTGGCTGTTCAGATCGACATCTACAGCGAAGTCGATCAGGAGATGGGCCACCGCTTCGCCTACGCCATCGACCACACTCCCGGCCCCGAAGGCAATGGCGATCCGCGCATGCGCCAGGCCGCCGACCTCATGCGCAGTTGGGATGGCCGCCTCACCACCGATTCCGCCGCCGCGTCCATCGTCACCGAAACTCGCGCCGCGCTCTGGCCCATGATTCTCGAGCCCAAACTCGGTAACCTCGCCCGTGACTACCACTGGAGCGAGTCCACGTTTGCCGAAGAAGAAATCGTGATGAACGCCAAGCCTCAGTGGCTTCCGTCCGCCTACAAGGACTGGAATGCGCTCCTCACCGCCGCGGTGCGCAAGGGAATGCACGACGGAAGAGCGCCCCTTGATGTTTCACACTGGACCTACGGCCGATGGCACGTGGTCGACATCGAGCACCCGCTCGCCGTCTTTCTCCCCCTCATCGGCCGCATTGCCGGAACCGGCCGCCAGCCCCTGAGCGGCGACGTAACAACAGTCAAGCAAGTAGGCCGCGACTTCGGTCCTTCGCAACGCTTCACCATGGACTGGAGCAACATCGACGGCTCAACCGAAAACATCGTCCTTGGCGAGAGCAGCAATCCGCTCAGTCCTTACTTCCGCGACCAGTGGAACGACTGGTACAACGGAACCACCTTCGCGCTGCCGTTCACGCCATCAGCCGTCGCCGCGCAAACTCGGCACACGCTACGCCTGCTGCCATGAAATCCACGGACACAAAGAATCCTGACCAGCCGTCACCCTCGCTCAACAAGCCGGGTCGCCGCCGCTTCACCGGCCCTGCGCTCATCCTTTTCGCCGCATTCGTCGCCATCGTTCCCCAGCTCATTCGCGGCAACTCCTGCGGCCACGACTTCGACGTTCATCTCGTTTCCTGGCTCGATTGCCTCAACGCCTGGCGTCACGGCATTCCCTATCCGCACTGGACGCCCAGCCCCAATTACGGCGCCGGCGAGCCTCGCTTCGTCTTCTATCCCCCGCTCACCTGGATGCTTGGCGCGGCACTCGGCGCCGTCCTTCCCTGGAATCTCACGCCCATCGTGCTCACCTTCCTCATCCTCGCGGCCACCGGCCTCGCCACGCGCGCCCTCGCCCTTGAAGCGCTCGACGATCTCCCAGCCACCCTCGCCGGCTGCGTCTCCATCTTCTCCGGCTTTACGCTCTTCACTGCCTACGAGCGCTGCGCCTTCCCCGAATTCGCCGGCGGATTCTGGCTCCCGCTCATCATTCTTTTTGCGCTCCGTGATCGCCCAACATCGGGTCGTCCCATCCTTTCGCGTTTTGCGCGAAAGGGTGAGAGCCGGGTGCCCCATGTCCCTCGCATTTGGGGACATGGGAGCGATCCCGAATTAACCTCCGACCCTTCGCGATCGCTCGCGCGCCGCGCCCCGCTTGCGACGCGCATTCTTGACGGTTCCACCGTCCCACTTGCCCTCGCGCTTGCCGGCGCCTGGCTCTCGAACCTCCCGCTCGGCGTCATCGCCGGCTACCTGCTCGCAGGTGTCGCCCTTTTATGGGCACCCGTCAACAAATCCTGGGCGCCGCTGCTCCGCGCCGCAGTCGCCACGGTCCTCGGCCTCGGTCTCGCCGCCATCTACTGGGTTCCCGCGGCCCTCGAGCGCCATTGGGTCGACATTCGCCAGGCCACCGACGATCCCGGCTACAACTTCGAGAACAACTGGCTCTTCTCCCGCCACGCCAATCCGCTCCTCGCGTTGCACGACGTGATCCTGCGCCAGGTCTCCTGGATTGCAGTCTCCATGATCGCCGTCGCGTTCGCCGCCGTCATCGTCTGTTATTTCCGCGGCTCTCTTCCAAGACCAGAAAAAAACCGGTGGTGGATTCCCATCGCCGCCATTCCCATCGTCGTTCTGTTTCTCCTCTTTCCCATCTCGCGGCCCGTCTGGCACATGCTGCCTCAAATGCCCTTCCTGCAATACCCCTGGCGCTGGCTTGAAGCCGTTGAAGCGCCCATGGCTATCTTTTTCGTCGCCGCCATCTGGCCCTCCAGCCGCAACGCCCGCCGCAGCCGAATTCTCGCTCTCTCCGCCTGCGCCGTACTCTTCATCGCTGCCACGGTCTACGCCGGAACTACCTTCTTCCAGGTTTGCTACCCCGAAGACACGGTCGCATCCACGCTGATCAGCTACCGCGCCGGAGCCGGTTTTGAAGGCATGTACGAATACGAGCCTCCCAACGGCGACGTCTCGCAGATCGCCACCGGCCTTCCCGACGCCTGCCTCGTCAGCGATCCGTCCATCGTTCTCGGAAAACCCGACCCCGACGACCCCGATGCGAACCCCGCATGGACTCCCGATCAAAACACTTGCCAGGCCACATTCGCAGAAGTCGGCGGCAACCAGACCAATCCCGAACACCGCAACTTCGTCGCCGCAATCCCCCACTCCGGCTATCTGGTGCTGCGTCTTCTCCGCTATCCCGCGTGGACGTTGCGCCTCAACGGCCAACCCCTGAATGCGGACCGACTCGCTGCTTTGCCGCAACGCGGTGACGGCCTCATCGCCTTCGCCGTCCCGCAAGGCCCAATCCACCTCACCATCGACTGGACCATCACCCCCGACGTTCTTGCCGGCCGCTGGATCTGCATCATCAGCGTGCTCCTGCTCGCAGGCCTTTGGTTCTATGAGCTGCGGTGCGTCCGCACTCGTCTAAAATGAAAGCGATGGTCTCCGACGTCAAAACGCTGATTCAGGAAGGCGCCGACCTCACCGACAAGGCGCTCG
This sequence comes from Occallatibacter sp., assembly GCA_050018295.1. Lineage (GTDB taxonomy): Bacteria > Acidobacteriota > Terriglobia > Terriglobales > Acidobacteriaceae > Telmatobacter. Next base: position 5,015 of record JBEKAJ010000052.1, on the reverse strand, counting down.
AGAAGCTCATCCCATCCGCGGACACGGTCCCTGTTTCCATCCACGGCGCCATGCGCCACTCTGTCTTTGCCGGCGGCAAGCGTCTCCGCCCGGTGCTCGCCATGCAGGCCGGCGTCGCCATCGCAGGCCGTCTGCCCAAAGGAATCGAGCGTCTCGGCGCGGCCATCGAGATGATTCACACGTACTCGCTCATCCACGACGATCTGCCGGCTCTCGACAACGACGACCTCCGCCGCGGCAAGCCCACCTGCCACGTGGCTTTTGGCGAAGCCATCGCCATCCTCGCTGGCGACGCGCTGCAGACCCGCGCCTTCGAGGTGCTGTCGGGCCTGTCCTGCCCACCCGACGCTACCACGCAGATCATCGGCCTTATCGCCAACGCCGTCGGCACTGTCGATGGCATGATCGGCGGCCAGGTGCTCGACCTAGAAAGCGAGCACCTCAAGCCCACGCCCGAGCTCGTTGAGGCCATCCATCGCGCCAAGACCGGCGCTCTGATCCGCGTCAGCGTTGTCGCTGGCGGCGTCTATGCCGGCGCCACCGCGGAAGACGTGGCGCGCCTCAACCGCTTCGGTCGCAAAGCCGGTCTTGCCTTCCAGATCGTCGACGATGTGCTCGACATGACTGTCGACTCGGCGCACCTGGGCAAGACCGCCGGCAAAGACGCAGCCACTGAAAAGGCCACCTGGCCCGCCGTTTACGGTGTCGAACAAAGCCTGCGTGATGCCGCGCAGCTTGTCGAAGAGGCCTTCGCCGCCCTCGATCCCTACGGCAGCCGCGCCTTCGGCCTCAAGGCCGTCGCCCGCTACCTGATTGAACGGAAAAACTGAAGATTCCCACCGTGGCCGGGCCTGATGGCTCAGGCTCGCGTCAACCAACGGCCGATCCGCAATTCAGCCTTACTTCCCCAGCGCTTGCCGCAGCTTTTGGCTTTGGCTCGAAAGATCCTCTACGGCCGCCTGCGTTCTGCCCAGCATTCCCTGAAGTTCTTCAAGGAATTCGGGAAGCATGTCCCAGCACTTGCGCACGGCTTCCTGCTGATCCAGCAGCGCCAGAGCAGCGCCGGAGACGGCCGTTACCAGGCCGAGGCGCCTGTTGCCGGTCACCAGCAGCACACCGCTTGCGGCCAGTGTGCCCGCCGCGGCATATCGGATCCAGTTCGCGGGTTCGGCACTACCGTCGCGCATCCCAACACCCAATTCGCTTGCTCCCTGACTTAACGGCACAACCACCATGACCCCTCCTTGCGTTTCCGGTCGCTGTCCGGCCCGGGAACTCAATTGCCTCTCAAGTATCGCTTGAAAACCCGGCCCGCGGCGACTTGAATCGCGCTCCGGCCCGCAAAAAAGTACCTCGCCGCAGCCGGCGCCTCTCAATCCAGGTCGATCTCGCGCAGCGGCTTGCCCTCCGGAGCGTCCTTCGCCTTGCGCATCGCCTCGGCAAATTTCTTCTCCAGCAAATCTGCCTTGTTCTTTTCGGCGTCCACGCTCTGCCTGAAAATCGACTCCGTCCTTTCGCCGTGCTCGCGCATGGCCTGAGCCGCCGTCTCCAGGTCCTCGAACATCCGCTTGCGCGGCGCCGAAGTATGGCTCACCAGCACCCCGCTCGTCGCGTCGATCTTCAGCATCGCCCCACAATCCGGGCACGCCACTTCGAACGTCTTGTCCTTGTTCTTGCTCATTGCAACTCGTATTTTATGCGCTCACGCCCGCCTTTGGCAGATGTTTTCCGCGGCCGCCAGCGCGCCTCATTCAATCGTCACCTGCAAACTGAATTGCTCCTCGTTCGGATCGGGCGGCTCCCACGAGCGTACATAATGCAGCAGCAACGTCCCCGTCCCTTTTCCCTTGGCCTCAAACTTGAAGATCTGCACAATCGGCCGCCCCACTCCCGGCTGCGTCGCATCCGTCTGCGACTGGCCCGTCAGCTTTAGCAACTTCGTCGATTGCGGATGCACGTACCACTCGTATCCCGTTGTGGGATTCGAACTGAGCCGCACCTCCAAAACATCTCCGCTCTTCAGCTGAACCGCTAAGCCCTTGTCCGCATCGGTCACGATCTTTGTAGCCGCCGAAGCAACGACCGGGCAACAAACCAACAGAACAACCAATGCGGAAAGAAGCCCAAAGGAAACAAGCCCCGACAAATCGAATCTCGAGAAAACGAGCCCCGACAAATCGCGCCCAGACAAATCGTGTCCCGACAAAACGAGTCCCGCCTTCAAATGAGCCCTCCTCTCAATTCCAGCAACCTGCATCGCCAATCGCCTTCCCGCGGCCGCAACCCAACTCCCGGCCCCGCCGCGCAACCCGAAGATAACTCCGCCGTGATCCGCGCGCAAGGCTCGCCGCCACCGATCTCAATCAAAGCCGGTCCCCTTTCGGCCCTTCCTTGACACCCCCGCGCCCTCAAGAGAAAGATGAATGGGCCGAACCTTCAACGCGGCGTCGCGGGTCAGTTTGAAGGGTACGGACTTCAGCTGAAGGGTACGGGCTTCAGCCCGTACGTAAGTCGAGCAAGATTGAAGCGGGCTTTAGCCCCTGAGTGAGATTTCCTTCAGACGGACCCTCGACCCAAAGCCGCGCAACGTACGAATCTCTGTTCACTTTAGGAAATGACCGAATGAAAACGATCTCGACCAATCCGCTGCGCCTCTTCGCGCCGTCAACCTTCGCGATTCTCAGCCTCTTTCTCGCCGCCAGCCCCACTCCCGCGCAAACACTTGCCAGCCCAGCGCAGCCCGCCGCGCCAACCCGCATCACCTCCGCGCCCCTACAAGTCGATCGCCTCGATCCCGCGAGTGCCCGCATCGTCCCGGCCAACGCCAAGCTCGAGCGCGTCGCCACCGGCTTCACCTGGGTCGAAGGCCCCGTGTGGGTCAATGGCAGCCTCTTCTTTGCCGACATTCCTTCCAACACCATTCGCCGCTGGACCCCCGGCAAGGGCGTCAGCATCTTTCTCCAGCCCAGCGGCTACAAGGGTTCCGCTCCATACGGCGGCCGTGAGCCCGGCTCCAACGGCATGACCCTTGACGCATCGGGCTGCCTCACCGTCGCCGGTCACGCCCAGCGCGACGTCTTCCGCTTCGAATCCCTCAACCCTGAAGCTGTTCAAACCGTCCTCGCCGATCGTTACCAGAGCCTCCGCCTCAACAGCCCCAACGATCTCGTCTACCGCTCCGACGGCTCCATCTACTTCACCGATCCGCCCTACGGCTTGCGCAAGCAGAACGACGCAGACCCCGACAAAGAACTCCAGGTCAACGGCGTCTATCGCATTCCGGGAGCTGTCGCCCAAAAGCCCGGCGCGCCGCCCGCCCGCAACGACCTCCAGCTTCTCATCTCAGACTTGCCGCGCCCCAACGGCATCGCTTTCTCGCCCGGCGAAAAATTCCTCTACGTCGACTCCACCGAGCCAACGAAAATCTGGATGCGCTATCGCGTGCTCCCCGATGGCACGCTCGCTGATCCCACGCTCCTCTATGACGGAACTAGCGATCCGCGCCCCGGCGGGCCCGACGGCATGAAGGTCGATGTCCAGGGAAACATCTACAGCGCCGGCCCCGGCGGCGTCGTCGTTCTCTCGCCCGAAGGCAAGCACCTCGCAACGCTTCTCATCCCGGAGCGCGTCGCCAACGTGGCCTGGGGCGGTCCCGATCGCCGAACGCTCTACATCTGCGCCAGCTCCAGTGTCTATCGCGTCCGCCTCTTGATCCCCGGCGAACCCATCGTGCAGTCGAAGTAGCGCGCCTTACGCTCGCAGCCCCGCCGGAAGCGCCGTCAACGCGCTAGCCGTGTGCAGTTAACCTCCAAGTCGTGGTTCATACTCCCCGTTTTTCATGTCGCCATTTACGTTCTGCGTCTTCGCGCTCAAAGATGATAGCCATCAGCCATCGATGAATGCTAAACTGCGCAAATCCAGGCACAGAGCCAGGCGCAGAAGCAACCCTAGAATCACTGTGGCTTGCGCCTCGCGCAAAGCAAAGGGCAAAAAAACCAACGACGAGGGAACTTGACCATGCAAAAATGCGATGCCATGAAATTTCTGCGGATCGCCGCCTTGCCGGTGATCGCGATCATCATTGGGCTTACAGCCTCTGTCTCCGCTCGAGCGCAAGCGAAGCCGTCTACGGCCCCAGCCGCACCACCGGTCCAGTTGCAGCCCTACACTGCGCCGGACCAAAGCGCCTCTGCCGGTGTGCCTGCCGGATGGAAAGTTGCATCAGCCTCGGGGACGAATATCGTATTGTCTGGGCCACAACCAAGCGAGGTCATCGACCTTGGTGAAGGAGTGATCGCGCACGACGGTCCTTTTCAGGTCGGGCAGAAGGGACCCGACGGCTCGAATATGTCCATGCCGTTCTCGGCAAAGCTTACTGACAAGCTCACCATGGTTTTCGAGCAGCGTGCCGCGCTCAGCGGAAATCCTGCTCCTCAGATTAAATTCCTTTACGCGGCGCCTCTTCAATCGCTACCGGCTGGGTTCCAATGCGGCGTGTTTGTTATCGCCGTTTCCGGGATCGCCACCCCGGGTGATGCCCTGGGCATATTCTGCTCGCTCCCCGAAGACTCCGCCCAATTTTTCAAAACCTTTTTGACGTTTGGATCCGCCCCGACCGCCATAGCAGCCAAGGATGTGCCCACCGTTGCGGCCGTCCTTAAGAGCTACAAGATACCTCCTGCCTGGCTGCAGAAAAAGTTTGCTCCCTTCACAGCCCCCGCCTCGGCATCACCTGGTCAGGGGACCGGCAGTCCGGCCGAGGTCCAAATGTATCTACAGGCGATGCAGGAACAACAGGAAGTCATCGATCGCGGCGCCACTTGCGCAGACGCAGGCATCATCGGCACTCCGAACATTCAGGTTGCCAGAGAGTGCGGCGGATGGGAGTCGAGCTACTAGAGCATGTTTCATAAACAGTGCCTCAGCGTAATCCAGAAGCAAGCGATGTAGAAGAAGGCTTGGTAGGTGGAGAGCAGATGCTCATGGCGAACCAGCAATCGGCGGAATTGACCAAG
>JBEKAJ010000051.1:0-15713 GCA_050018295.1 Occallatibacter sp. | reverse complement strand
TCGTTGAGAGGCATGAAAATGGTGGTCATCCACAAGACCCACTCCTTCAAATCCTCGTCGCGGATGGGATGGCACTGCGTCTTGCCCTGCTTCCTGAGCAGGGAATTGTAGGCGATGTTGCCTGCCACCGTGGCCACATAGAGCGGACCGTAGAACTCGTTGAGGCGCTGGTTCACCAGGCGCAGCCGGTCGGCACGGCGCGCCATCATGCGGTTGCTCAGGAAAGTGACGAAGTAGCCCGCAAAGGCCAAAACGATGGTGAACACTGCCGCATTCTGCAGTGAACTCGGGATGAAGAGCGAGGACGGATCCATGGCAGTTTTACCCTACCTCGCCGGAAAGTATACGCGCGCGGCAGGCGGCGGGACGGTGATGGCGGCCGGGTCGCGGGCGCCTGTTCCAATTTGTTCCTTCTATCGGTTAGTGGGAATGCGCAGGTTTAGTTTGCCGGTCCCGCGTCGTCGGCCATGGACACCTGGACGGGCGGATTGCTGGTCAACTGCGTGTCCATGATGAGCACCGTGCGAACCTCGCCGCCGATGAGGGTGATAGGCGTGGAGGTGTACTGCGGTTTGGTGAGGCCGGTGGGAGTAACGACCATAGTGACGGCCTGCGAGGTGAAGCTGATGTATCCCGCGGTGCCTCCCACGGGAAGATCGGTGACCAGCGGAATGGAGTTGGCCAGCGTAACTCCCGCCGGAACCATATAGATGTCGACGGCGCCGGTCTTGGGCGCCTGGTTGAGGAAGCGAAACGCCGAGAGGCTGCTCGCCGCCTGCACCTGCTGATCCTCGAGGATGGTGACCGTGTAACTATTGGGCGCCGCGCCGTTATCGGTGAGGAAGACCGAATGCTGATGGCCCGGCAGCAGAGTGCCGTTGGTGGTCACCAGCGCCGCTCCGCCGGTGGCAGCGGTGACCTGAATCAGCGCCGCATTGTTGGCGGGTACCGTGCCGTAAGGCGTGATGGTTCCCGCGCCTGCGTTGGCTGCCAGAAGCTGGCCTTCGACGAGGACGTTGGCCGCCGGAGCGATGTAGGAGGCGTCGATGAAGCGGACCAGGCTTGGCTGTGTGTAGGTGGCCACTTTTTCGCAGGCTGAGATTCCAAACGCCAGCGCCGAACAAACTGCAACCGCAATGGCCAACCGGGGCAGGGTAAACTGCCGCGAGCTCCCCATCCGCCGGTTTTCGTTGGTCCTCATGGCGCGCATCTTCGCGTGGGTCACGAACCTCCCACTCATACTACAGGGAGCGATCGAGTTGAGTTTACGACTTTTTGGCTACGCCGGATCAGGCGGAATGCGTGCAGGCCGCGCGCAGGCGCGGCGAGTGGAGCGGTCGGACTCACAATCCGCCGTGAAAACGCCCGAAGCTGCGGGCGAGCATCACCGACATGAGCAGGAAGCCAGCGCTCAGCGTAAGCACTTGAGGAATGTCGTGAAGGCTGAAGATGCCAACGCGAAGCAGAAGTACGTAGGCGACGGCGAGATTGAAGAATCCCCAAAGAACGTTCACCGTCGAGGAAGACAGGCCTTTGCCCGGCGGTTTTGCGAATGGGCTCTGAAAGGCGCGGCCCGAGATTCCATTGATGAGATGGGGCAGGGAGTTCGAGAGAAACGCGCCGCCGAAGAAATAGGCAAGATAGTGATACCAGTGCATGGTTGCTCCTTTACGATGAACGGCCAACATCGTAGCAGGTCTTAGCTCGCGCCGAGGTAGATGAAGCGGGCCAGAAAGAGAGCTGCGAGCAGGTAGAGCAACCAATCCTGGCGCGGGGCCTTTCCTGCGAACAGGTGCAGGATGGCCCAGGCGATGATGCCGAAGCCGAGGCCGTTGGCAATGGAGTAGGTGAAGGGGATGAGGATGAGGGTGAGAAACGCGGGAACGGCGACGAGCGGTTCGTGCCAGTGAATCTCTGTAATCGAAGCCAGCATGAGTGAGCCCACCAGAATGAGTGCCGGCGCCGTAGCCGCCGGAGGGACGATGCCGATAAACGGCGCGGCGGCGATCGCTCCCAGGAAAAGCAAACCGGTGACAATAGCAGTGACGCCCGAGCGGCCTCCCGCGGCCACGCCTGCCGTGGACTCCACGTAGCTGGTCACGGTGGAGGTTCCCACCAGCGAGCCGAAGACGGTCGCGGTCGCGTCGGCAAAAAGAATCCGGTTGAGCCGGGGAATGGAGTGGTCGGGTGCGATAAGGCCGGCGCGCTTGGTCACGGCAACCAGCGTGCCCAGGTTGTCGAAGAGATCGACGAAGAAGAAGACGAAGATGATTTCGAGCAGCCCTTTGTTGACCGCGCCCATGATGTTGAGCTTGAACGCCGTTTGCGTGAGCGCGCCGATGCCGCCCTTCGACGGTGTCCAGTGGACCATGTGAAAGGCCCATGCAATGCCGGTGACGGTGAGCACGCCGATGAGGATGGAGCCCTTCACCTTCCGGATTTCGAGGGCAACCATGAGAATCAATCCAAGAAGCGTGAGATACGCTGTGGGATTGCGGATGCTGCCCATGCCGACAAGCGTGTTGGGGTCGCCCACCACGAGGCCCGCGTGCTGGAAGCCTATAAATGCGATGAAGAGGCCAATTCCACCCGCCACCGCGGCGTAAAGCTGGTGAGGAATGGCGCGCAGAATCATCTGCCGGATGCCGACCGCGGTGATGGCGAGGAAGATGACGCCGGAAAGAAACACCGCGCCCAGCGCCGTTTGCCAGGGCACGTGCATTTTGAGGCAAACCGTGTAGGTGAAGTAGGCGTTCAGGCCCATGCCTGGCGCGAGCGCAATGGGATAGCGCGCGACGACCCCCATCAAAATGGAGCCGAAGGCGGCCGACAAACAGGTGGCCGCGGTGACCGCGGGCAACGGCACGCCTGCATCGGCCAGCACCGCCGGGTTCACCAGCACGATGTAGGCCATGGTCAGAAACGTCGTAACGCCGGCCAGAATTTCGGTGCGCCAGTTGGTCTCCAGACGGGCAAATTCAAAATAAGCTTCGAGTTGCTTGCGCATAGGCGGGTTCTAGCTAGAAAAACACAGTGCGGCGCGGATACAAAGCGAATTGTGCGCGAGAGCCAGTCAAGCGCAGGTGGGTGAGGAGATTTCCCGAGACGCAGTTGCAGCTTGGTCTTTCCGCGGAACCAGCACGGTCTACGGTGATGGCGAAGCTGGTGATGCTGCGGTTGGAGTCAGATAGCCACTGTCTTTCATCCAATCTGCCATCCGCTGCGGCCAGGTGTTGACGGTGATCAGCTTGGAGCGGTCGCCCATATTGAACGCGTGTTTTCCCTGCGCCAGAAAGATCGCCTCAACGGGAACTCCTGCGGCATGCAGTTTCTCGTAGAGTTCAAGCGTCACCTTATCGCAGCCATACTGGTCGTCATTCGCGACCAGCAGAAAAGCCGGCGGAGCATCCGGCGGAACAGTGTCGGGCACACCGCCGCCCGGATAGACCAGCATCTGAAAGTCTGGCCTGCCATTCAGCCGGTCGATAGGGTCCGGCGCTGAGGGGTCTCCGTCTCCGGGCGCATAGGCGATCATGGATGCCACTTCGCCTCCGGCGGAAAAGCCAAGCACGCCCACGCGGTGCGGGTCGATGTTCCATTCTTTGGCGCGGCTGCGCACCAGCCGCATGGCGCGATACGCATCCTGGCGCACGTTCTCCTTGGTGTAGGGTGAGTTCGGCTCACCGGGCAAGCGATATTTCAGCGCAAACGCCGTCACGCCGATGCTATTCAGGAATTGCGCGGCCTGCACGCCCTCGGCGTTGAAGACCAACTCGCGAAAGCCTCCGCCGGGAGCGATGACCACCGCAGTGCCGTTGACCTTGTCTTTGGGCGGCAGGAAAACGGTGATCGAAGGATCGTTTACGTTCCGCACCCAGTAGTCTTGCGCCTGTTCCGGGATGTCCTTGCGGCTCTCGAACCCCGGCGCGCCGCTTTCCCAGAGATGAATCACTTGCGGAGCCGATTGGGCGCCCGCTGTCGCGCACAGCATGGCAATTCCGAAGGTTGCGAAGAGGATTTTCATGGTGGAGACATTCCTTTCCCGCTGGTTGAGGACCGCGGGCGAGATTCTAGTTGAGCAGTTTGGCAGCTTCCTTGGCAAAGTAGGTCACGATGAAATCCGCTCCGGCGCGGCGCAGGCCGATCAGAGACTCCATCATCGCGCGATCCCGATCCAGCCACCCCTTCTCAAACGCGGCCTGCAACATTGAGTATTCGCCCGAAACTTGGTATGCCCCGATGGGTACGTCCACGCGCTCGCGCGCCGCTCGCACCACATCAAGGTAGGGCATGCCAGGCTTCATCAGGATCATATCCGCGCCCTCTTCGATATCGAGATCGATCTCGCGCAGGGCCTCGCGCAGGTTGGCGCCGTCCATTTGATAGGTCTTGCGGTCGCCGAACTGCGGCGCGGAATCGGCAGCCTCGCGGAAGGGTCCGTAAAAAGCTGAAGCGAATTTCGATGCATAGCTGAGGATGGGCGTTTGTGCATAGCCCTCGGCGTCGAGCGCGCGGCGGATGGCAGCAACGCGGCCGTCCATCATATCGCTGGGAGCCACAACGTCAGCGCCTGCCTTGGCCTGACTCACGGCGGTGCGCGCCAGCAGCTCCAGCGTGGGATCGTTGTCCACTTCGAAGCTGTTGCGCGACTTGACCACCACGCCGCAGTGGCCATGGCTGGTGTACTCGCACAGGCAAACGTCGGCGATCAATACGAGCTTTTTTGCAGCTTCAGACTGCTTGAGCGCGCGCAGCGCCTGCTGCACGATGCCGTTGTCGTCCCAGGCGCCGGTGCCCTGCTCGTCTTTTGTCTCAGGCAATCCAAAAAGGAGCAATCCGCCCAGTCCCAGGCGCGCGGCCTCCTCGGCCTCGCGTACCGCTTCGTCCACCGAGAGATTGAAGACGCTTGGCATGGAGCCTACGGGCGAGCGCACGCTCTTGCCGGGACAGACGAACAGGGGATAGATCAGGTCGCCGGGCTCGAGCACGGTCTCGCGCACCAGCGCGCGCAATGGCTCGTTGCGCCGCATCCGCCGCATCCGATTGACAGGGAAGGTCATGAACTGATTGTAAGACAGCGAACAGTGAACAGGGCACAGTGGACAGTGAATCGAAGTCGATCAACCGGAACCGAAGATCGGCGACTCCGGTTGCTCAATCGACTGTGGTCACAACTCGTCGTAGAGCATCCAGTTCCGTGCCCCGATCAGGATGATCAGAGTTGCGATGCCCAGGGCGGTGCCAAGAGGAATCCGAATGAGGCACAGGATGGCGGCTATGATGGCGACGATCCGCCCCCACTGCGTGCGCTCCAGCAAACCCCATCCGGCCACGGCTGCCAGAACGGCCCGGCCCAGCAGGAACACCCAGGCGAAGCGCAGAAGCCCCGGGAAGAACCACATCGGCGGCGCGTTCCCGTGCATCCACGGGGCAAAGCCGCCCGACAGGAAAGCATGCGCGAAAGCCAGTCCGACGAAGCCGAAGATCAAAGTGATTCCGGCGTAAACCAGCCACAGGATGCCGAGCACTCTGATCTTGCTGGCGTAGCCTGCCAATGCAAACTCGAAGCCGGGCACAGGAGGCACGGCCGGCGCTACCGGTCGGTTGCATTGCGGGCAAACAATCTGTCCCTGTGCCAACGCATGACCACATCCGCTGCAAAACATATTGCCTCCTCGCTCTCGAAGGATAAATACGCAACCCTGACTTGGAATGTTCCAGCCGGCTCAAGCGTGTCCGGCGGCCATCGGCGAGTTGCGTTACTTGCCGCCTGAACCCAGCTTCATCCAGTGCTCCTCATGACGGTTGTCGTGAAGAAGATAGCCGGTAACGCGCCCATTGGCATCGCGCTCAAACGTCAGGTGGACGTTGAGTGCGCTGCCGGTCGAGTCGCCGGGGCGGAAGAAGGTGTCGGCCGACTCCGCCTCCAGCCCGACGACATCGCCGCCAGTGCTTTTTTCAAAAAGCTGGTCGCCCTGGCGAAAGATCGTTACGATTTCATGCCCGTTGGCTTCGCGGTATTCGCCGGCCAGGCTGTCGAGTTCGGCCCAGGAAAGGTTGATGGTGGGCGGGCGCAGCGGAACCAGGACGCGTTCAGCCAGGACCTCAGGAGCCGGGGGAATATGGTGAGCCAGCAGCCAACGCGGCAGCTCGGGCTCATCGTAGGCGCGGGTCCAGCAATCGTGCTTGAGGCCCTGGTAGATCCACAGGCGAATGTCTCCGCCGGCTGCTTTGAAGGCGTCGTACATCAGCTCGCTCTGTCGCGGCGCGACCGTGGCGTCGAGGCTGCCGTGGAAGAGCCAGACGGGTGTGCGGCCCACGGCATGAGCGTATTCGGCGGGCAGGATGGAGACCTGCTGCCAGCGGTCCGGTTCGTAGCTCCAAAACACGCCACTCGCAGCAATGGCAATAGCGGCCCAACGATGGGGATGAAGACGCGCCAGCTCCCAGGCGCCATAGCCGCCCATGGAAAGCCCCGTGAGATAGGTACGCGAAGGGTCGCCGTGAAACTCGGAGGCCTCTTGATCGAGCGCGGCCATCGCCATATCCAGCATGGCCGGATCGGTCCAATGCGCGGTCTCCGGGCACTGTGGCATCACGATGACGAATGGCCAGCGGTCGGGATGGTTGCGCACTGCCTCGGCGATTCCGACCTGAGTCTGCCACATCCCTTCAGAGCCGCGTTCGCCCCGGCCATGCAGGAAGAGGATGATGGGCCATTGCTTGCCGTCGTCGCGCCGCCACTCCTCCGGCAGGTAAACCTGGAACCTGTAAGTGACCCCTTGGAGAACAATGCGCCGGTTAAGGAATCCCGTATCCTGCGGCGGCTGGGGCCTGGCCGGGTGAGGCTTGGCTGCAGTTACATCCGCTGCCGCTGGCCAGGTTGCGCAGGCCAACCCCAGGCAGGCCGCGCAGATGCGAAATAAACGGGACATCGTGACCTTCATCATAATGATTCCCGGCGGGATAATTGGAAGTTTTTGATTGCACCCGCAAACCGCGAAAAGTCAGCCGTTTGAGGGCCATTTCAGCCGTGAAGAGTGCCCCAATTCATCCCCTTTGGCTGTCCCTGGAAGCTTCGCCGATCCTTGCGATTTTCTTACAAATTGCGTGCAACAATCGAACCTGCGATGCTGACTGAAGCGATGACAAAACTGGAAGCCGGGGAGACCTTGGACCACTACCGTCTGGACGCGGAGGTTGCGCGCAGCGGAATGTCCACGCTCTATCGGGCTACCGACCTCCGCACCGGCCGGCAGGTCGCCGTGAAGGTTCCGCACCCGGAAATGGAATCCGACCCTATCCTTCTCGAGCGCTTCCGGCGCGAGGAAGCGATCGGCCAGGAAATTGACCATCCCGGAGTGGTGAAGACCTTCGACGGCGAAGAACGTAGCCGCCGTTATATGGTCATCGAGTGGGTGGATGGCCGCCTGCTGCGCACGATTCTGAATGAGGAGCGGAAGCTGCCCATCGATCGGGCCGTGGCCCTCACGGTGGCCATCTGCGACGCTCTCGACAACCTGCACAAGCACGGCGTGGTGCATCGGGATCTGAAGCCGGAGAACATCATGGTGTGCGATGGCGACCGCATCAAGATCATCGACTTTGGGATTGCCCTGAAAGAGGATGCCCGGCGCATTACGCAGGTAGGGCTTACCCCGGCGCTGGGCACGCCCGACTACATCTCTCCCGAGCAGGTGATGGGCCAGCGCGGCGATCAGCGCAGCGACGTCTACGCGCTGGGCGCGATGCTTTACGAGATGCTGACTGGCCAGCCGCCGTTCACGGGGCCGAGCCCTCTGGCGGTGATGAACGAGCGCGTGGTGACCAATCCGGCGCCGGTACGCGAGTTGAACCCGGAGATCTCGCCCGAAATCGAAGAGATTCTCTTCCGCGCGCTGGCGCGTGACCCCCGCCGCCGCTATGCCACGGCCGCCGAGATGGCCTGGGAACTGGAGCATCAGGAGCTTGTGGGAGTCGAGAGTGGCATACGCCGGCCGGTCATGTTGGGGCGATTTGCGATCAACCGCCGCAAATTGGCGCTCTACGCGGCTCTGGCCCTGGTTCCGTTGGTGCTGTTCCTGGCCATGTTGCTGCTAGCTCGGCGCTAGTTCTATGTCCTACGCCGGCAGCTGCTTCAGCAGCGCGCTGGCGCGGCGAAACCACGGACGTTCGCGGCGGCGCAGATAGCCGGGCATCGTCGGCCGCTTATCCAGCACTTTTTGCGCCCACTCGCGAGCCTCCGCGCCGCGTCCCTGCGAAGCCAGAAAATCGGCGAAGTCTAGATAGGTCTCTGACAACGTCGATCGCTCCACTGCCTGGCGAAAACTCGCCTCGGCTTTTTCCTTTTGCCCCGTTTGCGCGTAGGCGTGGGCGAGAAGGCCGATGGCGCGATAAAAGTCGTGGCCGGGATCGTGACGCACGGCCAATTCCAGGTCGGGCAAGGCGGCTGCCGCATCGCCCAGCAGGACCGCGCATACGCCGCGATGGTAAAAGCAGTCGGGGGTGTCGGAGCGGGCGGCGATCGCTTTGTTGAATGCATCGCGAGCCAACTGCAGCTTGCTCTCGTCCATATACAAATCGCCGAGTTCTTCCCAGTTTCCTGCTGACGGATTGTCATGAATCTCGATGTGCAGTTGTGCAATGCGCTTGCGCCGCGGGAAGGTCTTGAAGGATTGCCACAACAGGCCCAGATCGGGGAGCGCCTCGACACAAAGGTAGATCAGCGCGCCCGGCGGGCCCAGGAACAGGATGATGAAAATCCAATAGGTGTCGGGCCGTCGGCGTATGAAGTGGACGATGGCCGCCGCCTGCAGCAGCAGGCCCCACGGGTAGAACAGCGAACCAAAGAACCCCATGCGCATTCCATCCTAATGCGAGTTTACGGAGCCGCGAGAGAATTCCATCTCAGCGGTAGGACTCGTCGCGGTGGATGACAAACTCGGGATAGGCTCCGCCGCCGAGCTCGTGCAGGTCCATCCCCATTCGCTCGCCGTCCGGGTCCACGCGGAAGGGAACCAGGCGGTTGAGCAGGGAAAGAAGCAGATAGACGAGCGGGAAAATGAAGCCGAGGAGCGCGGCGATGCCGACCAGTTGGGCGAGCAGCTGGCCCGGTTGCGGGGCAAAAACGCCCGCTGCAATTAATCCCCACAGCCCCGCCGCGCCGTGGACGGTGATGGCGCCGGTGGGGTCGTCGATGGAGAGCGCGAGTTCGAGCACCTCCACCAGCAACGGCGTGAAGATGCCGGCCACGCCCCCGACGAACAGCGAGGCCACCGGGGAAACAAAAGCCGCACATGCGCTCGAGGCGACGAGCCCGGCCAGCCAGCCGTTGGCGCAGAGGCTGGCGTCGGGTTTGCCAAAGCGGAATCGCGTGACGGAGTAAGTGGCGGCCAGTGCGCCCGAAGCGCATAGCAGCGTGTTGATCGCCGTGCCGGGAACCGCGGAGAGCGGAGCGTGCAGCCAGAGGATCGCGCCGGCGGCGTTCCAGGCCAGCCAGCCCACCAGCGCCAGCAGGCAGCCGAAGAGCACGTAAATTGCGTTGTGGCCGGGCATCGCGGTGGAGAGGCCCTCTTTGGGGAATTTTCCGCGGCGTGGCCCGGCGATCCAAATCACGCACAGTGCGCTCAGGCCGCCGAGCACATGCACGATGGCCGCGCCTCCGACGTCAAGGAAGCCGACGCCCAGCGAGAAGTTCGCGCCCATCGATGCAAGCCATCCGCCGGCCCAAATCCAATGCGCAGTCAGAGGAAAAACAATCGCCGCCAAAACCGCCGCGGTTGCGCAACCGGCCGACAACCTCCAGCGATCCGCCCCCGAGCCCCAGGGAAGCAGCACAGTCATAGCGACGGCCAAAAACTCAAACAAGACCGCGAGCTGGGCCTGCGGCGCAGCCCCGCCAAGACCGCGGAGAAGAAACGGCCCAAGTCCGAGCACGCTCCAGGGCTTGCCGGCCGCATGTAAAACAACTTCTGCCGATCCCAACGACCCGGCAAAAGACGCCCCGATGAAGGCGAACACGATGACGGCAACAGCAATCAGGACCAGATTACCCAGCAACGCCTGCGCCGCCGAGCGTGACCGCCCCAGGCCGGTATTGATGAGCGCCACGCCGGCAATCGCCATGGGCGCAAGCAGCAGCAATCCGAGTGTAAGCGCAAACGCAGCGTCGCTCATTGCAGGAACCATCGGAGGGATCGCGTTCATGGGCGGCTCGCCCCACGCGGCAGCATGTGGCCGCGCACCGCGACAGCCAGGCCCATGCCCTCGACTGCCAAACCGCACAGCACAAACGCGGTTCGCGGCCCCAGTTCGGGAAACAGCGCCAGCGCGGCTAGCGCGAGAAAGAATCCGGCGGGCATCACCAGCAGTCCGGCGTACTTCATACTCTCTCTTCCTTGGTCTTGCGTTGACGGGCCCTGTGCGGGCATTCATTCGGCAGCAACCGATGGAACTGTCTCCACGGAGCCGAGCCGATGAGTCCCGCTTGGTGAGATGTTGTTGAGAGCGGTTGTTACGTCCTTATGAATTCTAAACGATCCAATTGTTAGCATCGGCTCACGCGGTCTCGCGGGGCGCCGCGAGAGGCCCGTGTTTTCTCGCTTCGAGGCGTGGGCGATCACAACCTATGTACAAGCGTCTTGGCCGAAGCAAACGACTGGTGCCTGCCATCCTCGGTATCGTCACGCTTGGTGGCGTTGCAGTCTTGCTGTCCTGGGACGCCTTTCCCAGGCTTTTCCCTGGCGGAAGTCATCATCTTCTCGGTGCTTTTTCATTGGCCACGATCGCGCTAGCATACCTTGTCTACCAGATTGCGCATCGGCCGGCTGCAATGGAATTCCTGAAGGCGATCATGCTGGTTGCTGCCTTTCTTTTCTGGGCCGCCAATCAGTTCTGGCCCGATCTGCCGCAGGCGACGCTCTTCAATGACATTGCGATCGCTCTGTTTGTCCTCGACGTTTTTCTGGTGATTGTTGGCTGGCCAAAGACGTCGCCGGATAGCTCTTTCGGTGAAACCTGTTCAGGGTTGTGTGCTCAATGTTGCACGGCGCCGTGTGGAGAAGACGAATGTTGCGCGGGCCCGACTTCGGCCAATTGACCGATGTTTCGTTGGCGTTGCTCAGCGTGATGGCGCAGATTCCGGAGAGAACTCGCATCGGCCATCCGCGGGCGGCGACCACGACAGTTTGGACCGGTCCGTGAAGCTTCATGAGTTCTGAGGCTTGAGCGAACTTGCCAAGCAGCGGTTTCGGTATGGTATTTTCTTCTTGAACATCCCAACTTCTGGTACGCACGGCGCCAGGAGAAAGGTGGTGGTTACCCCGCAAACGCACATGTCACAATCGATTTTCTTTTCAAGCGTTTGCAAAGCGGTTTCCCACAATTATTTTTGGCAATTTTGTGCCCTCGGCATGTTGCGAATTCGTTGCAGGCTGCTATATTGAAATTTCGGGCGTCCCCGCCCGCTCCGTGTAGTTCTATCGTTGAGCATTTCTTGTACATGAACTATGTGACCGCCGGCACACGCGGCGCATGACAACGTAAGTCAAACCGGGAATCGTTCATGGCACAAATCTTCGACCGCAGCTCCAATGCATTGGCTCGCATGAGCCTTGTGTTGACGGGGTTGATCGTCATTGCCCTGGGAGTCACGCTGGACGAGTTGCAGCGCTCGCCGTGGGTCACGCGGCAGGGCCAGCGCGCGGATCAGCCGGTGCCCTTCAGCCACAAGCATCACGTCCAGGGGCTCGGGTTGCAGTGCCAGTACTGTCACACCACGGTTGAGAAATCGAGCTATGCGGGCATTCCTCCCACGCGCACCTGCATGAATTGCCACGCGCAGATCTGGACCAACGCGCAATTGCTGGAGCCGGTGCGCCAGAGCTGGTACACGGGCCAGTCGATTCCCTGGATCAAGGTGCACGACCTGCCCGACTTCGTCTACTTCAGCCATGAGATTCACGTGAACAAGGGCATCGGCTGCGAAAGCTGCCACGGACGCGTGGATGAGATGCCGCTGATGTACGCGCAGAACACGCTGCAGATGGAGTGGTGCCTGGACTGCCATCGCAATCCCGCGAAAAACCTGCGGCCGACGAGCGCGATCTACAACATGAATTGGGAGTCGCCGGCCGAGGACCATCCAGTGTGGTGCGCGACAACCGGCGACAAGCCGGGCGTGCCTACGGCGCAAAGCGTGAGCTGCACGAGAAACGATCCGAGCGGCCCGGGCGCGGAAATGGCTTCGCTGCACCTGCCTCAAGCCGGCGCGAAGGGCCTGGCGGGAGATGTTGCCGCTGCGCCGATGCCGGCGGGGGCGCCAACCTATCAGAAGTTCACCAGCCAGGAGGATTTGGGCCTCTTCCTGGTCGGTCACTACAAGATTCGCACTCCGAAGGACCTGACCAGTTGCGAGGTGTGCCACCGATGAGCGCAAAGAGAAAGAACTCGCCGACGGTGGAGCAGCCAATGGGAAAAGCTGTCAACGGCGCGCAGCATTCGGCAAACTCCGAGCCCACGACTCTCGAGCCCATTACGCTTGAGCCGATGACACTTGAGGCGGTGCGCCGCGAGTTGAAGGGCACGAAGGGCAAAAAGTACTGGCGCTCGCTCGATGAGCTGGCCAACACGCCGGAATTTCAGGCCGCAGTAGAGCGCGAGTTTCCCTCAGCAGCTCAGGAATGGGTTGATCCGGTTTCCAGACGCGGCTTTCTCAAATTGATGAGCGCGTCTTTGGCGTTGGCGGGGCTCGCCGGATGCACCAAGCAGCCCGACGAGCCGATCTATCCCTACGTCAAAGCGCCTGAAGATTTGATTCTGGGCAAGCCGATGTACTTTGCCACGGCGCACCCGTTCTCAACCGGTGCGGTGCCGCTTCTGATCAAGAGCGACGAGTTCCGCCCCATCAAAATTGACGGCAACCCCGAGCACGGCTACAACCAGGGCGGCTCCGATCCCTATTCGCAGGGCACGCTGCTCGACCTCTACGACCCCGACCGCTCGCAGCACGTCACCTATCGTGGCGAGAGCCGTGAGTGGGGAGAGTTTGCAGAGGCACTGCGCGATAGGGTCACTTCGACCAAAGATGGCACCGGCATCTACTTTCTGAGCGCGACCATTACTTCGCCGACGCTTGCGCGGCAGTGGAAGGAAGTGCAAACGGCGTGGCCCAAGGCCAAGCTGGTGCAGTACGATCCCGCGCTCGCCGGAACGTTTCTCGCGAGCGGGATCAATGTTCAGTACGACCTGACCGGCGCGGACGTGATCGTCTCGCTGGACGCGGATTTTCTCTCGGGTGCATCCTACCCCGGCTTCCACAGGCTCGTCCGCGATTACGCCGCCCGCCGCAAGCAGCCGGAGAACGGAATGAACCGGCTCTACGCGGTGGAGAGCACGACCACCACCACCGGCATGAAGGCCGAGCATCGGCTGGCCCTGCGCGCGAGCGAGATTCCCGCCTTCGCCGCAACATTGGCGCAAGCTGTGGGCGTCGCCGGCGTCAACGCTCCCAGCTACGCCTGGACCGACGAGCAGAAGAGTTTTCTCACAGCGGTGGCGAAGGACCTGAAGGCCAACGCGGGCAAGAGCGCTGTGCTTCCGGGGCTTTACCAGGATCCCTCGGTTGCGGCGCTGGCAATCGCCATCAACAACGCGCTCGGCAACGTGGGCAAGACGGTTTCTGTCGCGTCCGATCCGGCGATTCCCATTCCCAGCGACCAACTTGGCGACTTCAAGGCGCTGGTTGCGGACCTCAATGCGGGCAAGGTCGATTGGCTGGTGATTTTGAATGCCAACCCCATCTACGACGCGCCCGCCGATCTTGACTTCGCCGACGCATTCAACAAGGCCAACATCGTGGCCCATCTTGGCTCGCATTACGACGAGACGGGTCACCAGGCGCACTGGTACATTCCTGCCGCGCACTATCTCGAATCCTGGTCTGACGCGCGCGCTTACGACGGCACGGTTTCCATCGTGCAGCCGATGATCGATCCGCTTTACGGCGGCAGAACTGCGCACCATGTCTTCCAGACGCTGCTGAATGAGCCCATGCTCAGCCCATACGATGCGGTGCGCGAGACGCAGAAGGCCAACATCAAGGGCGACTTTGAAACCGGCTGGCGCAAGGCGCTGCACGACGGCTGGATTGCCGACACTGCGTACGCCAAGGGCCCGGCAACTGGCAGTGGCGCAAAGAGCGGCGGCAATGTACCCACGCCCACACCCAAAGATTCCATCGAAATCATCTTCCGCCCCGATCCGAACATCTACGACGGCCGCTGGAATAACGTGGGCTGGCTGCAGGAGCTGCCCAAGCCGGTTACAAATCTGAGCTGGGACAACGCCGCGATCGTCTCCGGCGCTACGCTGACCAAGCTGGGCCTGGAAGAAGACGACATCGTCGAAATCACCGTGGGCAACGGCCGCGTCAAAGCGCCCGTCATTGTGGCTCCCGGCCATCCCGACAATTCCGTGACCGTTTATCTCGGCTACGGGCGCGAGTTCGCCGGGCGCGTGGGATCGGGCCAGGGCTTCAACGCCTACCTCATCCGCAATACCTGGGCGCCGTTCTACGCCACCGGCTCCATCCGCAAGCTCGATGGCAAGTGGGGCGTTGCCATTACCAAGAGCCACTTCCAGGATCAGCGCGGCAAAACTTTCGGCCAGGAGGGTCACGGCAACAACTCTCTCGAGGCCGATGAGGCGCTAGGTCCGCGCGGCATCATTCGTTCAGCCACGCTCGACGAGTTCAAGGCCAATCCCAACTTTGCGCACGAGGGCGAAGGCCACGACACGCCGCCTCGTGACACTTCGCTCTTTCCAAACTGGGCGTACAACGAGGCCAACGCCTGGGCCTTGTCGATCGACATGAACAGTTGCACGGGCTGCAACGCCTGCATCGTGAGCTGTTATGCCGAGAACAACATCGCCGTCGTGGGCAAGCAGCAGGTGCGCATCGGCCGCAATATGCAGTGGCTGCGTATCGACACTTATTTTGAGGGCGACCTGGCCGCGCCGCGCGCGCACTTCCAGCCCATGGCCTGCCAGCACTGCGAAAACGCTCCATGCGAACAGGTTTGCCCGGTGGGCGCCACGGTGCATACGCCCGAAGGCCTGAACATGATGGTCTACAACCGCTGCGTGGGCACTCGCTACTGCTCCAACAACTGCCCCTACAAGGTGCGCCGCTTCAACTTCCTGCTCTACTCCGACTATGAGACCGAGAGCCTGAAGCTGATGCGGAATCCCGACGTGAGCGTGCGCTCGCGCGGCGTGATGGAGAAGTGCACCTACTGCGTGCAGCGCATCTCGGCAGCCAAGATCGAGGCGGACAAAGAGAATCGCAACGTCCGCGACGGCGAGATCGTGACGGCGTGCCAGCAGGCATGCCCGGCCGACGCAATCGTCTTCGGCAATATGAACGATCCGAACAGCCGCGTATCCAAACTCAGGGCCCAGCAGCGCAGCTATCAGGTGATTGCCGACCAGAATGCGCGTCCGCGGACGCAGTATCTGGCCGAAGTGCTGAACGTGAACCAGGAACTCGAAGTGACGCCGACCGAAATTGTGCCGGCAAAGGGCTGAAGCAACGATGGCAACCAGGGAAGTGAAACCCAACGATCCCGCGATCGATCCGGCAACCGGAGAATTCCGGGTCATTGCGCCGGGCCAGACCTTCCGGTCGATCACCGAGAAGATCGTGCGCATTGTGC
>JBEKAJ010000050.1:0-15931 GCA_050018295.1 Occallatibacter sp. | reverse complement strand
CCCGCCAACGACGATCTGGTGATGCAGGAAATTCGCTCCACCCGCGGCTTTGAAAACAACACATTGACGACGGTGGATAGCTGGCTCGATCAAATGACGCCAAGTAAGATTCCCGGCTTCAATCTGGCTCTCGAAGTCGTTATCGGCATTGCGGTCGTCGTCGGGTTCCTGGTCGTCTTCCAGTCCATGTACACCGCGGTCCTGGAACGCACCCGCGAGATCGGCATCCTCAAATCGATGGGCGCGTCAAAGCTGGCGATCGTCAGTGTGGTGCTGCGCGAGTGCGCGGTGCTGGCGGCCGCAGGAGTTGTGGCCGGAATTGCGGGCACATACGCCGTTCGCCTTATCATGGCCCATTTCTTCCCCACGATGGACTTCGAAATCTCGGGATTGTGGCTTGGGCTCGGTGCGGTAATCGCCTTCCTCGGATCAATCTGCGGCGCGCTCTATCCCGCGTGGATGGCTGCCCGCAAGGATCCCATCGATGCCCTCGCATACGAGTAGTGTGCGGCGATTCGCACCTGGTGTTTCTCCCGCAGCAATAGGCGATACTTAAAGGCGGAGCTCCGCAGAGTCGCGCAATGCGGACCCACTGAGTGTGCTGTGCTGACTCAAACGCCAAATCTCGTATCGATCGACGCGATCCGCGCCGCCGCAGTGCGCATTGCGCCGATTGCCATCAAGACACCGCTGGTGCGCGCCGCGTTTCCCGGCATGTCAGGCCATGGGACGGGCAGGGAGATTTGGCTCAAAGCCGAGAGCCTGCAGCCTATCGGAGCCTTTAAAATCCGCGGCGCAGCAAACAAGATTCTTCAACTTACGCCCGATCAGGTTGCGCACGGAGTCATCACCTATTCGAGCGGCAATCATGCCCAGGGCGTGGCCTACGCGGCGCGCGAGGTCGGCGCGAAGGCAGTCATCGTCATGCCGTCGAATGCGCCGGCCATCAAGCGCGCCGCAACGCTGGCCCTTGGCGCCGAGATCGTTGACGTGGGCTTGGCCTCAAGCGAGCGCCTGGCCGTTGCTGAGGAACTCGTGCGAAAACACGGCTATGTGGTTATTCCGCCTTATGACGACGAGCAGATCATTGCCGGGCAGGGAACGTGCGGTTTGGAGATTGTCGAAGAGCTGCCAGACGTGGACCTCGTCGTCTCACCCGTCTCGGGCGGCGGCCTGCTCAGTGGAGTCGCTACGGCCGTGAAGCGGCTCCGCCCCAATGCCAAGGTCTTTGGCATCGAACCGGAGCTGGCCGGCGACACGGCCGAGAGTTTTCGCACTGGCGAAATCGTTACATGGCCTGCGGAGGCCACCAGCCGGACCATTGCGGACGGCCTGCGCACGCAGAGTGTTGGCGTGCGCAACTTCGCCCACATTCAGGCCTTTGTTGATGGCATTATTACAGTGACGGAGGCGGAGATTCGCGCTGCCATGCGCGCCATCATTGCCGCCACGCGCTTGGTTCCCGAGCCGAGCGGCGCGGTATCGACGGCCGCGCTCCTCTTTCATGGTGACCAACTGCCCGCGTTCCGGAAGGCCGTGGCTGTGTTGAGCGGCGGCAACGTCGATCCCGTGATGCTGGCAAATGTGCTCACCGAAGGTGGGTCGTAGCGTCGTTCAACTATGATTTTGCATATGATGAATCCGCGAATTACGGCGTTTCGTGCTCTCGCTTTCGGGTTGGGGATTGTATGTGTCGTGCCGGCCACGCACGCCGACAAGAAGCCGCAACAGGACGTGAAACCCATGGCCGGCCCCCGTGCCACCGTCCTGCGCGTTACCTGGCTCTACATTTCGCCCGACACCGGCTCGCAAAAGGTCGAAAAGGTGCAAGTTGGTCGCGAAATGGTCGTTGCCGAAAAGAACGGTACGTGGATGCGCGTTTTCGCCAACACCGACATTGAAGAGCAACACAGCGATAAGGACACACCGATGGTCGGCGAAGACACGACGCCACCGCCGGTCTCCGGGTGGATGGAGGCCAAAGGAATCGTCGAAGAAACCACGCCTGACGGCGACCAGATTCTGATGGGTGCAGCCGCCAGCCAGGAGGCGCTCGCCTCGAATCCGCGCGGCCCGGCCAATGCTGCCCAAAGCGCGCGCTCCCTCTATCGCCGCGTGGTCGAGATGTTCCCCAACTCGCCGCTTGCGCCTGAAGCCGCGTGGCGGGCTGCCGACATTCAGTGGCAGCTGGAAAAAGCCGACGCCTCAACCATGCAATCCGCACATGAGCGGAATCCAGTGTACCGCCTGCCGATGGACGAAGACGCCTTGCACAAGGTGATCAAGTACTATCCCCGCACGCGCTGGGCGGCATTTGCGGCCTTCGACCTGATTGACAACAAGCTCTGCGGCGACTGGGAAGGCTCGACGCAGTGCCCGGAAAAGGAGGCTGGCATCTACCTCAAGTACGCCGACGAATATCCAGACGGTCCCCGTACGGCGCGAGCGCTCTATGAGGCTGTCTACCGTTTCGCGGTCCTTAAGGACATGTACGATGCCAGCGGGGATGATCGAAAGAGCAACGACGCCCACAATCAGGCGCGCACCGTGGCCGCCCAACTGAAAGCTCACTTTGCCGACTCCGATTATGCCTTGCAGGCTGGCGCGCTGGTGTACAAATTGGATGAAGGGGTTCCTGTCTACGGCATCGAAAGGGAGTGAGCGGCTCATGGCCTCCCGGACGCGATACGAGACGTATCAGAGAGAAAACCAGGAGGCTTCTTGAGCCCGTATATTCTGTCCATCCTTCTGGGAATTGTGGAAGGTTTGACCGAGTTTCTGCCGGTCAGTTCAACGGCGCATCTGCGCATTGCCGAAGCCTTGATGAAGATCCCTCTGGGCGACTCAGCCTGTTCGGTTGGCAACACGGCTTGCTTTCAGGATGTCGCGTACTGGAATATGTACACGATTGTCATCCAGGTTGGCGCAATCATGGCGCTATGCCTGCTCTTCCTGGAAAGGATCATCAACTTTCTCCGCACCTTTCCCCGCGGCGAAACCGGCGATCGTACCTGGCTCAACCACCCCATCTCACTGACGCTCATCGCGTTTGCATGCACTTCCGTCCCCGCTCTGCTGCTGCACAAGTGGAGCGAAAAGAACCTGGACAGCCTGAATGCCATCGCAATCGCGCTGCTCGCGGGCGGGATTGTGATGTGGATCACAGACGCCTGGAGCACGCGCCATGAGGCGAGCACCATGCACGTGGAGGAGATGACCCTGCCGCAAGCTGTGTGGATTGGCCTTTGCCAGACGCTCTCCGCGATCTTTCCCGGCACCTCGCGCTCCATGTCGACGATCGCCGCTGGCCAGCTTGCGGGTCTCGATCGCCCCTCGGCGCTTGAATTCAGCTTTCTGCTCTCCATACCTACGATGATTGCGGCGACAGGCTGGGATCTCATCAAAGAGATTCATCCCGGGAAGGCGGCCGGCGCCGCCAGTGCAACTGTCGCGCACGTTACGATGAATCCGGAGCGCTGGATCGTGCTGATCATCGGCACAGTCGTCTCGTTCATCGTCGCGCTTGGAGTCGTTGAGTGGTTTCTTCACTGGGTCCGCAAGCATGGCTTCACCATGTTCGCCATCTACCGCATTTTGCTGGGCGGCGCGCTGCTCATTTGGGGTGCAAGGTTGATCCGCCAGTGAGCCCGGCAAACTGAGATCCAATGCGAACCTTCGTCCGCCACTACATTGCTCCCTTGGCACGTTCGCGCCACTGGAGGTCCATCTGCGAGATTGGTTCCCGGACTGGAACCAGCGCGGATTATTTGCTCAAGCTTCCTTTGGAAAGTTACACAATCGTTGACCCGTGCCTCGACGAGGACCTTGGAGAGAAATATGCCGGCGAATCACGCGTTCATGTCATCAAAAGCAATAGCCTCGACGCGCTGGCTTCCGGCGAGCACATTGGCCCCGCTTCACCATTCGATTGCATTCTCATCGACGGCGATCACAACTGGTACACGGTATTCAACGAACTGCGCCTCATTCGCGCGCACGCGCTGGTCAGGCCCGGAGGCTTCATCTTCCTCCACGACGTTGATTGGCCCTACGGCCGCCGCGACCTGTATTACCAGCCGAACACGGTTCCGGCTGAGTTTCGACATCCATTCGCGCAAAAAGGCATGATCCGTGGTCAAAGCCCGCTGGCCGAGGTTGGCGGCCTGAACAGCCATTACAATAACGCCTTGCACGAAGGAGGTCCGAAAAACGGCGTTCTTACTGCAATTGAGGACTTCCTTGCCGATCGCCCGGAAGCCTATCGTTTCTTTCGCATTCACTACCAGTACGGTTTAGGAGTTCTGCAGCTACGCTCCGGGCGATTGCTGACTGACTCCAGCTTTCATTCGCTGCAAGCTAAGGCATTCTTTTTGGGCCCTGTTTCACGGCTCGCCCGGTCTCTCAAGTTCAAATTCAGGCCGCAGTCTAGTTCGTGATTTCTCCTGCGCCTTCCCTTCGCTTCGCAAGGCCGGTCGAACTGCTAATTCACGGTTAATGTCCGTGGTTCCCCCTGGCGCCGATTTGCCCTGACCCGCCCCTCCCGACGCCGATAATGGAAGTTGCTCTGGGACGATTTTGCCTGCATCCTCTCCCCTGCCGATAAAGCTTTGTGCGGCAGACGGAGGACGGGACCGCCCTCGTGATGAAGCCCATCCGCATTGTTCTGTCGCCCACGCGCAGCCGCCCCGTGAACATGTTCCTGGGGTTGGTTCTGATGCTGGTCGCACTCCTCCTTTTTCTCGCTCTGGCGACCTTTCACTCCTCTGACCCCTCGCTGAATACGGCCACGGATTCCGCGGTGGCCCGCAACTGGGTCGGCCTTTTTGGCGCGTACCTAAGCGACGTCTTGATGGAATCGCTTGGACTAACTGCATTCTTGCTGCCGTTCTGGCTGGGTGGCGTGGGTTGGACATGGATGCGGTCGCGGCCCGGCGGTTCGCCCATCCTCCGCTGGATGGGTACCATTCTCGCCTTGATTTTCCTGCCCGCTGTCTTTGGCCTGCTCCCGTGGCATTGGCACTGGCTCCACATCGTTCCAGTGGAGGGCGTGGTTGGACGGCTGGTGGCCGGGCTGCTGGTGGTCTATTTGAACATTCAGGGAGCTTGGCTGGTCGCCACTGCGCTCGCCGCCTGCGGGCTCTACTTTGCTTCAGCAATCAGTTTCTGGGTCATCCGCGAGAGTCTTTCGGAACGTTGGGCTCAGTTTTGCGCCTGGCGGGACCAATGGCGCGACCGCCGCCTGGAACGCACGGAAGCCCGCGCGGAAATGCGCGCGGAACGCGAAGCTCTGCAAGTGGAACAAAACCAGCCCGTCCCTTTTCCGAAGCTTGTTTCCGCGGCCGGACCGGACGTGGAATCGGAGCCTCCTGGCCGCCAGCCGAATCGTTTTCTTGCATTCTTCACCCGGCGCCGAAAGCCGCTGCAGGATCCACTGGACGAAATCCCTGCTTATCAGCGCAAGGATCTGAGGCAGGAGTCTGAAGAATCAACTGAAACTGCGATTCCCATTACGCAACGCAGGCCGAGCATCTGGGAGCGCCGCGAGCCGGAAACCGCGACGGCCGCTCCCGCAACGGTTCCAGCGGCGGTGGCTTCGCCACTCCGGCCCATGCAAGCTGAACCAGCGGCCGCACGGCCGGTGGATCCCTGGGTCGCTGCGAAAGCAGTGCCGCTTCAGGATCCGCCACAACCTCATGCGGACGAGATTGCCATTCACAATCGCGCCGACGCGCAGCTGCGCACGGTCACCATCGCGCCTAAAAACATGAGCGGCTTCAAGCTGCCTTCAAGCACGTTGCTGAGCGCGGGCGAAGCCCCACAATCCGTGCGCGAGGACGAGCTTCGCGAAGAGGCCAAAGTCCTCGTGGAGAAGTGCGCAGAGTTCGATGTGCGCGGCCAGGTGGTGCAGATCAATCCCGGGCCCATGGTCACCACCTTTGAGTTCAAGCCCGAGGCCGGCGTCAAGTATTCGCGCGTTACAGGCCTGGCCGACGACCTGTGCCTGGCCATGCGCGCCGAAAGCATCCTGATCGAACGCATGCCCGGCAAAAGCACGGTGGGCATTCAGGTGCCTAACCACGAGCGCGAGACCATTCACCTGCGCGACGTGATCGAAAGCGACACCTTCATCAAGGCGCGTTCGCGCCTTACCATCTCCATGGGCAAAGACATCAATGGCCGCATCGTCACTGCCGATTTGGCCTCCATGCCGCATATTCTGATTGCAGGATCGACAGGCTCGGGAAAATCCGTGGCCATCAACGCCATGATCATGAGCCTGCTTTACCGCACCACGCCTCACCAGGTTCGCCTCATCCTCGTCGACCCCAAGCGCGTGGAGCTGGGAATGTACGAGGGCGTTCCGCATCTATTTACGCCGATTATCACTGAGCCCAAATTGGCCGCGAACGCTTTGCGCAACGCAGTACGCGAAATGGAACGCCGCCTGAAGCTGTTGGCCAGCCGCAGCGTGCGCCACATCGACCAATACAACAAGCTCTTCGAAAGCTCCATGCCTTCGCTATTCGACCAGGGCGAGCAGGAGGAGCCGCTGCCCTACATCATCATCATCATCGACGAGCTGGCCGATTTGATGATGCTCGACCGTGCCAACGTCGAGGAATCGGTTACGCGCCTCGCGCAAATGGCGCGCGCCGTTGGCATTCACCTAATCCTCGCTACGCAGAGGCCCAGCGTTGATGTCATCACCGGCCTCATCAAGGCCAACATTCCCACGCGCATCAGCTTCCGCCTGGCCACCAAAGTCGACTCGCGCACCATTCTCGATACCAATGGTGCCGAGGCACTCCTGGGTCGCGGCGACATGCTCTTTCTGCCGCCAGGAACCAGCCGCCTGATGCGCTTGCACGCTCCCTACGTGAGCGAGAAGGAGACTGCAGCCGTGGTCGAATTTTGGAAATCGCAAGGTGCAGCGGAATACGTCGAAGGTTTCCTCGAGTCGCCCAAGGACGAGCGCTCAGCCATGGAAGGTGAAAACGAAGACGCAAACGAAGACGATCCTATGTTTGACGACGCCGTTCGTCTTGTCTTCGAATTCGGCAAGGCCTCTACGTCGCTCTTGCAGCGGCGGCTGCGCGTCGGCTACGGACGCGCCGCGCATTTGATCGATTTGATGGAGCGTGACGGCCTCGTCGGTGCCGCTGATGGTCCGCGTCCCCGCGAGCTGCTCAAAGCTCCCAACTGGCTGCATGAAATCGCAGTTGGCAACGACTAATCTGCGCGTTTGCGTCGCTCGGCGCAGACCGGTCTGCCGCATTTCCGTGCTCTCCGCCTTACCGCGAAAGCACCCAGGACAAGTCGGTACTCCTCGCAAAGGCGCACTCTGCTTGACAAGTGTCCGAGTAAAGCAATTTACTTATGTGCGAACGTCTAACAGCCTTTGCGGACGCCTTCTCGCCTTTTCGGGTGATGCTCATGTTCTCATTCGCTCTCGCTGCTCTCGCCGATGGTCTTTTCGGCTCTTGGCCAGCCCTGCTTGCATTGGGCACGCAGCCACTAGCGCATCTACGCACGCTCGATATTTTTGTCATCGCGTTTTACTTCGCCATGGTGCTCTGGATTGGCTTCTACCTCAAGGGCCGCTCCAACACCAGCGAAGAGTTTTTCATGGCCGGCCGCGAAATGACCGCGTGGATCGCTGGTTTGAGCTTTGTCAGCGCGAATCTGGGCTCATTGGAGTTGATGGGGTGGGCTGGTTCAGCCTACCAGTACGGCATCCTCGCAACCCACTGGTACTGGATCGGCGCCATTCCCGCCATGCTCTTCCTCGGCCTGGTGATGATGCCCTTCTACTATGTCTGCAAAACCCACTCCGTACCCGGCTATCTCGACCTGCGCTACGGCGGAGGGGCCCGCAGCGTGGCCGCCATCTCGTTCGCCACCGAGATGATCCTCATGAGCGGCGTGAACATGTTTGCTATGGCCGTTGTCATGAAAGTCGTCCTCGGTTGGGATATCACCTTCAGCATCTTCGTCTCCTCGATCGCGGTTGCCATCTACGTGGGCCTCGGCGGCCTGCGCTCCGCCATCTTCAATGAAGTGCTGCAATTCGTGCTCATCTGGGGCGGCGCGCTGCTGGTACCGATTCTCGGCTTGGTGCAGGCCGGCGGGTGGACGGGCCTTAAGGCCAAGATTCTCACCAATCTCGGCTCCGACAGCTATTTCCATTTATGGCGCGACACGGGCAGTTTTGCCGCCAATCCCATGGGCGTGCACTGGACCGGAATCGTCTTCGGCCTGGGCTTTGTGATCAGCTTCGGATATTGGACTACAGACTTTCTCGTCGTTCAGCGCGTGTTGGCCGCGCACAACTTGCGCGCCGCGCGCATGGCGCCCATCATCGGGTCATTCTTCAAAATGGCTGTGCCGTTCATCGTGATTCTGCCCGGCTTGCTCGGACTCGTGCTCCTGCAAAATCCCGATGGCAGCCGCCGGCAGCTTGTCGGCGAAGACGTTGTAGCCGCCTGTTCGCGGACCTCCGGCGGCGGACTCGAAGATTCAGCCGCCTGCTCGGCGGCCATGACCAAGACAGCGTTGCCACCTGTTTACCAGCAGAAAGTCCTGAGCGGAGCACCTGACTCTGAGCTGCACACTTACAACCAGGCTCTGCCGCTGATGATGGTGCGCTATATGGGGCCCGGTCTTCTTGGCTTGGGTATCACCGCGCTTATTGCCGGCTTTATGAGTGGCATGGCTGGCAACGTCAGCGCGTTCTCGACCGTGTGGACCTACGACATTTACAAGCCGCTCATCAACAAACGGGGCACCGACAGCCACTATGTCCTGGTGGGGCGGCTCTCGATCGTCATCGGCGTGATTGTCTCGATTGGTGCCGCCTATCTGGTGCAGCAGTTCCACGGCATCATGGACTATGTCCAGGCGCTCTTTAGCATTTTTGTTGCACCGCTTTTGGGAGCGATCCTGTTCGGCATGTTCTGGAAGCGCGCTACACGGCAGGCCGGCTTTTTGGGCCTGTTGTTCGGCATCATCTTCTCCGCCGGCTTGTTCATCTGGGTCAAACTGAATCCTACGGCTTTGGCCGTCGTGGCGCTTTCGCCTGACGCCAAGCCCATGGCTGAGAACGTCTTTCGCGCGCTTTGGGCATTCCTCTTTACTGCCATCATCATCGTCTTCGTGAGCGCGTTGACGAGGCCGCGGCCGGTGGCGGAATTGGACGGTCTGGTCTACGGCGTCACTAAACTGCCTAAAGAAGAGCCGGTGCCGTTCTACAAGAAGGAGTGGGTTTGGGCGAGCCTTGTGGTGATCATCTTTGCCGGGCTCAATGTCATGTTCTGGTAGCGG
Source organism: Occallatibacter sp. (assembly GCA_050018295.1). GTDB lineage: Bacteria > Acidobacteriota > Terriglobia > Terriglobales > Acidobacteriaceae > Telmatobacter. The sequence goes on along the minus strand of JBEKAJ010000050.1, from coordinate 6,610 downwards.
AGGGGAATTCGCCACCGCGCGGAAGACTTGCACGGTTGAGGAGCGGAAAGGGATAAAAGGTTATGCACGGTTCAGGAATTCCGATCTGGTTTTTCATTGGCGTCCTGCTGGTCGTTTACGGCGCCATGATCCTCGGCTACGGCGTCGTTGAATGGACGACTGGAAATTACGCGCCAGGAGTACAGTTGACTAGCCTGCACACCCCGGTTTGGTGGGGTGGCATCCTGGCGGCGCTCGGCTTCTTTTACGTCGTCAGGTTTCGCCCCGGCAATTCGAGCAAGTAGAGAGTTTTCGCAGTAGTCTGGTTTTTTCGCAGAAATAACGGTTAAAGGAGCACGAAAATGGCAGCGCAACGCAAAATGACGTTTGGAATCGTAGTGGGTAATCGCGGCTTTTTCCCTGGCCATCTGGCCAAGACGGGCCGGGAAGAGATCATTGCCGTTTTAGAGGCGGCGGGAGCACGCCCCATCGTGCTAAGCCCTGAGGAGTCAAGACACGGCGCGGTGGAAACCTACGCCGAGTCGCTCCGATGCGCCGAGCTTTTCAAGAAACACGCTGAGGAGATTGACGGCATCATCGTCACTCTGCCCAACTTCGGCGAAGAACGCGGCATCGTCGATGCCATCCGGCTCTCAGGCCTGAAGGTTCCTGTGCTGGTGCAGGCCACGCCCGATCGCTCAGACAACATGACCATCGCCGTGCGGCGCGACAGCTTCTGCGGCAAAATGAGCGCGTGCAATAACATGATGCAGTACCGCATCGACTATTCGCTCACCACGCTGCACACTGAGGCGGTATCCTCGCCCGAATTCAAGGCTGACCTCGAATGGTTCTCGCAAGTCTGCCGCATTGTGAAAGGCCTCAAGAATCTCAAAATCGGTGCGATCGGCGCGCGTCCCACTGCCTTCAACACTGTGCGCTACTCCGAGCGCATCTTTGAGACCTCGGGAGTCTCGATTGAGACGATCGATCTTTCGGAGATCTTCGGCCGCATCAACCGCATGAAAGACAACGACGACGCGGCGCAGGCCAAGCTCGCGGCCATCAAGAAATACGTCACTACCTCCGGAGTTCCCGAAGCGTCGCTGCTCAAGATGGCCAAGCTGGGCGCTGTCATCGACGGCTGGATGAAGCAGACACACTGTACCATCAGCGCCGTGCAGTGTTGGACTTCGATGGAAGAGTTCTTCGGCGTGGTGCCATGCACCGTGATGAGCATGATGTCGAACGAGCTCATCCCCTCCGCCTGTGAGGTCGATGTCCCCGGCACGCTCAGCATGTACATGCTGGCGCTCGCCTCGGGCACCCCTTCGGCGCTGCTCGACTGGAACAACAACTACGGCAGCGATCCCAACAAGTGCGTCTGCTTTCACTGCTCCAACCTGCCCAAGCACTTCTTCAAGGAAGTGAAGATGGACTTCCAGCAGATCATCGCCGGCACAGTGGGCAAGGAGAGCAGTTACGGCACATGCGAGGGCATCATCAAGCCCGGCGCCATGTGCTTTGCGCGCTACTCCACCGACGACCGCCGCGGCGTGGTTCGCGGCTACACTGGAGCCGGCCGCTTCACCGACGATCCGCTGGAGACCTTCGGCGGCGCCGGCGTGGCCGAGATTCCGCAGTTGCAGAAACTGCTCAAGTACATCTGCCGCGAAGGATTCGAGCACCACGTTGCCGCGAACTTCAGTGACGTGTCGAAGTCCATTCACGAGGCCGCCCGCTACCTCGGCTGGGAGAGCCACTATCACCCCGCTCTCGAGGACTAAGCAAGTCAAAGAACGCGAACCCGCGAAACAGAAAAGGCCCCACAAGGGGCCTTTTCTCTAACTCCGCTAACTCCGCTAACTCCGCCAGCTCCGCTAACTCCGCTGCTCCATTGGCTCCAGCGTCAAGCGCGCCGTCAGAACCACAAGCGCAACCCACAACAGGTCGGCGCCGAGCAGGTGCGCAATCTGCAGCCATACCGGGGCGAGAAATGCCACATCGAGAACACCCAGCGCATACTGGGCCGCTAAAAGAATCAGAACGAGCGCGGAGAGCCCGCGGTTGTCCCAATGTGTTGACCGCTGCGCAGCGCGAACCAGCAACCAGATGAGGAAGATGCTGGCCAGAAACGCGATCGAGGGATGCGTCCAGCGCCAGCGCACGAGCCATCCGCTCGTTGCCGAGAAATCTTGCGCCAGCGCCGCGCCCAACGAGCTTTCCGGGTAAAGTGTGTCTCCCAGCGCGGCCAGCGATCCGGTCACGCCAACGATGAGCACGACAATAATTGATGCGATCGCACTGAACGGAGCTGCAATGCGGATTTTTCCGCGCAGATATCCTGTTCGACGGCTGAGGAGGTGCGCGGTGAGGGTGAGCGCCGCCAGCAGGAGCAGCGTGTTCGTGAGGTGCAACGCCAGGTACGGCGCGCGCAACGGCGACCGGCTCTGCGCAGTCAATCCGAGCTTGACCAGGAATGCTCCCAACGCCGCTTCGATCACGGTAAACGCCACAGTGGCGATCGCCGCGACGCGCGCAAGGTGGCCGCGTGCAGTGCGTGCGAAAGTCCACGCCAGCAACCCCACGACCGAAAAAAACGAAAGCCCGCTGGTGATGCGATGCGTGAACTCGATCATCGTGTCGATTCGCGCTGAATGTTGCATCACCGTGCCGTTGCACAGTGGCCAGTGGTCACCGCAACCCGCTCCAGAGCCCGTCGCGCGCACCAGCCCGCCCCACAAAATCACGGCGATGAAGTACACGAGCACGGCCCAGGCGAATCGCCGCAACGCGAGGGAGGGAAGACGATGAGTTTGCGCCGGTGCGGCAGCGACGGTCATAGAGGACTCCGAATCGAACCCACCAGTTTAGACCAAACTCGCCACGCGATGTTCATCTCGCGAACCACGATGTTCAAAGTTGCCGCGCGCGCAAGGATTTTACTCGTTCAGCAGTCTCACCACGTGATTCACGATCATCAGGTCTTCGAGTGGCGGGATCACACGCACCGTCACAGGCGACTCCTCATCGGAGATCACCGCGGCGCCGCGCACGTTGTTGCGCCCTGCGTCCAGCACAATTCCAAGCGCGCCCAGCCCTGCGCAAATCTCCGCGCGCGATGCAATGTCGTTTTCGCCGATGCCGCCGGTAAAAACAAGCATGTCCAGGCCATTCAGCTCCGCCGCATAACTCCCGATCCACCGTGCTATGGTCCAGCAGAACTTGTCCACTGCGAGCCGCGCCTTCGCATTGCCGGCCTCGATCGCCTCCCGAAGATCGCGCATGTCGTTCGAGAGCTCGCTCACGCCAAGCAACCCAGACCTCTTGCTGACAACGGTCTCGAGCTTCTCGGCCGCCTCCGCTGCATTTGGGGTTGTCTCAGCAATCTTCTTCAGGATGAAAATCAGGACACCGGGGTCGATGTCGCCAGTGCGCGTACCGCTGATGATGCCGCCCGATGGCGTCAGGCCCATTGAGGTGTCGAGGCACTGGCCGTTGCGGATTGCAGAGATCGACGCACCGTTCCCAAGGTGCGCAACGATTAGCTTCTCCGGAACGTCCGGCTGCAACTGATAGATGATCGACTCGTAGGAGATGCCGTGATACCCGTAACGCCGCACGCCCATGGCAACGTACTCCGCGGGGATGGGCATGTGCGTCGCGACCTCTGGCAGCGTGCGGTGAAAGTAAGTGTCGAGCACCGCAAAATTCGGAATGCCCGGAAACAGCCGCAGCGCTTCGCGCATAATGTAAACCGCGATAGGCGTGTGCAACGGCGCGAGAGCAGCGTAGCTTTCAATTTCCTCGATCAGAGCAGGCGTGATGCGCTGGTTCTCGCGGATTGTGGGCCCTCCGCAAACCACGCGGTGTCCGATGGCCGCCGGGGCCGGGAACCCGCCGGACTTGAGCGCGTCAACCACCAGCTTGAAGGCAACCGCGCGGCTGGGAACTGCCGGTGTTTGATCCACCAGCTTCTTGTCCGCCGCATCTTTAATCCAAAACTTCCCCAGATCGGTGCCAATGCCATCGACCGCGCCTTCAACGAGCCGCGCTCGCTCGCCGTTGCCGGCTTCATACAACGAAAACTTGATGGAAGAGGAACCGCTGTTCAGAACCAGAATTGGCAATGAGGGCATGGAAAAAGAACCTTTCAGGATATCTGCTCCCAAACGCGGCATCTCATGGAATGAGCCGGCAGCCTTGGAGTCGCCGCAATTCATCAATCCGCTTCACGCATCTCCGCCTCACTCAGCGCGAAGACACTCAGCGATCTCCACGAGACGCAGGGAGCGATCTGAGATCAAGCCTACCAGCCGCTCCATTTGTCCTCGGGTGATTCGAGTCACACCTGCGATTATGAAGGCAGACGCCCTTGAGCTGGTGCTTTTATTTAGGCGCTGCTGCAGCAGCGGGTGCAGCTCCCGGCGCATCTAGAGGCTTCAGCCCGGCAACCGCCGCAACCGGCAGCTCCAAAGCGCCTACGCGATCGTTCGTGCTGTCGCGCACTCCGATGCGGAGAAAATACTCTCCCTTCACGGGAACGCTGATCTGCTGGAAGTAGCCGAGACTGCGATGAAACAGGTCAGCGTATTTTGCGGCGGGAATATCGCCGCTTAGGACGTTGGCCTGCAAATTGACAAGCGCTCCAGCGGCATCATAAACAAAAGTGCGAAACTCCAGAGTGCAGTGATGGCTGCCGTCCGGCATAACGACACAGCCGAGCTGGCTTGGGTTGATGATGAATTGCACCGTGTAGCGCCGGAATGGTCCTGACACTTTTCCATCGGCCTGGTTCCCCGGCGACAACGCGGCCTCTGAATCGGCCGTGCTTGGGCGCACGTTGGCGGAAAAGATGATCTCAGTCGGATCGGGCGCGCCCCATTGCATTGCGGCGCGGATCGCACTATACGGCGCCCCGTCGGGCATGCCTTGTCGCTCTTCCTTTTGATGCTTGCCCTCGACAAGTTCGTCGGCATAGTAGCCGCGCCGGTAGGCAAGCGTCACTCCCGGCCGGTCAACTTTCACCTGGATCTTGCGATAGCGGCCATTCCAGTCGTGGTTTGTCGGCGAGTACGCCACCGTGTAGTAATTCGAGCCGGCCTCAATGGCTTTTTCGATCGCTGCTTTCAGGTCGTTTTTATTCTCGAAGGCCTTGCCGCCGGTGTCTCGCGCCATTTGTTCCATGGTGCTGTGTTCTCCGGCTGTCTGTTGGTTGATTCTGTCCAGGTTCTGGGTAACGGCAAATATGCCTCCCGAGTTCTGCGGGATTGTTATGCTGCTGTTGCTTGCTCCCATCATCGGCCCGACCATAAGTCCTCGCGCATCGATGGGATAGACAGCGACCTGGCTGCGCACGAACAGATCGGCAGTCTCCCGGAATTCATCCCCGGCTGAGGCCACCACCGCAAAGGGATCCTTCAGGCCGGGATCGGGCAGAATGCTGATCGGAAACGATCCCGAAAACCAGATCAGGTTCTTGCGCCCCGGCAGGTTGCTCAAATAACGGGCCAGCAGGTTGAGCGCATCCAAGGTGTAGCGCGCACGGAGCTGAAGCTGGAACGACGTTACCTCGGCCTCGAACTGTTGCAGGTTGGCACGCACCTCCGCCCCAGTCGCCTTCTCCGCAGGCGGCACATTGTCCAACACTTCCTTGGCGTTTGCGAGAGCCGATTCCCCCGCACCCGGGATATCTACGTCAACCGGACGGTTAATCAAAGGCGACGCGCCCGGATTGGCCTTCTTCCCGGCAACCAGAGCGCGCAGTACCTCGGGGTCAGACGTGAATCCTTGCAGCAGTTTCAATTCTGTAGTGAGGGAGAAGATGGCTATGGGCCTGCCCGGCGGCGCCTCTTTCAAAAACTTCAGAACCTGGTTGCGGACATCCGCTTGCGCCGTCACTGGAGTGTTCAGTTTGTCAAAGAGAAGAATGTCGAGGGCGCCATTGGCCGGGACCGGGGAATAGTTCGTAAATGTTCCCGGTTCAACCTTGGGGGTGGGCGGCGAGGTTGCTGCTTCGCTCGCCGTGTGTTCCTCGAAGATTTTGACAGTTTGTGGGTGACCGTCTTCAAGAACCGTAAAATCCGAGGGTGCGAGATGGCGAACGGGGTGCTGCCGGGAATCGTTCACGGTGACGTCGACAACCACCAGATCAGTCGTCGTGCGAATCCTTGGCTCCGGCCCTGGAAGCGCGGGTTGGGCTATTGCGCACAATGGAGCGAAGATCGAAATGCATAAAATAGGCCGGACTAAACTGCCTGCCATAACCCGGGTCCCAGCATGAGCGGATTCAACGGATGCAAAGGGCTCGCATCCATATTGCGCCTGATTGGCCCAAGATTCAAAAAAATCGTTTCAATTTGAGAATCTGCGATTCGAATCCGTCCCAAAGCGCCGCCGCTACAAGCGTGGTCATGACGAGTCGGAAGGCCACAACCGCAAGATTTCCGGCGATGCCGTGGGCATCCATGCGCGCATCGAACCATCCGAAGTAGATAAATACGGAAATATGCGTCATATAAAGGCCGTAGCTGATGCGCCCGTAAAAAGGCAGTGGTCCGCGCCGCAGCACTGCGTTCAGCGGATTGCGCGCCCCGGTCGATGCGATGGCCGCAAGCGTCGCGCCGGCAAA
>JBEKAJ010000049.1:0-15959 GCA_050018295.1 Occallatibacter sp. | reverse complement strand
GCGGACCTGTCTTGGTAGTGGGGCAGGTGGTGGGATCGAAGATCAAACCAGGGCTGGTCTCGCCGGCATAGGGGTTGCCTGTGGCGGGGTCGGTGCCCGGATAACAGCGCGGATACTGAGTCTCGAAACCGTTCCCGCCGGAATTTGCGGCAGTAAGTAGCTCGGTAAAATTTCCCCCGCGCATCAGCGTGGTGGGAACCGTCAGGTAGTGTGCGGACACACCAAGAACCTCGCGGTACGCCTGGTAGTCGCCGAAGGCGAACAACTTGTTCTTAAAGATCGGCCCGCCGATGGAGAAGCCAGGCTGATTACGCAGGAAGCCCGCGGCCGGAGTGGCCGGAGCACCGTTGAACCGGTAATTAGGGTTGGCGTCGAAGCTCCGGTCGCGGTAAAACTCAAAGGCCGAACCGTGGTATTCGTTGGTCCCGCTCTTGATGGAGGTGACCACGATGGCCCCGCCCGCGCGTCCGTATTCGGCTGGGGCTACGCTGGTATTGACTTTGAATTCCTGCGTTGCGTCGATGTTAGGGAAGAACAGAATCGTGTTCACCAGGCCGTCGTTGTTGTCCACGCCGTCGAGGATGTAGTTGTCTGCCTGGGGGCGAAGGCCGTTCACCGATAATGCTGCGGCGCCGCTCTCGTTATTGCGCATGGTTTCGGTCATGTTGCTGCTGCCGCCGCCGCTGGCGACGTCGCCATAGGCGCCACGGGTGACACCGGGAGTCAACAGGGCAAGCTGGCTAAAATTGCGGCCATTCAGCGGCAGGTCTGTCACCTGTTTGCCCTCGATCGTCGCTCCGACTGTTGCGTCAGAGGTGTCGACCAGAGGGGCGGATCCAGTCACCTGGACGGTCGTGGATGTCCCGGCCGCGCTCAGTTGGAAGGACACGGTCTGGGTCGAGGTTACGATGACCGTTACCGATGCCGATTGGTTCTTGAAACCTTGGGCTGAGGCGGTTACCGTGTAGTCGCCGCGCGGTACGGCCAGGATGGTGAACCCGCCTGTGCCATTCGATACGGCGCTTAGCTTGAGCCCGTTATCCGTACTGGTGGCCAAAATGTTTGCGCCGGGGATCACCGCGCCTGTGGTGTCCGTTATTGTACCGGCAATGTTGCCTGTATCTGTCTGTGCGAACAGGCCGGGCGCGCCCAGAGACAACAGGAACAACGCAAGCGCCATCAGCGTAAAACGCATGCGGCGATGCCGGTTGGGTGCGAAGCTGTTTATTTTCAACATCACAATGCCCTCCAAAAGAACTGCGTTGACAAGCGTTGATTGTTTCGAGAGAAACTCGGCTGGGTTGAACGCCTTTCCTCTTAACCACGGATGAGAAAACGCCCTTGTATAGACGCCGGTCAATCCACAAGTCGCCAATTCACGGTCAATTGAGCATCATTAGGTAAGCTGTTTACTCGAAGCGGGTTATCTTGCTATATCTCCCGGCTATTCGGTCGATCTTGCGCCTTCCCGCCTGCCACTTGTACCCTTTGGGTGCATTTCTCGTACACTATTTCCGTTACCTGGGTTGCTGGTGCGGGCATGAACACGGGAGCAGAGAGGAACGGCGCCACGCGCGTGCAGTTCGGCATCTTTGAAGCCGATCTGGAAGCAGGGGAGTTGCGCCGTTCCGGGGCGCGCGTCCGCCTGCAGAGCCAGCCCTTCAAGCTGTTGGCGACGCTGCTGGAGCACCCAGGCGAAGTAGTCTCCCGCGAGACACTGCAACTGGAGCTCTGGGGCGCGGACACGACCGTCGATTTCGACCACAGCCTCGGGATCGCCGTGAACAAGCTGCGCGAAGCCTTGGGCGACTCGGCGGAAAACCCGCGTTTCGTTGAGACGCTAGCCAAGCGTGGCTACCGCTTCATCGCCCCGGTCAAGTTGGTCGACCCGCATGCCGCCGCCGCGGATTCTTCTACGCCCCTGGCGCGAGCACGCGTCGCCCTTGCGTGGTGGCTAGCAGGGTCGTTAGCTCTTGTCTGCCTGCTATTAGGCTTGTTTCTCCTCCTGCGTCCGCCTGTTCGCCGGCCTTACCGCGTCGTTCAGGTCACCTTTTCCGGTCACGTGCTCACGAACGACCTCGACGTCGAGAGCTTCTCCAGTTCGACCAGCGACGGCACACGCATCTACTTTTCCCACGTGGACAACGGCAATCCCGTGCTCGCTGTCGCATTGGCCGCGAACGGCGAAATCAGCAACTTTCCCTTGCCCTCTGAGATTGGCGCGCCGCTGATCGGCTCGCTTTCGCCCGACGGCTCAAAGCTCGTCGTGCGCAGCCATCTCCAAGCCGAGCCGGAGCAACCGCTGTGGATCGTGCCCACTTTGGGTGGGGACGCCCGCCGCGTTCCCAACGTGCTGGCGCACGACGCTACATGGATGCCGGACGGGCAGCGGCTTCTGGTAGCCAGCGGAAACGAGCTGACCATCGTTGGAGCCGACGGCAGCGATCCGCACCGGCTGCTGACCGCCCAGGGTCTGGCCTTCTGGCTGCGCTGGTCGCCCGACGGCATGCGGCTGCGCTTCACAGTACGCGACTCCAAGCGCCAGACCTCGGAGCTCTGGGAGGTTGCGTCCGACGGCTACAACCCCCATCCGCTCTTTCCCGGCTGGAGCCAGCCCGCCTCGGAGTGTTGCGGAAACTGGACCCCTGACGGCCAATACTTCGTCTTTCAGTCCTCGCACAGCGACAGTACCCACAGCGAGATCTGGGTGCGGCGCGAGCGGCCCTGGTACATGGCCGATCGCAAGCCGCGGCAGATCACCAATGGCCCGCTCGATTACCAGGCTCCAAGCACTGCGCCGGGAGGTGATCGCGTCTATTTCATCGGCGCCACCTCACAATATGAGCTGCTCCGCGCCGTGCCCAAATCCTCCACCTTCACCACCCTCGACCAGAACCTGAGCGCGGCCAAGCTGGCGCAGTACTCGCCCGACGGCAAATGGATTGCCTGGCTCAACGCCTCTGACAACTCGCTCTGGCGCAGCCGCGTGGATGGCAGCGAGCGCATCGAACTCACCACCCCGCTACGGAGCATCTTCACCATGAAATGGTCGCCCGACGACCGCCGCCTGGCCGTCATGGGCCTGGAGCCGGGCAAGCCGTGGAAGATTTATCTCATTGATGCCGAGGGCGGAAAACTCACGCCAGTGCTGAATGAGGATCGGAACGAAGCCGATCCGGCCTGGTCGCCCGACGGGCAATCGATCGTCTTTGGCCGGCTGCCTGATCGCATGGACAGCGGCCAGCCGAAAGCGATCTATCTCCTCAATCTTCAAACCCGCAAAGTAACTGAGATTTCCGGCTCGACCGGCTTCTTCAGCCCGCGTCTCTCGCCCGACGGCCGCTACATCGCCGCCATGCCCCTCGATCAGCGTCAGCTGCTTCTATTCGACCGGAATACGAACCGCTGGACCACTCTTGCTGTCCAGGGCGTCGGCGACCCTACCTGGTCGCACGATAGCCGATTCATCTATTTCCAGGATTTCCTCGCGACGGGCAAGCCCATCTACCGCGTCGCCGTGCCCGCCGGCAAACCGCAACAGGTGGCAACCATCGACAATCTGCGCCCTATCGCCGCCACCGACTACCGCCTCATCGGTCTTGCCCCAGGTGATCTGCCGGTCGTTACCGCACGCACCCCTGCGGTCAACCTTTATGAAGTCGACCTGAACGAACGCTGAAAGAACTCGGAGAATGTGCGTGCTCTGCTCTGAGCTTGACCGGACATCCGCGGCCAGCGTATGTTTGCGGCTTGAAACTACCACGCATCAGCGGCATTTTGTTGCATTGCACTTCTTTGCCTGGCCGCTTTGGCATCGGCGATTTCGGGCCTTGTGCTTACGAATTCGTTGACTTCCTGCTCGCTGCCGGACAGAAGTTGTGGCAGGTGCTGCCACTGAATCCCACTGGATATGGCGATTCTCCCTACCAATGCTTCTCAGCTTTTGCCGGCAACCCGCTGCTGTTGAGCCTTGAGCGCCTGCGGGATCAAGGACTGCTCCAGGAATCGGACCTGGCTCAGGCACCGCACTTTCCAGAGGACTCAATCGACTTTGGCGCGACGATTCAGTTCAAGAAACCGGCGTTGCGCCGGGCAGCAGAGGCTTTCTTTGCTGATGCGTCTCGCGCGGATCGCGCAGCCTTCGACCGATTTTGTGAAAGTGCCGGTCCCTGGCTCGACGACTTCGCGCTCTTCATGGCCCTGAAGGACGAATACAACGGCATGGCCTGGACCACATGGAACGCAGAAATTCGCCGCCGCGACCCGCGCGCCGTCAGCGAGTGGATGCTCCGGCTTGCGCCCCAGTTGAACGCCATCAAGTACTGGCAATTCGAGTTTTTCCGCCAGTGGGAAGACCTCAAGACCTATTGCCGGCAGCGCGACATCCGCCTCATGGGCGACATCCCCATCTACGCCGCGCACGACAGCGCGGACGTCTGGGGCCGCCCGGAACTCTTCTATCTCGATGATCGGGGCAATCCGACCGTGGTTTCCGGTGTGCCCCCCGACTACTTCAGTGCCACCGGGCAGCTTTGGGGCAATCCGATCTATCGCTGGGATGCGCTGGAGGCCGACGGATTCAGGTGGTGGATTGAGCGTTTCCGCGCCTCGCTCGCCCTCTTCGATCTGGTACGGCTCGATCATTTCCGCGGCTTTGAATCCTACTGGGAGGTTCCGGCTGGCGAGGGGACCGCCATCCACGGGCGTTGGGTCAAGGCGCCGGGAAACAGGCTTCTGTCGGCGCTTCGCAGCGAATTTGGCGAACTACCGATTGTGGCCGAGAACCTGGGAGTGATCACGCCGCCGGTGGAGCAGCTGCGAGAAGAGTTCGGCCTTCCGGGGATGAGTATCTTGCAGTTTGCGTTTGGCACGGATCCGCAGGGATCGTCCTTCCGTCCCCATAATTACCGCCACGATCTGGTCGCCTACACGGGCGGCCACGACAACGATACCGCGGTAGGCTGGTGGTCGAGTTCGGGTGCTGCCGACAGCACCCGCACGCCGGAGGATGTGCGCAAAGAGCATGAACTCGCGCGCGCCTATCTCAACTTCCATGACGATGCGGAGATCAACTGGATCATGATCCGCGCGGTGGAGGCCTCCGTCGCCGGCGTCGTGATTGTTCCGTTGCAGGATGTGCTTGGATTGGGCAGTTCTGCGCGCATGAATCTTCCCGGCACGGTGAGCGGAAACTGGAAATGGCGTTATGGCCCGGGCGCATTGAGCGGCGAATTGAGCGCCAGACTGCGATCCCTGACCGCGCTTTACGATCGCTAGGTAGAATCCTCTAAAGGGAAGCTGGAGAGCCGAATTCATGGACAAACCACCACGCACGTTCTGGCAGATCTGGAACCTGAGCTTCGGCTTCTTCGGCATCCAGTTTGGTTGGGGACTACAGATGGCGAACATGAGCGCCATCTACGAATACCTGGGCGCGCGGGCCGACCAGATTCCGATTCTGTGGCTGGCCGCGCCGCTCACAGGATTGCTGGTCCAGCCGATTGTCGGCCAGGCCAGCGACAGCACATGGGGCCCCCTGGGCCGGCGCAGGCCTTACTTCCTGGCTGGCGCGATTCTGAGCTCGACGGCGCTGATCCTCATGCCGCGATGTTCCGCTTTGTGGATGGCAGCGGGGCTGCTCTGGATTCTTGATGCCAGCATCAACATCAGCATGCAGCCCTTTCGCGCGTTTGTGGCCGACCTGCTGCCCGAGTCCCAGTGCACTCAAGGCTTCGCCATGCAGAGCCTTCTCATTGGCCTCAGTACTGTGATTGCCTCAGCGTTGCCTTTCCTGCTGACCAATGTATTTCACATGGCCCAGACTCGGGTCGCGGGCACTATTCCCTTCACGGTGCGCTTTTCTTTTTACATAGGCGCTGCGGCCTTTTTGTGCGCCGTGCTGTGGACCGTTTTCACCACCAAAGAGTATCCACCGGAAAACATGGAGGAGTTTCGCAAGCAAAAGGCCGAGCGAGCGGGCATAGCGGCTGGAGCTCGCGAAATCCTGGTTTCGGTCCGCGAGATGCCGCGCACGATGCGGCAACTGGCCTGGGTGCAAATCTCGACCTGGCTGGGGTTGTTCTGCATGTGGCTTTACTTTCCCGTCGCGGTGGCGCGCAATGTCTTCGGTGCCTCCGACACAAACTCTCCCCTTTATTCCGCGGGAGCGGAGTGGGCGGGCGTCTGCTTCGGAATGTATTCGCTGGTGTGTTTCGCGTTTTCCTTTGTGCTGCCTGCGATTGCGCTCAAATTCGGGCGCAAGGCAACGCATAGCTTGTGCCTGATATGCGGCGGCCTTGGACTGCTCTCCGTGGCCGTGATTCGCAGCAAGTATCCGCTGTTGCTCTCCATGACCGGAGTCGGGATTGCCTGGGCTAGTACGCTCTCCATGCCCTATTCCATTCTTTCCGGATCTCTGCCTCCGGGAAAGACTGGTGTCTACATGGGAATCTTCAACTCCTTCGTGGTGATTCCGGAGATCATGGCATCGCTTGGGTTCGGCTGGGTGATGGACCATTTGCTGAACAACAATCGTCTTGCCGCGGTGGTTGCGGGGGGAGTCTTCTTCATCCTGGCGGCGTTGCTGACACAAAAGGTTGAAGACCTCGACGACCCTCATTATCTCCGTAATTCCGCACCGGCTAATGCCGGTGCAGCACGCCGATCCGCGTAGCGGCATGCGCGCAGAGCTGAATACGCCGCGTTGCCGCTCTTGCCGGCGAAGCTCTAGGGCACCTCACCGGAATGGTCGGCCTTTCACCTGCCCCACTCCTTCGCGCACGGTGAGCAGCTGGTTGGCCGCCGCGCCGTGGATGCGCTCGACGAGTCCGGAAGGCCAGCGGACTTCAATGTCCGCAGTGGTTGCCGCGCCCAGGCCGAAGTGCAGGCGCGGATCGTTGGACGAGAGAAAGCTGCACCCGCTCACGACCTCCTGGACCTGCACCTTGCCCGCGTAACGCGCTACCACCCGTGCGCCGATGGCGCTGCGGTTGCTCTTTGTGCCTTCCAGGCGAACTTTGATCCAGTGGTTGCCGGAGGGAGCGTCGTTACGCAGCAGCGTGGGTGGCTCGTTGACGTTCATGATGAGCACGTCCATGTCGCCGTCGTTGTCGAAGTCGCCAAAGGTGGCGCCGCGGCTGCAATGGGGAGCGACGATGCCCGGGCCGGCATCGGCGCCCATCTGAACGAAGGTGCCGTCGCCCTGGTTGCGAAAGAGAAGGCGCGGGCTGCGTTCCGGAAAGCGGGGTGAAACGCGCGCCACCTCCGGATACACGGTGCCGGAGGTGAGCAGAATGTCGGGATAGCCGTCGTTGTCGAAGTCCACGATGCCGGCGCCAAAGCAGACAAAGCGGCTTTCCTTGTTAAGGCCTGCCTCAACCGTGACGTCGTCGAAGTTGCCTTTGCCGTCGTTGCGGTAGAGGCCGTTGGCCTGGTTGTAGTAGTGCGTTTTGACGATGTCAGTGTGGCCGTCGAGGTTGTAGTCGCCCACGCCAGCGCCCATGCCCCCCATCTCGCGGCCTTCGCCACTGAGAGCGATGCCCCGGATCAGGGCTTCCTCGCGAAAGGTGCCGTCATGGTTGTTCATCAGCAGCAGCGAGGGGGTCATGTCGCAGGCCACGAAGATATCAGGCCAGCCGTCCTCGTCGGCATCGATGCTCACTGCCGTCAGGCCGTAGGAGCCGCGCAGTGCGGCGATGCCGGACTCGCGCGAGACATCGGTGAAGGTCCCGTCGCCATTGTTGCGGTAGAGGTAGTGCTGCGCCTTGGGCAGGCCCAGCGGGCCGCACATGGTGGCCACGCCCTCGTAGTTGCAGTTGGGCACATCGAGCGAGGGCTTGGGAGCGGTGGCCAGATCGATCTCAAGATAGTTGGAAACGAAAAGATCCAGATGGCCGTCGCGGTTGTAATCCACAAAAGTGCAGCCGGTACTGTAGCGGGTTTTGGGGTAAAGCAGGCCAGCCTCGGCGGTCACGTTGGTGAAGGTGCCGTCGCCATTGTTGCGGTAGAGGCGATTCTGTCCGTAGTAGGTGAGGAAGAGATCCTCCCAGCCGTCGTTGTTATAGTCGCCTACGCAGACGCCCTGGGCCCAGCCGGGGTCGGAGAGCCCGGACTTGGCGGTCACGTCGGTAAAGGAGCCGTCGCGATTGTTGTGGTAGAGCCGGTTGCCAGAGCCAGGAGGAGTTCCGGCGAGCGTGCGTCCGCCAAGGATGAAGATATCCATCCAGCCGTCGTTGTCGTAGTCGAAAAAGGCGCAGCCGGTCGCCATGGATTCGATGATGTAGGTGAAGCTGTCGGGCTCGCCGTAGATGATCGGCTCAGTGAGGCCGGCGGCCTGGGCTACATCGACAAAGCGGGAGAAGGGCGCAGCGGATTTTTGCGCCGGGACAGCTGCACGTAGTCGGCCGGGAATCAGCGCCGGAGCCAGGGCAGCGGGTGCGGTGCGCAACACGCGGCGGCGCGTCCAAAGACCGGTTTTCCTCTCGATAGTCACGCCGTGCATCTCCTCGCGCGAAAAACTTCTGCGTGCTTCAGTGCTGCTTCTGGCTCGCGGCCAGCTTTCTGCTCAGATCCAAAGCTGCGGCATTGTTCGGATCGAGCTTGAGAGCGTGGGCCACGGCCTCCTGCGCTTCGTTGAAGCGGGATTGGGCGCCCAGGGCCGCGGCCAGCGAGATCCACGCCTGGGCGTTGTCCGGAACTTCTTTGACCGTGAGCCGGAACTGCCGCTCGGCTCCGGCGTTGTCGCCGGCCTGGAAGTCCATGTAGCCGAGCTGGTACTGTGCCAGCACAAAATGGGGATCGGCCTGGATGGCCTGATGAAGAGCGGCGCGCTCGTCCGCCAGTTCGCCCAGGTTGTCGAGAACAAGAGCCAATTGGTAGGCCATCGTGGCATCGTTCGGCTGCGCGGCGCAGGCTTGGCGGTAGAGATCGGCGGCTTTCTGGTTGTCTCCGGCCTTGGCGGCCAGCGCAGCCTCGGCGGCCTTTGAAACGGCAAAGGTCCGGTCCGACTCCTGCTTCAGCTTCTGCTGGTAGAGGGTTAGCTGCTGCTGCGCCTCGGCCGTTTCACCCAGCGTGCGCAGAACCTTGGCCAGTTCGAAGTGCACCTGAGGCTCGTCGGTGCCAAGCGCGAGCGCCTTTTCCAGCTGGTTCTTTGCCCCGGCGGGATCATTCAGCGCCGCCAGGACCACGCCCAGGTTCACGCGCGGGTTATAGTCGTTGGGGCTTAAGGCCACTGCCTCTTCAAGGTGCTTGCGGGCAGCCTGATAGTCCCCCGCCTTTTTCTCGAGCAGGCCGTTCAAATTGAGAAGATCGGCATCGTGCGGGGCGAGAACTAACAGCTTGCTGCCCAGCGCGGTGGCGCGATCGTTGTCGCCGGTGATGACCAGAGTCCGGAAATAGATCCGCTGCGCTTCCAGGTCGCTGGGCTTCGCGCGGGCGATTTTTTCCGCCAGCGTGGTTGCTGCCTCATAGTGCGATTCGTCGACCAGGAGAGAGACCAAAGCCGCGGTAAGCGCGTCGGAGTCGGGATCGGTGCTCAGGCCCTCATTGAGTGTCTGTGCGGCCTCGTCGAGCATGCCCGTTTTCCGGTACGCAAGAGCCAGATCGACAGTCATGGTCTCGTCGCGCGCGGCGGTGCGCAGGCTGCGGATCACGTTTTCGTATTCCCCGGCGGCCATCAGGCTTTTGGCTTGGCCGTCGAGCGCGGCCTTCGAGTAGGGATCGATCTTGAGCGCGGCCTGCCATTCGATGAGGGCTTCCTGGTTGCGGCCGAGCTGGGCCAGCGCGGCGCCCAGTAGCAAGTGCGCCTTCAATTGCTGGGGATCGAGCCGGGCGGCTTGCTGCAAGGGCGCGACGGCCTCCCGAAGGCGGCCGGCCGCATACAGGCTCCGGCCCAGCAAATAGCCAAGCTGCGCCGAGTCCGGGACCCGCTTCAACCCTGAGCGATAGGCCTCAACCGCGCACTCTGTCTGGCGATTCTGCTCGAACCAGACGCCCAGAGCGGCATAAGCATCGGCATCTGCATGGGCCCCGTTCTGCACTTCGATCCGCGCTTCAAGCGAAGCCGGGCCGGTGCACACCGCCCGCGCGCCGGGGCAGATGGTCAAGCTGCCCGTCGCTAGACAGGCCGCAACGATGAATCCGATTCTGGCGAGACTTCGATGCGTGGACATGCTTCCGGCCGCACTCCGCAAACCAGCACAATGCATGGTTCGCCACCACATTTCACTTCTGCGCTTTTCAGAGACCGTGCGTTCAAGCGGCCTCAATTCTAGGAAAATACCGCCACGCGCAGGCTTCATCTGCGGTGGGGAACTGAAGAGCTAACGTCGAGATTAATCGAGCGGCTCTGCGGCCCGCAAGCACAGCAGAACCCCGAGCGTTGCCTGCGTGGACCCAGGGAAGATCGACATGATGGTCTCTTCTGACGTTTCGGCCGATTCCGCCAACTTGGCCACGCAATGGCGGCGCAAATCGAGAAGCTGAAGTCCCTCAAGCCCAGCTTTCTTGGCCGGTTTTTCCCATGCTGTTCGCCACTCTCAAGGGCTTGGCGGCTGTGTCGGGTCGTGCATTTTTTCGGAGACTCGACACGGGATATGGAATAGGCGTCGGGATCGTTCCGCCCTCGGTGGTCACCTCAAAACCGGCCACTTGGCCCAGCCCTAAAGGAGCCCTTCTCTGACCAAGAAGTGTGATTACTGGTATTAAGCAGGTAACTCTAAGCTAATGGCGTGTAAAGGTTTTCTGTGCCGAACCAGGACGAAAGAAGCAAGAACCGACGGGACTGCTTTGCAATTCCGATTTAGTGGGGAGAAGTGAAGCTTCATAAGCTACGCGCCGATATACCAGAAAAGTCTTGCTTCAGGGGCAGTGTAGGCTGATTTGACGGCCCCGTCGAAAGCAGAAAGCTGCCGCTGACATGTGGGAAGAACGAACGCCCACCGCACACGAGAACAGACCTCAGTGCAAGGCGGCTGCGCCTTACGTCCTTATCTTCCTGCTGCTTCCACTTCTCGCCTTCTCGCAGGCGCGCGCTCCCTCCGCGCAGCGACGCACCTTGCATACGGTACGGGACATTTTTCTCCTCAGCAAGGCCGAGGCAGAGAAGGCGTACCCCATTGACCTTGAGGCCGTTGTGACCTACTCCGATCCGGGGTGGGGCCTCTTGTTTGTGCAGGATCAAACCGGCACAACCTTCATCGACGTTCACGGTTCCAACATTGTCTATCCTCTGGGCACACGTGTCCGCGTGAAAGCCGTAACGGATGCGAATGAAAACGGCAACGTGATCGCTCATCAGACGATCTCTGTTTTGGGCCGGGGATCGCTCCCCAAACCGGAGCAGAGAAGCGTAGCCGAACTCGATGCCGGAGCGGGGGAATCTCATCGAGCGGTCACCGAAGGCGTGCTGCATCCGTGCGAACGCGACTGGCACCGGGTCTGCTTCCGCCTT
Organism: Occallatibacter sp.; assembly: GCA_050018295.1. Classification (GTDB taxonomy): domain Bacteria; phylum Acidobacteriota; class Terriglobia; order Terriglobales; family Acidobacteriaceae; genus Telmatobacter. Next base: position 4,510 of record JBEKAJ010000049.1, on the reverse strand, counting down.
TACGATGGGAAAAAATTTATCTGGCTGATAGTGCCTGTGCCTGAAGGCCCGGTCGCGCAAAGCCTTATCGGCGCCACCGTTCAGGTCACAGGCATCGTTGGCCGCCACGAAGACGATGAGAAGAAACGCGTCGGGGCGCAACTGTTCGTCAACACCCTGAAAGACATCAAAGTCGAATCGCCCCCCTTGCCGATTTCCTTTTCCTCATCGCCCACGCTCATTGGAAACCTTCGTGCTTCGGACGCGGACGAGCGATTCGTGAAGCAAGTTCATGTTCGCGGCACGGTGACCTGGCAGTCTCCCGGGCTGTTCTCGATCGAGGACGGCACGGGCGTTCTGTTTGTAGCGACCGCTGAGACGCAGGCCGTCCGCACCGGGAGCACGGTGGACGCGATCGGGTTTCCGAGTCATGGGAAGTTTGGGCTGGAGTTGGGGGATTCCGCGGTGAGCCTGTCCGAGGTCCAGCCGAACGCCGGAAGCATCACACCGCTGCGTGTGACGGCGGCGGAGGTGGTGCAACGCTCCCTGAACGGCAGGCGAGTGCGCCTCAAGGCGCGCCTGATTGGCCAGAGCGCCAATGCAACGGAGTTTGTCTACCAGCTCGAGGACGGACCACAGCGCTTCAATGCCGTATTGCTGCGCGACGATGCCACACACGAGGTTGTCGGCCTCTCGCGCGATTCCGTTCTCGATTTGACCGGCGTCGCGTTGATCCAGAAAGGGAACCCCGAGTGGCCCAATGCGCTTTTAATCCTGGTTGAATCGCCGAAAGACATTGTCGTGATCGGAGGCAATGGCTGGCTGACACCCGAGCGCGGGATCATCATATTGGGTTGTATGGCTTTGTGTGTATTTGTGCCCCTCGTCTGGGGCACGCTGCTCAGGCAAACCGTCCGCCAGCAGACCGCGATCATTCGCGCGCGGTTCGACAGTGCGCTGGAGCTTGAAACCAAGTACCGCCGCCTCTTTGAGCGAAATCTGGCGGCTGTGTTCAGTTGGCGTTCCAACGGCACCATCATCGACTGCAATATGGCGTTTGTGAGGTTGCTGGGCCTTCAATCGCCAAAGGAACTTCTCGGACGGTCGTATTGGGATTTCCTGGCCGACCCTGTTCAACGCCGGCAGCTTCGCGCTACTCCCCAGGAGGAAGCGTTGAGCAATTTTGACGCCAGCCTGCGCCGCAACGACGGCACGATCGTCCACTTGCTCGAAAACGTCACGCCCGTTCGCACCGCGGAAGGCATGGTGTATGAGACCACGGCCATCGATGTGACCCAGCTGAGGCAGAATCAGGCTGAGCTGCAGAGAGCAAGGGATGCGGCTGTGCACGAGTCTCTCAACGATTCGCTTACCGGCCTGCCCAATCGCAAACACCTTCAAAACGAACTCTCCTTCCTCGTGGCCAAGGCCAAACAAGACGCCGGCATGATTGCCGTGCTTTATATCGACTTGGATGGATTCAAAATGGTGAACGACAGTCTTGGGCACCCCATTGGCGATGCGCTGCTGGTGCAGGTGGCCACTTGCCTGCGTTCATCGGTTCGCGAAGACGACGTAGTGGCTCGCTTCGGCGGAGATGAATTCATAGTGATTCTGGACAAAGTTCATGCCAGGGAGGATGCGGCGCTGGTGGCGCGAACCCTGATTCAAGAGATCTCAAAGCCATTTCACGTGCAAGGACATGATGTTGCCATCGGCGCAAGCATTGGCATCAGCATCTTTCCAGATGACGCAACCGACGGCGACGAATTGATACGGGAGGCTGACTGCGCTATGTACGCAGCCAAGCGCGAGGGTAAGAATCGCGTCTTGAACTTTAACCCCGAAATTGATTTCCTGGTGCACGAGCGGTCCAGCCTGGAGAACCTGCTGCGGGGAGCTCTCTCGCGCGATGAGATTTCCGTGCACTACCAACCGGAGTTCGACTTGGCAGACAACCGGTTGACCCGCTTCGAGGCGCTGGCCCGTTGGACTCACCCTACTCTTGGCGAAATCCCACCGTATAAGTTCATCCCCATCGCGGAAGAAAGCGGATTGATGGTGCCACTGGGCATCTATATCATGCATCAGGCCTGTATCGAGGCGGTCCGGTGGCAGAGCATCGCGCCCCAGCCGATCCAGGTTGGTGTGAACATCTCCCCTATCCAGTTCCGCAACGAGGGCTTCGTCGAAGAGGTAAGGACGATTCTGCAGCTCACCGGACTCCAGCCTGAACTTCTGCAAATCGAGCTTACAGAGTCAATTATGCTCAACGAAACCAAGCAGGTGGCCGAAACCATGCATCGCCTCCGCGAATTAGGCATCAGCCTGGCGATCGACGATTTTGGCACCGGGTATTCCAGCCTGAGCTATCTGCCATCGTTGCCATTCGACACTCTCAAGATAGACAGGTCTTTTGTAATGAACCTGGATAAGCAACCGGAGAATGAATCGGTGATCCGCATGCTCGTGGCACTGGCCCATAATGCCGGGATGAGTGTGATCGTCGAAGGCGTGGAGACGCCTGAGCAACTGGAATTCGTCCGGGCTCTCGGAGCAAACGAAGTACAAGGATTCCTCATGGGACGTCCAACCCCCAATCCCTCGGAGGATTTTCTCTGCTCACCTTCCATGGATATATGCCTCTCTTCACATCACAGGCCAAACCGGTCGGAGCAGCCTTCAGTTCGTCAGCCCGTTCGGGTATCCCGCTGATCGAAAAGGGGGCTCTTGTTTATCAGGTTGCAGGGGCTGGTCTGGGTGCAAAAGAACATTCGCCTGGAGCAAGGGCGGGCATGAGACGATTCCATGCAATTCAGGTGCGGGCATGTTGGTTGGCCAGTGACGGAATTGTGACCTAACCCCACTCCGAATGGGTATCTGAGGACTGCGGCGCCGCAGTTTTCGGGCCAAGAACGGGAACACCAGGAGTCATTGCAGCTTTGGGAGCAGAGGATCGGGAGTTCGAATCCCTCCGCCCCGACCATAAAGATAAAGACATTATTTTCTATCGGTTACAGATGCATCGATCCATGCTGTTGGACTCTCCACATTCCGAAATCCCTCAATTCTTTTCTTGTCAATTGAACTCCTGAGTTTTGAATGGCCGACATCCATGTAAGTCTCTGTCAAGAAAAAAGCACGAGTTATCTTGGGCGCGCTCAGGAGAGCGCGCAATCAGCCTGATCAGGATGGCCCGTAGCGCAACTGTGCCTCTCGGCTGGTGGTTCCTGCTCTCGCAGAACCAGACATCCATTTGCTGTCTAAGACTCCGAAGAGTCCGCACAGAAGATTGAGTTTGTGTTCTCTGCCAGTCCCGAAACAATTCGGAGAGAGCCTCAGGAGTGTAACTTCCTTCGCTCAGTCGGCTATGGGCGGGACCTGGCAGCCTGCGCATCGAAGAATCCTGATGTTTTTGTTCTTTCCTTAATTGGAAAGGTTTTTTACGCTGCCGCCGTACATTTGAACTTCTCGGCAGGCACGAAGTTCTGTTTTCTGCGCTCCACGGCAAGCATGTAGCAGACCATCTTCCTGGCTACGGCGAGCGTGGCGCGGTTGGGATTTCCTTTCTGCAGTTCTCTCTCCCGCACCATCGCCAGTTCGTGGCACTCCCTGGGAGCCAGTTTTGCTGCTTCGATCAGCGCTCGCTGGATATGCTTGTTGCGCTGCTTGGAAAGCGGCATACGCATCACCTTGTCGGCTGAACTCCTCTCGTCTCCGCACAGACCGCAGTAGCTGATGGCCTGCTTGACCGACCGGAAGCGGGTGAAGTCGCCGATCTCCAGAGCCCAGGTCAGCGCAGTGATCGGACCTACGCCGGGAACCGTCCTCAGCCGCGTAAGTCTCTCCGACAGTAGCGGGTCGCGTTCCAGGGAACTGACCAGGGCATAGTCCAGCCTCTGTGCGCGCACGATGTGTTCGCGGCTGAGCCTCAGCAGCGGCCGTATGCTCTCCTGGACCTCTTCGTTGGCTGACATCAGATCGGCGAAGTAGCCCACCTTGTGCAGCCGGCGCTTGTTGTAGTCCACCCCGGTCTCCATCAGCAGACCGGACACGCGGTTCTTCATCTGCACCATCTGCCTGACCAGAAGTCCGCGATAGCGAAGTGTTCGCCGTCGGTCCCGGATCTCGGTCGACGCCATGTGGCACTCCGGCAGAAAATCGCAGCGCAGGCAGTCGGCGATCTTGGCGGCATCGATCCGGTCGTTCTTCTTCTTGGCTGCGGCGATGGCCCGCAGCATCAGAGGGTGGGCCACCTTGACCTTCTCGGCATGGGGAAGCAGGTGATCGTAAATCCACCCGCTGAAGATCGTCGCTTCCATGGCCATCATCCGAGGTTCAGGAAGCGTCTTGATCCAGCCATCCAGCTCGCGCCGGGTCGAGCCGATCTTGCCCTCCCGGTGCACATGACCAGCCGCGTCCTTCACGCAATAGCTGATCGTCCGCTTGTGAACATCAAGTCCGATGTAATACATATCGTCTCTGAGGAGCCTCCGTGGTGTTCCCTGAATCAGCGCCCGCTGAGTTCAGC
>JBEKAJ010000048.1:0-15989 GCA_050018295.1 Occallatibacter sp. | reverse complement strand
TGCTCCAATGAAACATAGCTGAACATCCCATCCTGAACTCGCTCATCTCCACGCATACCCAATAGACGGGCCACACCTTCGCCCCGATGCAGAACGGTACCTATTTCAACAAGTTCCTAGGGCTCTGGACGCTCGACGCGAAACAGGCATATTCTGAGGGCTCCAGCGGCGGAAGCGCGGCGGCAGGTAAGTCTTTTCTTGTGAAGATTTCAAGATGGGTCATTACCCAATTCGGGATGATGACGCGAATAGGTGATTCGATTCGAGCCAGTTTCTGGATTAAGCTTTATCACGCACGATTACACTCGCATTGAGCCAAAACGGGAACGAACGCATTTATGGCGCTACTGCAACCAAGACTAAGTTTGAAAGTGGCCCAACGTCAGGTGCTGACGCCGGGCCTTATGCAGATGGTGAGCGTTCTTGCCCTGAACAAGCTCGAGCTCAAGGAGATGATCGATGCGGAGATGGTTGAGAATCCAGTCCTGGAAGAGATTGACGAAACGGTTCCGATGCTGGATGAGGTTGCAGGCCGCGAAGAGCGGCTGGAACGCAGCGTCGAGGAGACGGCAGCGCCTCCCAAGGACATTTTCGACGAGATCGATTTTGGCTCGTACTTCCAGGAGTATCTCGATCCGGGCTACCGCACGCAGCCGGAGTACGAAGAGAGCGAGAAGCCCTCGTTTGAAAACTTTCTCTCCCAGCCTACGACTTTGTCCGATCACCTGGCGTGGCAGCTGGGAGCTCTGAGCCTGGACCGAAAGCTGCTTGAGGCGGCGGAGTTTGTGGTGGGCAACCTGGACGAGGATGGTTATCTGGCGGCGAGCGAAGAGGAGCTCGCCGCTGCTTTTTGCGGGGTTGCGGCTGACGTGGCTGCGGACAATGGCCATGCGGCGGAGCTGGCCGCGGCGCTCGATCTGATCCGGCGCGGGCTTGACCTGGTGCAGCATCTGGATCCGGCGGGAGTGGGCGCGCGCGATTTGCAACAGTGCTTGAGGCTACAGATCGCGGCGCAGCAGCAAGAGTTTAGCCATTTGTACGGGAGCGGAGCGGAGGAGCCGGAGGCCGAGCCGCCGCAAGATCCGCACAGGGGCTTCCGCGCCGAGGCAGAGGCCAAGATCGATGAGCGGCGGCGGGCGATGGAGGTGGCGGAGCAAATTGTGGAACGCCACTTGCCTCTGTTGCAGAAGCGCGACGTGAAGGACCTGGCGCGCGCGGCGCAGGTAACGACGGAAGAGGCGCACGCGGCTGTGGAGTTTATTCGCACACTCGACCCGCGGCCGGGACGAATATACAACCGTGAGCAGACGCGGCTGATCGAGCCCGATGTGTATTTTGTGAAGCGCGGCGGCGAGTGGGTGGTCAGTATGAACGAAGAGGACCTGCCCAGCCTGCGGTTAAGCCAGCGCTACCGGCGCATGCTGGTCTCAGCAGACACGGACAAGGAAGTGAAGGAGTACGTGAAGGAGCGGTTCCGCTCGGCGCTGCAACTGATGCGGAATATCGCGCAGAGAAAGAGCACGATTTTGCGGACCTGCGAGGTGATCGTGCGGCGGCAGCAGGAGTTCCTCGAGAAGGGTGTGGAGGGGCTGAGGCCGATGATGATCAAGGAAGTGGCCGAGGAGATCGGAGTACACCCCTCGACGGTGAGCCGCGCCGTAGCCAATAAATACGCGCACACGCCACAGGGCGTGCTGGAGCTGCGGTTCTTCTTCTCTGAGGGCGCGAACGGACCGGAGGGCGCGGATACGCCCCTGCTGGTGCTGAAGCGCAAGGTGCGCAAGCTCATCGAAGATGAAGATCCGCGCCATCCGCTGACCGACGATCAGCTGGCGGCGATGCTGCAGTCGCAGGGGATTCAACTGACGCGGCGCACCGTGGCGAAGTATCGCGAGGACATGAACATTCCGTCGACGCACCAAAGGCGGAAGAGAGAGTAGCTGGTAGCTACTAGCTATTAGTCCGTTTGTGCTTACGGTAAAATTGTGCCTTCCCGGGTCGCAGAATCGGGATCTGTGGTGCCCCAAATTCTTGAGAGGGATCATCCCGGAACTTGGGCCGCTTGCCGCCTTTCGACAGCCAGAGGTTAGAAGCCAGCAGCCAGTGGCCGCCCTTACATTGCCTCGGGGCTTTCGATGCCGAGCAGGGCGAGGGCGCCGACGAGTTCGCGGAGGGTGATGGCGGCGGTGGCGAGGAGGAACGTCTTGCGCGCGGGATCTTCTTCCGTGAGGATGTGGTGGCGATGGTAGAAGTTGGCGAACTCCTGCGCGAGCTGGAAGGCGTACTTGGCGAGATAGGCAGGTTCGGAGGTGGCGATGCACTGTTCGAGAATTTGGGTGCGGCGGCCGGCGCGCAGCCATAGGGACCAGATGTCTTCGTTGGCCTCGCCGGAGAGATAGTCGGCCAAATTGAATTCCCTCGGTGCGGGCGTGGACGCCCGCACGACAGCCGGTCTAGAGACCGGCGGTACGTTTTGGCGCATGAACTCTGCGAGGACGGCTTCGGGCGTGGTGTTGCCTTTGCGGAAGATGTTCCGGATGCGAACGACGGCGTATTGAATGTATGGCCCGGTCTCGCCCTCGAAGCTGAGCGCATCTTTGAAGTCGAAGGCGATGACGGAGTTCCGCGTGACCTTGAGCATGAAGTAGCGCAGAGCGCCGATGGCGATCTGCGCGGCGATTTTCTGGCGCACGGCCGCATCGTTGGAGGTTTGGCGAGCGTCGACCTCGGCGCGCGTGGCGGCGATGAGCTTGTCGATGAGGTCGTCGGCCTTGACGCCGAAGCCCTTGCGGCCGCTGACTTCGATGTAGGATTTCTGCTTTTCCTCTTCCGAAATGTCGTAGCCGAGCTCGACGGCACAGCGGGGAGTGAGCGCGACCATTTCGTAGCTGAAATGCGTGTAGTGATCGGCCTGATCGGCATATCCCATGCCGCGCAGGGCCTGGATGACGTTGGCCTGAGGGTCCGACTGGCGCGCATCGATGACGTTGAAGATGGCCGTGGCGCCGCCGAAGTGCGGATGGTTCGGCTCGCCGGCTTCGGCGGAGATCCAGCACTTGTGGCTGGGGTAAGTGAAGAAGCGCTCGTAGCCGAAGTCGCGGCCGAGGAGGCCGAACTTCCAGAGGTGGTAGGCGATGTCTTTGCCGACGTAGGTGACGGTGCCGTTGGAGCGGACGATGACTTTAGCATCGTCGTCGGTGTCCTGGGTTGTCTCGGCTCCAGGCCGCGTCATCACCCAGCAGCCCTTGTTCTTGCCTTCGGTCTCGAAGTAGAGCACGCCGGAGTGCTTGAGCTTCTCGAAGGCAGCTTCCCAGAACTTGAGGTGAAGGATTTCGCTTTCACGCGGGAGGAAGTCGTACTCGATGCCAAGGCGGAGCATGGTTTCGAGGTGGCGGCGGAGGACGGCGGTGGAGATGAGGTCGGCGATTTCGGCGGTTTCGTTGCCGCCATGTTCGATGAGGTGCAGCGTGTCGAGGCGCAACTGTTTGCGCGCGGCTTGCTCTTCGGCGGTTCCTTCGGAGTACCACTGCGAGGTGCGGGCGTAGAGGTCCCAGCAGTAGAAATCGATGCGCTGGGCGACGTCAGGGGCTAAAGCCCCCTCTTGAATGGGCCCAGCTTTCGGCACGACTGAAGTCGTGCCCTGATACAAAACAGGTCTCGAAAGCTGCTCGACAAGCTGGCGGACGTCGGCGAGAGTTTTGTGCTCGAGATGCAGAAAGCCGACCACGACGTCGGCGACCTGGACGCCGGTGTTGTCAATGTAGTTCTGCACATCGACTTTGTAGCCGGCGGCGCGGAGGAGGCGGACGAAGGTATCGCCGAGGATGGCATTGCGGAGGTGGCCGATGTGTGCGGCTTTGTTGGGATTGATGCTGGTGTGCTCGACGAGTGCGTGGCCCTGCGGTGATGGTGGTTGACTCCCGGCGGGAACTACAAGTTGAGCAGCAGCAGCGCGGTCGAGATAGGCGTTGATGTAGCCTGCGCCGGCGACTTCGAATTTAGCGACGCCGGGGAGCGGGCCGAGGGCGGCGACGATTTCCTGGGCGATGATTTTCGGGGCTTTGCGCAGTTTGCGGGCCAGCTCGAAGGCGACGGGCGTAGCGATCTCGCCGAGGCGCAGGTCGGGCGGCGTCTCCAGAGGGATCGAGCCGATCTCAAGATCGTATTTTTCTTTCAGGACGGCGCGAAGGCGATCGGAGAGCCGACCCTCCAGTTCCAGAACCACGCGAGAGCCTCAACAAATCCTTGATTTTCCTAGTGATTTTAGCACCTGAGGTGCGGCGGGCCGTTCATCGAACGGCGCACGGCGACGAGCAAGGCGCAGGCGTGGCCATTGAAGCGCGATGCCTTAAGATGGAGAGTGATTGCCGATCACGCTGATTTGCTTGTGTGCGCGAACGGAATACGCTCTTCATGACCGATTCTGGCTTGAATTCAAACCGTTTTTATCTGACCACGCCCATTTACTACGTAAACGGGCGGCCGCACCTGGGGCATGCGTACACGACGATCGTGTGCGATGCGATTGCGCGGCGCAAGCGTGCGCTGGGGATCGAGACGTGGTTTTTGACGGGCACCGACGAGCACGGGCAGAAGATTGAGCGCAGCGCCAAGGCTGCCGGGTGCACTCCGGAGGAGTTTGCGACCAAGCTTGCGGGTGAGTTTCGCGGTTTGTGGGACCGGCTGGGGCTGACGTACGACGACTTCATCCGGACCACGGAGGAGCGGCACAAGCGCGGCGTGCAGAAGCTGTTCGCGACGCTACGCGACAAGGGCTACATCTACAAGGGCTCGTACACGGGGCAGTATTGCGTGAGCGACGAGCTCTACGTGGACGGGCCGCCGGGGACGCCTTGCCCCGATTGCGGGCGGCTGACGGAGACGGTGAGCGAGGAGAACTACTTCTTCAAGCTGTCGGCGTTCGAGCGGAAGCTGCTGGAGTTCTATGAGGCGAATCCGGGATTCATGGGGCCGGAGTCGACGCGGCGCGAAGTGATCAGCTTTGTGCGCAGCGGGCTGAAGGACCTTTCGGTGAGCCGCACAAGTTTTTCGTGGGGCATTCCGGTGCCGGGCGACGAGAAGCACGTGGTGTATGTGTGGCTGGATGCGTTGGCGAATTACATTACGGCGCTGGGTTACGGGTCGGACGATCCGAAAGACAAAGCGCGATTCGAGAGATTCTGGCCGGCAGACATTCACCTGATCGGGAAAGAGATCAGCCGGTTCCACTGCGTGTACTGGCCGGCGTTTTTGATGGCGGCGGGGATCGCGACGCCGCGCTCGGTGCGCGCGAACGGCTGGCTGCTCTTTGACCAGGGAAAAATGTCGAAGTCGCGGGGAAACATTGTGCGAGCAGAGACCGTTCAAGAGGTGCTGGGCGCGGATGCGCTGAGGTACTTCCTGCTGAGGGAGATTCCGTTTGGGCAGGATGGGAATTTTTCCTTCGATGCGCTGGTGCAGCGGTACAACGGCGACCTGGCCAACGGCTACGGCAACCTGGTGAGCCGCGTGGTGAACATGGTGCACAAGTACTTTGGCGGGGTTGTGCCGGAGGCGGGCGTGGGGACGCAAGCCGAAGCCGCGCTGCGGGCACATGCGGAGGGAGCGATTGCGGCGTTTGGGCTGGCGTTCGATGAGCTGAACTTTTCGGATGCGCTGAAGTCGCTGTGGACGCTGGTGGCGGAGACGGACGGCTACCTGACGGCCAATGCGCCCTGGAAGAAGCCGCCGGAGCGGTCGGATGCGGAGCACGCGAAACTGCAAGCGCGCGTGCTGGGGATGGCGGCGGAAGCGATTCGCTTGATTACGGCGCTGGCGTATCCGATTGTGCCGGACGCGGCGGCGAAGGTGTGGCGGCTGCTGGGGCAGGGCGAGATCGCCGATGCGGCGAAGCTCGGATTTTTGGGTGAGCTCGCTTGGGGCGGATTGAAGGCGGGGACGAAGTTTGGCGAGCCTTCGCCTCTGTTTCCGCGCGCGGAAAAGGAAGCGATTGAGCGTATGCAGAGTCTTGAGGACGAGAACAACCGCACGGCGGTGGAAGCTGCGGGCGGCGGAAGTGTGGTTGAGGAAGTAAAAGCGCCGGTTGCAGCGAAGAAGCAGGAGACGGCTGCGGTGCCGGTGAGGACGGCTGTGCCGAAGGCGCCAGCGGCAGAGGCAAGGCCAGCAGTGCCGGTGGCTGCGAAGGTTGTGGCGCCTGCTGCGCCGGCTACGGCGGCGACGGTTGTGCCGCAAGCCGCGGCAGAGGCGGCGGCTCCAGCGCAGGGGCCTCAGCAGATCACGATTGACGACTTTGCCAAGGTGGAGCTGCGCGTGGCTCAGATTCTGGTGGCCGAGCGCGTGCCCAAGGCGGACAAGCTGTTGCGCCTCGAGGTTGATCTTGGAACGGAGAAGCGGCAGATTCTGGCAGGGATCGCGGAATACTACGAGCCGGAAAAGCTGATTGGGCGCAGGATCGTCATCGTCGCGAACCTGGCGCCGAGGAAGATGCGCGGCCTCGAGTCAAACGGAATGCTGCTGGCCGCTTCGCTCGAAGGCGGAGCGCCGGTGCTGGCGGGGTTCCTCGAGGACGTGCCGCTGGGTGCGCGGCTGAAATGAAGTGCTCCGCGCCTTTACCCTTTGGAGCAGAGGAGTGCGTCACGCACAGGTGGGGCAAGAAAGAATTGGTGCGGAAGGCGGGACTTGAACCCGCAAGCCTTTTGGGCGCTAGCTCCTAAGGCTAGTGTGTTTGCCATTTCACCACTTCCGCACGTGCGGCGGCGCAGACTGAGCCTGACCTTTTCAAGTCTAGTGTGAAATCGACGCGGGTGGCAATGCGGGGCAGTAACTCTACAACGCCTCTTTGCTTCGCCGTGGGCAAGTTTTGAAGACGTCCCCTGATACGGACGCGGCGTTGTTCCGTCCCACCCTAAACGCGAAGAACGCGTTTAGGATGGGGCACCCAGTACCCAGCCGGGACGCATCCTATTTCTTATCCCTCGAAAAATCTCCGCTTTTGCCGCCGGACTTGGATTCGAGGCGAATGTCGCGGATGACGATGGCCTTGTCGAGCGCCTTGGTCATGTCGTAGACGGTGAGTGCGGCGACGGCGGCGGCGGTGAGGGCTTCCATTTCGACGCCGGTGGGGCCGGTGGTGGCTGCCGTCGAAGTGATGCGGACCCCGCCGGGGACAATGGCGGCCTGGACGTCGACGTGGGTGAGCGCAAGCAGATGGCACATGGGAATGAGATCGGCGGTGCGCTTGGCGGCCTGAATGCCGGCGAAGCGCGCGACCTCAAGCGGATTGCCCTTGGGGTTGGAGGGCAAGGCCGCGAGTACGACCGGCGAAAGCTCGACGAAGGCGGAAGCCGTTGCGGCGCGGCGCGTGGGGCGCTTGGAACCGACGTCGACCATGGAGGCCCGGCCGGATGCGGCGAAATGCGAGAGGCGCGCGGGCTTGGGATGCGAAAGGCGGGAGCGCTTGGGGCGCGAAGGCTTGGGCATAGGACTCCTCAGGGAAGCAGAATGCGGACGGTCGAACCAGCGCGAAGGCGATCGGAATCCTCGGGCACGACGAGGAAACAGTTGGCGCGAGCCATGGCCGCCATGTCGCCGGAACCCTGCCATGGGACGAGGGCCACTTCAGGGATGGCGCCGGAAAAGGTGCAGGCGGCGGGGAGAAAGCGCGTGAGGCCGGTTTTCGTCTTGACGTCTTCGGTGAGGCGGGCGAGGGCGAAGCGAGGACCGCAGTCTCGCTGTCCGGCGAGCGCGGCCACAACCGGCGCGGCGAAGAGCAGGAACGTGACGGCCGAAGAGACCGGGTTGCCGGGAAGGCCGAAGATCGGACACTTCGTACGGTTCTGGTTTTGGACAGGATCTGTGGGACGGCGACGACGTAATTCGCCAAAGACGAGAGGTTTGCCCGGCTGGATGCGGACGCCGGTAAAGTGAAAGCGTGCTCCGGCGCGGATGAGGGCCGGCTCGACGAGATCGAATTTGCCCGCGGAGACGCCGCCGGTGATGAGCAGAAGATCGGCGGAGGCGGCGCGGACGAGAGCAGCGTCGAGTGATTTGGCGGTGTCGCGAGCGATGGGCAGGTCCCAGGGCGAGCCGCCTGCGGCAGAGACCATGGCGGCGAGCATGGCGCTGCTGGAGTTGCGAATCTGGCCAGGACCCGGCGAGGAGCGGATGGGGACAAGCTCGTCGCCGGTGGAGAGAATGGCCACGCGGGGCTTAAGGAAGACATTCAGCGCGGCGCAGCCGCAGGAGCCCGCAAGCGCAATCTGCGCAGCGCCGATTAAGGAGCCGGCGGGAAGAAGTTTGTCTCCTTTTCGCGCCTGAGCTGCGCGGGCGACGATGTGTTCGCCTTTCCGGATGGTGCGCAGCGGCAGGAGGCGGATGGCGCGTGTGGACGGTGCGCAGGTTTCTTCGACATGGGCGTCAAACTCTTTGACGTGTTCCAGCATGATGATGGCGTCAGCGCCGGCGGGAACGGGTGCGCCGGTCATGATCTCCCAAACTGCGCCACGCGGAAGCGGACCGGATGGAGTCTGCCCGGCGCGGGTTGAGCCGATGACGGCGAGAGGACGATGCGCGGAGGCCTCCGCCGCCCGACAGGCGAAGCCGTCGCGGGTAGAACGCGCGAAGGGGGGCTGGTCAGCGTCGGCAAGGAGCGGCTCAGCGAGAACGCGGCCAAGGGCCTGGTGGAGCGGCACGCGCTCCATATACGGACCAGCAAGGCCCGAACTGCGGGGGCCGGGACGAAGACGGGCGAGCCTGGCAGCGCAGGCAGCGACCAGCGCGGCAGCCTCCTCGAAACTGGGCAAAGCCGGACTGGACAAATTGGAGCGGGGCCGCGCGGGGCTCATGGATGGATTGTAGAGGGTCCGTGCGTTTTCGATTCACTTGTCAACATCGCTGGCATCGTGCAGGGTGGCATTTTCTTGAGGAAAATGCCACTCGGCATCGTGCATTCTCTCAAGACCAGAATCGAAAACGCAGTCGTCGCACCGCGCTATTTCTGCGGAGTTGGGCTGGGAGTGGTCGAGGGTTCGCCGGCCCGCTGGAGGATGGTTGCGGTGTTGGCGGCATACGGGCCGTTGGGGTCCAGCTCAAGGTACTTGCGATAAGCGTCGACGCAGCTGGGGGGCAGAACGAGCTTGTTGGTCTCCGGATCGACCCTGGCGTTCTCGGAAAGACCATCTGCCTTGATGTAGTAGAGGATGGCCGAATTTGGATCAGCCTTTATGGCAAGGTCGGCAGCGTCGACCTGCGCGTCGAAGTTCTTCGCATTAAAGAAAGCGATGGCCTGGCTGCGGAAGTATTTGGCGGCGTTGGAGGGATCCGCTTTCGCGGCGGCGACGAAGGCGGCGTTGGCATCATCGACCATGAGGGTGCGGGCGTAGACTTCGCCGAGGCCAGCCTGTGCCGCGGCCACAACTTCAGGCCGAGGCGGTTCCTCCTTTTGCGCGAGATCGAGGGCCTTCTTGAAGTTGGATTCAGCGTCGAGATAATTCTTGAGGCCGGCTTCGGCGCGCCCCAGGCCGATCCAAACAACAGGTTCGGTGGGATCGACGGCCGCGTCCTTGGTCATGAGGGTTTCGATCTCGGCCAGCTTGGCGGTCTCGATTTCAGCGGTCATGGAGTCAACGTCTTCGCGGGCTGCTGCTGCGCCAAGATTCTGGGTTGCCGTGACGCGCGCATTGCCGGCGGCCTGGAGGTCGAGATTCACAATCTGCAGGTCGGCATCGACGGCGGAGGCGCCGCGTTTGGCATCGGAGGATGCGGCAGCGTTGGCATCTCTCAACTCCTGCAGCTGCCTTTGCTCGTCCGGCGAGAGTCTGGCGATGAACTCCCGACGAGTCATGTCGATTTCCTGTGCCGTATCCTGCCCGGCGACGACCTGAACACCGCTGATGTAGTCGACGATCTTGCCCTCAGGCGTATCGGGCGCGCGGTAGACGATGGTGTACTCGCCCTGAGGCGCCGGGCCGGAGTATTCGCCGGAGGGAGAGACGGGAAAGTTGTAGCTCAATGTTTCGCCGCCGTCGACAGAGAGGCTGACCGTACCGTTCTTCTGGGGCACTCCGGCAGGATTGATGACACGGCCGTGAATCCGGCCCATGTTCGGAGCGGGCGGCTCCTGTGCCTGCGCGGAGACGTGGGCGGTGTGCGACAGGCCGGCCAAAGCGGAGAGGCACGCTAAGGCAACGAGGCGCAAGCGGAACTTCAAGCTCATGCAAGGGATTGTAGAAGGTAAGGAGCGGTGACAAAAATCGAAGTACGGCGGCCCGGCAAATACAAAAGGCGCCCACAAGCGGACGCCTTTTGAGGCAAATGGTGCATGCGGCCTGACTAGTGTGACTTGGGCGCCTTGTATGAGGAGCTGACTTTTTCGCCCGCCTGCTGCAGAATGCTCGCGACCTCATTGGCGTAAGGGCCCTCCGGGGCGAGGTCAAGATACTTCTGGTAGGCAGCCGTGCAATCAGGAGGCAGAACAATCCGGTTCGTCTTGGGATCGACGGTTGCGTTCTGAACCAATCCCTGGCCCTTGATGTAGTAAAGGATCGCCTGGTTGGGGTCAATCTTGATGGCCTCATCGGCGGCGGCGATCTGGGCTGGACCGTTGTTTTCCTGATAGAAAATGACGGCCTCATTTCTGATGTTGAGAGCGGCATTGGCGGGATCGGCTTTGGCGGCCAGGTCATAGGCTGCGTTCGCTTCAGGAATCTTATTCGTGCGCGCGTAGACTTCGCCCAGTCCGGCTTCGGCTACGGCGATCACGGGCATGCGCGGCTTCTTTGAGGCCGACTCGATGTCGATCGACTTTTTGTAGGTCGCGATTGCATCGTCGTAGTCCTTGAGACCCGCCTGCGCGTACGCCAGATTGTTCCACAGCAAGGGCTCATCGGCCTTGAGTGCAGTATCCTTGGTCATCAAGCTCTGAATATCGGTGTACTTGGCGGTCTTGATTTCATCGACCTTGGCAGCGATGTCGGCTTTGGCAGCATTCGCGCCGAGCGCCTGCGTCGCAGTGGCAGATGCGGAGTCGATGTCCTTCCTGTCCTGAGCAACGATTTTCAGGTCGGCATTGAGTTGGTTGATCAAGGAATTCGCTTTGAGGGCCTCAGCATTCTGTTTCTTTAGATCCTCGAGCTGCTTCTTTTCATCCGCCGTCATCTTGTCGATGTATTCCTGGCGCGACATATCGTCGTCCTGGGCAAGATCCACACCCACGACAATCTTGATGCCGCGGATGGAGTCAACCATTTTGCCGGGAGGGGTATCCGGCGCGCGGTAGACCAACATGTAGGTTCCGGCCGGTGCTTCGCCGGAGTAGGCGCCCGTGGAATCAACCGGGAAGGAGTACTTCAACGTGGCGCCACCATCTGTGGAGAGGCCCACGGTGCCGCCGCCCTGGGGTTGTCCCGTGGGATTAATGACGCGACCGTGAATCTTGCCCGTTTTCTCGGCGGGCTGGGACTGCGCTTGAACAGGGGGGAGAGCCAATGCGAGCAGGCCCGCCGCAGCGGTCAGACCCAGCCAAAGTAAGAAAATGCGTTTCATGTTTTCTCCTTGAGAGAGGCGGGAAAAGTACTGCCCGCAGCCTCGAAAAACTCAAAATTCAAGCGCCAACCGGGGAGACCCAAACACGGCTCCATCCGGCAGGGCGCATTTCCAGCAAAACCAACGTTAAATCCAACCTAGCGCCCTGCACAAGAGGGTGTGGTCTGATCGTCCCACGCTGGACCCGGACAACACCACCGCCAAATTTCGCTCGAAATGGTGCTAGTCGGTCTGCCGACCCTTCCGCAGCGACGCAATGTGGCGCTTTTTGTGGATCAACGACTGTCATGGTAGAGCGGGAGGATCGATGTCGTGTGTGGCGTGTATCACACACTAGAATTTAAGTATGAGGACAGTGATTCGAAAGGCAACCGCAGCGGATGCCGCACAGATTCTGGAGTTTATTCGCGCACTGGCGGCTTTTGAGCGGGCGCCGGACGCGGTAACGGCGACCGAGGAGGGCCTGATCCGCGATGGATTTGGGCCAAATCCGTTTTACCGTTGCCTGATTGCCGATTACGACGGCCAGCCTGCCGGTTTCGCCTTCTATTTCTTCAATTACTCGACGTGGGTAGGAAGGCCGGGCATTTACATTGAGGACCTGTTTGTGCTGCCACAGTTCCGGCGCCTGGGCATCGGGAAGGAGCTGCTGAAACAGGTGGCCGCGATTGCGGTGGAAAACGGCTGCCAGCGCCTGCAGTGGGAGGTTCTGGACTGGAACACCCCGGCGATCGATTTCTACCGCGCCATCGGGGCAGAATTCCTGGATGAGTGGCGGAATGTGCGCCTGAGCGGTCAGGCGCTAGAGCATCTAGCCACTTGCGGTGGGGCAGACGGCGCTGACGCGCCATGAGGCCTGTGGCTCCCCCCTGCAGGACCAATGAGCGGCGAAGGGCGCCTGGCCGAGGATGATATGACGAAGATTCGCGTAATTGGAGGCGGACTGGCCGGACCTGAGGCGGCGCTGACGGCGGCGCGGCTGGGCTGCGAGGTGGAGCTCTATGAGATGCGCGCTATGGTGGACGGCAAGCCCCGGTTGACGCCCGCGCACCAGACTACAGAGTTCGGCGAGCTGGTGTGCTCGAATTCGCTGAAGAGCGAGTCACCCAACACCGCGCCCTGGCTGTTGAAGCAGGAGATGCGGCGCGGAGGGTCGGCGCTTTTGCGGATTGCGGACGAGTCGGCGGTTCCGGCGGGGCACGCACTGGCCGTGGACCGCGTGGAGTTTTCGCGGCGCATTGCGGAGGTGATCGAAGCGGAGCCGAAGATTCGCGTGATTCGAGAGGAAGTGACGAGCCTGGAATGCGGCGACGCGCAGACCGCGGCGACGATCGTCGCGACTGGCCCGCTGACTACGGATGCGCTAAGCCGGGAGATCGAGCGGCTGACCGGCGCGGGGCATCTGGCGTTCTACGACTCCATCTCGCCGATTGTCGATGCGGAGTCGATCGAGATGAGCCGCGTGTACTTTGCCGCGCGCTGGGAGAAGGGAACGGCGGATTACATCAACTGCCCGATGGACCGAGCCGAGTACGACCGGTTCTACGATGCGCTGCTGGCGGCGGAGGCAGCGGAAGAGAATGAGTGGGAGAAGCTCGACTACTTCGAGAGTTGCCTGCCGATTGAAGTGCTGGCCCGGCGGGGGCGCGACACGCTGCGCTTTGGGCCGATGAAGCCGGTGGGCCTGCGCGATCCGCGGACGGGAAAGACGCCGTGGGCGGTAGTGCAACTGCGCAAGGAGAATCTGCGCGCGGACAGCTACAACTTGGTCGGGTTCCAGAACCATTTGAAGTTTGGCGAGCAAGCGAAGTTGCTGCGGCTGATTCCGGGACTCGAGAACGCGCGCTTTCTGCGCTATGGGCAGATCCACCGCAACACGTACATTTGCGCGCCGGCGCTGCTGGACGAATGCCTGCGGCTGAAGAGCCAGCCGGGCTTGATGTTTGCGGGGCAGCTTTGCGGGGTGGAGGGGTATACGGAGTCGATTGCCTCGGGTATGTTGGCGGGGATTTACGCGGCGGCGCTAGCGCGAGGCGAAGAGCCGGCGCCCGTGCCGCGCGCGACGGCCCTCGGATCGCTGGTTCACTACATTACGCACACTGATGCGAAGAACTTTCAGCCGGCCAACATCACCTTCGACTTGCTGGAACCGCTCGATGAGGAGACACGGCGGCGGGTTCGGGACAAGAAGGAAAGGCACCGGATGGTGTGTGAGCGGGCACTGGAGGCGTTCGAGGCGTGGCGGGCGGCGATTGGGCACCCGGCCGCGGAACTTCACACATGAGATTTGCGTAAACCTGTAGTACGCTGTTTCTTCCCCTGAAAGGACGCCCATGCGCTCCATATCCGCCATAGATGCCGTTTCGCCTGCCATCGAACGCACCAAGGAGTTTCTCTTCAGGCCATTCAAATGGGGAACCTATTTGAAGCTTGGCCTGGTGGCGATTATCACGGAGGGCCTGGGGAGCAATTTCCATTCCTCGTCAACGCATGTAGATCATGGCGGAGGGCATGGCGAATGGCATGGGCCGGCGGGCTTCCCGCCGTTTCACTGCACGCCTACATGTATCGCGATGATTGTGGCGATCGCGCTGCTGGCGATTTTGTTGTCGATTCTCTTGTTCTACCTGATCACGCGACTGCGGTTTGCCTTCTTTCACTGCCTTGTCAACAACACGAAAGAGATTCGGCCGGGCTGGCGGCTCTATAGCGGGCAGGCGGCGCGCTTTTTCTGGCTGAACATCGTGGTGGGAATCTGCTTCATGGTGCTGCTGGTGCTGATCGCGCTTCCGTTCGCAGCCGGGTTCTGGCGGCTTTTCCAAGAGAATCAGCAAGGCGGCCACTTCGATATTGGCTTGTTGCTGGCACTTGTTGTGCCCGTGATACCGATCATCCTTCTTTTGGTGGTCGCGGGCATACTCAGCGACTTGATCTTGCGCGACTGGATGCTGCCGCATATCGCACTGGATAACGCGACGGCCGGCGAAGCGTGGCGGCAGGTGCGGGCTCGCATGATGGCCGAAAAGAGGCAGTTTCTGGTCTACAGTCTGCTGCGAGTGATTCTGCCGACGATTGCGGCGATTGCCGTGTTTATCGTACTGGCTCTTCCCGGACTGATGCTGGCAGGTTCACTGGCGGCGATTGAGTGGGGCGTTCACTCGATGTTCTCCGGTGCGACGGGGAGCTCGTGGCTTGTAGGCATTCTTCTCGAGGTGTTCTTCGGCGTGGTTGCATTTGGCTTTGCGCTACTGGCCAGCATCTGCGTTGGAGGGCCATTGAGCACAGGGCTACGGGAGTATGCGCTGATCTTCTACGGTGGCCGCTATAAGGCGCTGGGAGACACCCTATACCCGCCATCGGCAATCGTTGGGAGCACGAACGGGGTTGTTTGACCGCGGCGCCCGCAATGAAGGCGGGAACCTTTCGGAACTTTTCAGTGTCCAAAACAGGGAAAGGTCTGCGTGCAGCGAGGGCGCCGCACGAGCGTGTACCCTGAAGGTTGGGGCGTGCGAAGCAGAATTGCGATGCGCGCCCAGGAGACTGGGGATTCCGGTTGATGCGTAGGATGGCAATTCTGGCGGGTGCGATGGTGCTCGTCTGCGGCGCGGTTTTCGCCTTGGCGCAGGGTGAGCAGCCGACGGCAGCGGAAAAGCAGTCGGCGACAACGATCGTTCTGCCGCCATCGCCAAAGGCGCTATTGCCCGACGAGTTTGACGGATGGGCGGCGACAGGGCCATCGAAGGTGCTGATTGACTCGGCGCAGGCCGACCCGGCCAATGCGGCAGCTCTGAAGGAGTATGGGTTTAATGCCGCAGTGCTGGCCAACTACAAGCGCGATGGCGATACGCTGAGCCTGCGCGCACTTCGATTCGACGACGCCAGCGGAGCCTACGGCGCATACACCTACTACCGCCAGAATGGCTGGCCTAGGGAGGACATCGGTACGGGAGCGGCCTCCGACGAGAAGCGCGTTCTGTTCTGGAAAGGGACGACCGTAGTGGATGCGACGTATTCGCGCATCGGGCCGATGACGGCCGGAGAACTTCGCGAGATTGCAAAGCAGCTTCCGGTGCCGACGGGAAACCGCGGGATGATCCCACCCATTCTGGTTAACCTGCCGCAGGAGAGGCTTGACGGGCAAACGACGCACTATGCGGAGGGCCCGGAGGGGTACACGGGATCCGGGGGCGTGCTGCCGGCGTCGCTGGTGGGGTTTGACAAGGGCGCGGAAGCGGTGACGGCGAACTACTCGCTGACCTCGGGCCCGGCGACGCTGACCATTATCGACTACCCCACACCGCAGATTGCCGAAGCGCAGGAGGCGGTCATTCGCGCCTATCTGAAGGCCGGGAGCCAGGCGCAGCCGGCGTGGCCCAAGCCATTGGCCGACTCCGACCAGGCATCGCTGGAGGTGCGGCATAGCGGGCCGCTGGTGGCCTTGGTGAGTG
>JBEKAJ010000047.1:0-16137 GCA_050018295.1 Occallatibacter sp. | reverse complement strand
AAACAGATCCTGAGCAGTTATTTCTACTGGACCTATTCCCGCGGGTCGTTTCATTACGACATCATGGTCACGCTGATTCTGCTCTTCATCTTCATCACTCCGCACTTGTGGGACTTCGGCGCGAAGCCATCGTCAATTGCCGCCTCCAGTCATCCTTTCCAGGTTGTCGGCAGCGGCCACGGCGTCATCATCACCGTGCAAGCCTCCGATGTGAACATTCCCTCGGGTGCTTCGTATTTTGAAGTGAAGAGGGCGTTGCGCAAAGCCGTCGAGCCCGTCACCGGAGACGACGTCTATGTCGAGCATTGGGAGACTGTCACCGACGCCCAGGGAAATCTAGCCTGGAAGGTCTGGGCGCACCGTTAGCTCCATTTCAAGAATCTCTAGGGGCCAACCGAGCGTCAAATAGGTACGGACGCCTATGCATTTGCGATCGAAATCTATCTTACTTACCGTTCTTACCGCGGCATTGCTGCCGGTTCCGCCAGCCCGCGCCGACGAACTTGCCAGCGTATTGGCTAAGCTCGACGCTGCGGCCAGAGACTTTCACACCACGACGGCCACATTCGAATTCGACACCATTCAGACAGACCCGATTCCGGATAAAGACTTGTTGACCGGAACCGCCTACTACAACCGCATCGACGGTCATTTCCAGATGGCGGCCCATATCTCCGGCCACAACGGCCGGCCTGCTGCAAAAGCGTATATCTTTTCCGGCGGCATGCTTCGTGAGTCCGACACCGGCAAGGAGAGCGACGCTAAGACCTATACGCAGGCAGGAAAATACGAGAGCTATCTGATGCTTGGATTCGGCGCCAGCGGCCATGAACTGGCAGAAAAATGGACGATCAAGTACCTCGGCACTGAGGTGATCGACGGTATCAAAACGGACAAGCTCGAATTGGTTGCCAAAGATCCAGCAGTGCGCAAGACAATCCCCAAGGTCACCATCTGGCTCGATACATTACGTGCGGTTAGCTTGAAGCAGATCTTCGATGAAGGTGAAGGGCAATCGCGCGTCTGCTATTACACCAACATCAAGGTCAATCAGCCGTTGCCTAAAGGCGCCTTCAGCTTTGACGCCGGCCAGTGAAAGCGCTGCGTCAGCTTAGAGAACGCGATCCCGCCGCCCGCAAACAGCACAGGAAAGCACTCCAGCGTGTACCGCGTCTCCGGCGCTTCCACGGTGAGCAGCAACACGCTGCGCAGCAGCATATAGGCCAGCAGCGCGACCCAGAAGCGCGGCCGCATGCACAATCCGAAGATTCCTAAGACCAAATAGAGCGCATTCAACCCCGCGTAGGCCCAGCTGAACTCCGTCTCCGCGTGATGGTGAGAGTAGACCCACCAATCCAGATCGATGTTCATATTCTCCACGCGCGGGCGCAGCCACATATCGGCAACACGGCTCAACGGCAGCCAAACATAGGAGCGCGCCGGATGCGCGGCGATTCGCTCCTCGGCCAGTCGTCCAAACCGCGCATCGATCTCCGGCGTGAGCTCCATGCCTTGGCTGTTGTAGTCCGCGGCAAGCGCGGCCGTTTCAGCGTATTGGGAGGGCGAGTCGAAGGCCCGGTTGGGCAGCTCGCTTACGTTCAGCTTGTCCCCCGGCACGTTCCAGTAAACCTCATAGGTAGAAATGAAGTCGAGGCACCAGCTCTTCACCCAGCGCTCCCATCCCGGGTTGGAGCTTTCGCCTGGATCTGTCGCAAGGCGCGGCGCCAGCGGCTCAAAGACGTGAAAAACGCTCCAGTTACGCGCCGTCCAAACGGCAAACGGAGCCAGCGCCAGCAAAACGCAAACCGCTGCCATGCGCGCCAGCTTGCACAGCGGAACGCTGGTCCGGCCCCGATCTCGTCCGAGACCAGAAAAAAGCGCGGGCGCAAACGCGATGGCAGCCAGCGCTCCATCTGGCCGCAAGAGCGTGGCACAAGTCACGGCCGCGGTAAACCAGAGCGCATTTGCCCAGTTCGGCTCGTCTCTGAATCGCGCCATCGCCCACATGGCGAGCGCCAGCACAAACAGCGTCGGCGTCTCGGCCAGCGGTTCTGCCGTGTAGCAAGCGGTAAACGGACAAAGCGCCGCCAGCCACAGTGTTGCCAGCGCTGCGCCCCGGCTCACCGCAGAAGGCGCGATCCGCCGCACGAACCCGGCCAGCAACAGGCAGCCCAACAGCTCGAGCGCAATCTGCACGCACGCCGCGGAATAGTAGTTCTCCATCCCGAAGAGCCGGAAGCAAACGGCGAGAAAGATCGGATACCCGGGCAGCCGGATCAGCGTGGGATACATCTCCCCGCTGGGCAGGGTCAGGTCAAACTGTCCGTGCAGCAGCAGGTTTTTGGCCAATCCCCCATAGATCAGCGAGTCTCCATTGACTTCAAAGAGACTCTGAAGCACCCACAGTCGCAGAGCCAGGCCAGCGGTGAGCGCCAGCGCAACTGGCAACATGGCACGCGCTCCACCCGCACGCCTGGCCAAATGCACCCGCGCCGTCAATTGACTCTCTTGGCCAGCTTCCATACGATTTTTAATGTACAGCGTACGGCACGTCCTGGAGTTCCGCGCCCTTGCCGATCACCCACCAAGGCCGTCGCATTCGTGGGATGCGGCCGCCCGCGTGTGCAATCATTGCGAAGCCGTAGATCGCACACCTGATGCCCGACCAGCAGATCTTTTTCGACCCGGAACGCAAGCGCTGGAAGCGCCTCCGTCGCATCCTTGATGCGACCGCGGTGGTCTCGACCCTCGTCGTCGCCGGATTCATCTTCAACGTGATGCGCAACCAGCAACTGCCCGAATTGCTGCTCCCCAATCCGAAACATAACTATCGCGCCCTGCCTGAGCCATCAATCCTGGAGCGCACCAGCAGGAACCAGCGTCCCGCACGCCGCAAGACCGAGCGCAAACCCTCCGACATTCCTCTCAACACCGGTGAAGGATTGCGCGCCGCCTATTACGTCCAGGACGACCCGGCCAGCTACTCCTCGCTCAAGGAGCACATTCACCAAATCGACATGTTGTTTCCGATGTGGTTGCACGTGGATTCGCCCAGCGGCACGTTGATGATGATGAGCGGCGACAACCTGCGCGAGTATCCGGTGATCGAGGGTGCCACGGTACACGACCCCGACGACCTCAACAAAGTCAAGCATGTGATTCAGGCGGCCAAGGAAGACACCGAAATCTTTCCTGCCGTCAACAACTTCAACCCGCACACCCAGGTGTGGGATACCGGCGTTGGAGACTTGCTCAACGATCCTGAAAAGAGCGCCGCGTTCCTCCAGCAGATCGTTCGCTTTCTTGCAACTTATCCGGGCTATCGCGGCATTTCCCTGGACATCGAAAGCATCCCCGATGCGGACGAGCCAGCCTACCTCAGCTTTATTCAGGCGCTTTATGCCCAGATGAATGCGCGCAATTCTCGCCTCTACGTCAACGTGGCCGTTGCCACCAGCGACACGGACCTTAAGGCCATCGCCGCCAACTCCGACGGCATTATCCTCATGAACTACGACCAGCACCAGGCCACGAGCGATCCCGGGCCGATCGCCAGCCAGCAGTGGTTCGTCGGAAATCTTGTCCGGGTCCTCAAGGTCGTGCCCAAAGAGAAGATCATCTGCGCGGTGGGGAATTACGGCTACGACTGGACGCTTTCGATTCCCAATCCAAGAGATCGCCGCCATCGCAAGCCAGAGGTCCTCGATACCGAAGATCTATCCGTTTCCGATACCTGGGGGCGCGCCTCCGACGCCGACGCCGACCTCGATCTCGATTACGACACTCTCAACCCTCACTTCGAGTACATCGACGAGGACAGTAATCAGCGCCACGTGGTGTGGTTTCTTGACGCGGTCACCATCCTGAATGAGTTGCGCGCCGCCCGCCAGCTCGGTCTGCAGACCTTTGCCCTTTGGCGGCTTGGCGAAGAAGATTCCTCGTTGTGGAACGTCTGGGACCACCCCAGCGATCCGGCCGCCCTGCAGGCGCTGGGCACCGTTCAGCCCGGCCACGCCGTGGACACCGAGGGCGAGGGAGACATCCTGCGCATCACTGGGCTGCCGCAACCCGGCAAGCGCACCGTGGAAGTGGACACCGACGAACCCGACCCGCGCAAAAAGCTTATCGACGATGAGCACATGGATGTGTATCCGCACACCTACGACGTGGAACAATACGGCTACCATCCCAACGAAATTGCGCTCTCCTTCGACGACGGACCCGATCCCAAGTGGACCCCGAAGATTCTCGACGTGCTGAAGCAGAAGCATGCCACGGGTACCTTCATGCTGATCGGCGCCGAGGCCGCGGACAACATCGGCCTGATGCAGCGCATCGTCCGCGAAGGCAACGAGATCGGCAACCACACCTGGACCCACCCCGACATCAGCGAAATCCCCTCACGCCAGCTCGATCTCGAGGTCAACCTGACCGAGCGCCTCTTCGAGAGCAAGCTGGGTGTGCAGCCGCTTTACTTCCGTCCGCCCTACGACATCGACGAGGAGCCCGAGACCGACGACCAGGCCGTGCCCGTCTGGCGCATTCAGGAGGACGGCTTCACCATCATCGGCAGCAAGATCGACACCGACGATTGGAACGAGCACCCCCGCAAAACGAATACCGAGATTATCAACTCAGTGCTCGCCCAGTTGCAGACCATGAAGACGAAACCGCAGTTCCGCGGCTCGATCGTCCTGATGCACGACGGCGGCGGCGACCGCTCGGCCACGGTGGCTGCTCTGGGACCGATCATTGATGCACTCCGCGCCAACGGCTACACCGTGGTTCCCGTCTCTGAGCTGATGGGAAAGACTCGCGCACAGGTGATGCCGCCGATCACCTTCTGGCAGCACATGCGCTCCCTCCCCGACTCCATCGCCTTCTCCGCGCTCGACCTGATCGGCAACTTCATCGTGATGGTCTTCTTCGTCGGTGACGTTCTGATGAGCGCGCGCCTCCTCATTGTGGGACTGTTCGCCGTTATCGACCGCCTCAGCAAGCCGCATCGCGGCGCTTCGTCCGGCTTCAACCCGCAGGTGGCTGTTCTCATTCCCGCCTACAATGAAGAATCGGTCATCGTCCGTACTATCCGCTCAGTCCTCAACTCCGACTACAAGAACCTCCGCGTCATTGTGATCGACGACGGCTCTAAGGATCGCACTGCCGAAGTGGCCGCCACAGCATTCGCCAAGGAGATCGCCGCTGTCCATGTCCAGGTCCTTACCAAGCGCAATGAAGGCAAGGCCGCGGCGCTCAACTACGCTCTCGAACGCATGAACGAGGAGATCTTTGTCGGCATCGACGCCGATACCGTGATCGCCGCCGATGCCATCTCCAAGCTGATTCCTCATTTCGAGGATCCCAGGATCGGCGCTATCGCCGGCAACGCAAAAGTGGGCAATCGCGTCAACTTGTGGACGCGTTGGCAGGCTCTCGAATACATCACCAGCCAGAACTTCGAGCGCCGCGCACTCGACCTGTTCCACGTCGTCACCGTCGTGCCGGGCGCCATTGGCGCATGGCGCACCGCGCCGGTCAAAGCGGCCGGCGGCTATCCGCTGAACACCGTGGCCGAGGACGCCGATCTTACGATGAACCTTCTCGAACAGGGCCTGAGGGTCGACTACGAGGACCGCGCATTGGCCTACACTGAGGCGCCCATCAACGCCAAGGGACTCATGCGCCAGCGCTTCCGCTGGTCGTTCGGCATTTTGCAGGCAGTGTGGAAGCATCGCATGGCTTTCGTCCGCAACAAGGCCATGGGCTTGTTCGCCCTGCCCAACATCCTCATCTTCCAGATGCTCCTGCCGCTGGTTTCGCCGTTCATCGACATCATGTTCGTCGCCGGTATCGTGAACTTCCTCGTCGACCGCCATTACCACCCCGAAGCAGCCTCAGCGGCCAGCTTCGAAAAGCTCGTGGTCTACTTCCTCGGATTCCTGGTCATCGACTTCATCACCTCTTCAGCAGCATTCAGCCTTGAGCGTCGACATCCAGCCAACAAGGGTGACGGCTGGTTGCTGTTCCATATCTGGCTGCAGCGTTTCGCCTACCGCCAAGTATTCTCGATCGTCCTCTTCAAGACGCTTAAGCGCGCCATCGACGGCAAGCCCTTCAACTGGGACAAGATCGAGCGGACCGCGCAAATGAGCAAGAATACCGAAATCCTGACGGAAGCAGCGCGCTAGCAAGTCGGCGCGCCAGCAAGTAAGCAAGTCAGCGACAGAAACCCCAAAAAGTGGTCCTTTTTTGCACTCTTGGCGACGTCTCGCGACGAAAATCGCCGCGATTTTCGGAAAATTTCGTTGATTCCAAACGCTTTGAAGAAAAAATCGCCTTCAAAAAGCCGGGCGCGGGGGACAGGGTTTAGGGAGCCAATCGAGCTTTCCCTTTACGGCCCTAGATACAAGCTCACTCCCGGCGGCGCAAAGCTCAACTGGCCCGTCTTCGGGTCGTAATCGAGGTTGAGCGCGCCGCTCTTGCGGCCGTTGATGAGCACTGCGACCAGCAGGCCGTTGCCGTAGCGGCCGGCCAGAGCGATCTTGTGACTGCGGATGGGACCATACTCGTTGTCCGGGCTGCTCGGCCCCCAATCGCCCTGGAAGCGGGCAAAGGGATAGGTGCCGTACTGCGCCGGGTGCTGCTGCCAGTTCTTGTCGTTCACCCAGATGCCGTACGCTTTGTTCAGGTCGTTTGCTTCTAGAGCGCCCAGAAACTTGTTCACTGTGGCGCGTCCGAAGAGATAGCGATTCCAGTTCCACGGCCAGTCCACGGGGCGGCTGGCCACCAGCCAGTAAGCCACCAACAGCACCAGAAGCGCGCTTGCGCTCAGCTGCAGGATCAACCTGTTGCGCTTGGACCGTGCGGCGTCGAACTGAGGAGCATCGAGCAAAGTCATCGGAGTCGTCCCTCGGAATCAGAATAAGGCGGAAAGGCAGGGTACAGGGAGTAGGGAATAGGGAATAGAACCCAACGCGTCAGACACCAAGAGTCCGCCCTTCCCACGCGAGCGCACGCGCCCTTTCCATTAGACACCGTAAGTCTGTTCCTTGTTCCCCGATCCTATTCCCTACGTCCTGCCTCTTCACTCTTCCCTGCTGTAAGTCGTTTTGTTCTTCTCCGCCTGGCGCTCCAGCGCCAGCTCAATCAGCTGCGTGATCAGCTCCTTGTAGCTGAGCCCCGACGCCTCCCACAGCTTGGGGTACATGCTGATGCGCGTGAAGCCGGGCATGGTGTTCACTTCGTTCACAAAGATGCGCTGCTTGCCGCCGGGCTCCATGAGGAAGTCAACGCGCGCAAGGCCCGCAAGATCGCAGGCCTTGAATGCCGCAACGGCCATCTCGCGTATTCGCCGGCTTTGGTCGCGCGAAATCTTCGCTGGGATCACTGGCACGGAGCCTTCAGAGAGGTACTTTGCCTCGTAGTCGTAGAACTCTTTGCCGGGAATAATCTCGCCGACCACGCTTGCTTCAGGCGAATCGTTGCCGAGCACGGCCACCTCAAACTCACGGGCCCGCGCTGGTACGCCGCCGCGGCGCGCCTTGCCGCCAACGCCCTGCTCCACGATGAGCTTGCGGTCGTATTTGGCCGCCAGCGCAAGTGCCGGCGATAGCTCCGCGCGATCGTGTGCCTTGGAGATACCAACAGAAGAGCCGAGGTTCGCTGGCTTCACGAAGACCGGGTATTTGAGCACCCGCTCCACCAGCGAAACAGCCTTGCGAGGCGCATTCTCCCAGTCTGCGCGGAGTATTGTGACGTGCTTGACGATGGGTAACCCGGCTTCGGTAAACAGCCGCTTCATCACGTCTTTGTCCATGCCTGCGGCCGAGCCCAGCACGCCCGAACCGACGTAGGGAATACTCGCCAGCTCAAACAATCCCTGAATTGTGCCGTCCTCGCCGAAGGTTCCGTGCAGCACCGGAAATACGACTTCGATGGCCTTTCCTTCCGGGCCTTGAGGAACGGGCATGGGCGCCATCAGCGTGGGAATGCCCTCGTGGAGCAGCCTGGCTCCAGGCGTGGCCTCCGGATCGCCCGCGCGCAGCCGCCGGGCGACAGCTCCGGCATCGCCATTCAGCAGCCCATGCGCGTCAGCAGCCGCCAGCCAGCGGCCCTCCTTGGTGATGCCGATGGGCGTTACGTCGAACTTCTCGCGATCGATCGCGCCCAGAACCGATGCTGCCGACAGCAGCGAGACCTCATGTTCGCCGCTGCGCCCGCCAAAAAGAATGCCAACCCGCAGTTTCTTTGCCATGTTTTCGTCAAATCGCCAATTTCGCCGTTCAAACGGCCCGCTTTCAGTGTAGAACCCCGCGCTGAGTCTCTTGCCCAAAATGCCTGAAACCGCCTCGTTACCCCGAGCATTTTAGCTGCAAAATGCGAATCCGGAGACCGGAACAGAGGCAATGAAACTAAGGTGTTATCGCACCGAAAGTGCTATTTCCAACCGCTTCAGGCTAAGTAAGATGAGTGCAAGGTATTTCACCAGCAGATTTCTGCTCGCGCGGCCCCCAACCCATCCGGCGCGACCGAATGAGTGACTCGGCAAACAGGCCCCCCAAAAAGAGCCCGCGAGCGTGGAAAGATCGCGAAGGCGAAGTGAAGCTCGTACCGATGAAACGATTTCTTTTCCCGGCTGCCATTCTCCTGGCAACAGTCCCGGCGGCGGCGGCGACCCCGCCTGCGCCGGCAGCCTCGTCTTCGCCTCTGATGACGTTGCACGCGGCGGCCACGATCACCAACGCAGAAGCCACCAAACGCCTGCCTGTTGCATTCGAAGCCACAGTCACGTACTACCGCTGGTACGACAAAGACCTTTTTGTGCAGGACGGCAATGACGCGATTTATGTGCATGCCAACACCGCCCTGAAGCTTGCTCCCGGCGATCGCATCCTGATTCGTGGAACCACTCACGAAAGTTTCCGGCCCTATGTGAATAGCAGTGATATCACCATCGTTGGCCACGGCCCGTTGCCCAAACCTGTGCAGCCCAGCTTCGAGCAGATGATCCGGGGCGAGAGCGATTGCAGGTTCGTGACCGTGCGCGCCGCGGTCCGCTCCGCCGACCTCGTACCCGATATCCGATCGACGACGCCAGCCATCTATCTCCGCATGCTCGTGGACGGAGGGATGGTAGATGCGAACATCGACAGCGACGATGAAAGCGCCCTCAAAAACCTTCTCGACGCCGAGGTGCAAGTCACTGGCTCGATCTCAGGGCACTTCGACAACAAGATGCAGATGACCGGCATCCTGCTGCACGTTCAATCGCTGGCCGGGGTGAAGATTCTCAAACCCGCCGGCTCCGACCCCTGGTCGCTGCCGGTTACGCCCATGGACCGCATCATCACCGGCTATCGCACGAACGATTCTTCGCAGCGGATGCACGTGCGGGGAACCATCACCTACTATGAGCCGGGTACGACGTTGGTGCTGCAGGACGGCCCCAGAAGCCTGTGGATCAACACCGACAGCTGGAACCCTTTGCACGTGGGCGATGTCGCCGACGCGGTGGGATTCCCGTCCGTTGAAAACGGCTTCCTGACTCTCACCCGCAGTGAAATCAGGGACAGCCTGGTGCCATCGCCGGTGTCCCCTGCACTCTTCACCTGGTTGGAGCTCGCCCGCGGCGGCAACGACGGCCGCAGCCACGTCTTCGATCTGGTTTCGATCGAAGGCCAAGTGGTTACCGAAGTGCGGCAGGCCACTCAGGACGAGTATGTGCTGCAGGCTGGCGATCACCTGTTCTCCGCATTTGTTCGCCATCCCGGCCCATCGCAGTCGGCGCCACCTTCTTCGATGCGGGAGATTCCCGAGGGAACACGCGTCCGCGTCACCGGCATCTGCATGCTCGAAGACGCAAATCCCTTCAACGGCGAAGTGCCCTTCAGTATCCTGATGCGCAGCGTTGGCGACATTCAGGTCGTTGCACGGCCGCCGTGGCTGAATGTGCGCCACCTGATGTTGATTGTTGAAATTCTTTTTGCATTGGTCATCGCCCTTGGCGTCCTTGCCTGGTACATGGAAAGAAGGAACCGGCGCCGCATTGGATCGCTCGCCTACGTCGAGCAGCGGCGCGCCCGGATCCTGGAGGCCATCAACCACTCCAAGCCCCTGGCGGAGATTCTGGAACGGATCACGGAGTTGGTTTCAATGAGGCTGAGTGGTGCGCCCTGCTGGTGCGAGGTCGCCGATGGAGCCACTCTGGGCAACCGGCCAGTTCAGCTTGACTCTTCGTCCCTGCGTACCGTCGAACAGCCGATCGCGGCCCGCTCCGGTTCCGCTCTGGGCTCCATCTTCGCCGCCTTCGACGCCCGCACCAACCCCGATGCCATGGAAAAGGCCGCCCTGGCCATGGCGGCGGAGCTCGCCACCCTGGCTATCGAAACTTCGCGCCTCTACTCCGATCTCGTTCACCGCTCGGAGTTCGACCTCCTGACGGACGTGCAAAACCGCTTCGCCATGGAGAAGACGCTTGACGCAATGATTCAAACCGCGCGCGAAACCGCCGGAATCTTTGGCTTGATCTATATCGACCTCAATGAATTCAAGCAGGTGAATGACCTGCACGGGCACCTGGTGGGAGACCAGTACCTGCAGGAAGTCTCGCGGCGCATGAAGCAGCAACTGCGGCCCTGCGACGCGCTGGCGCGGCTGGGCGGCGACGAATTTGCTGTCCTGGTGTCAGAGGTCCGCAACCGCGCCGAAGTGGAAGAGATCTCGGCACGTCTGCAAAGCTGCTTCCATGAGCCGTTTATCGGAGATGGATATATTCTGCACGGCTCGGCCAGTTTTGGCATCGCTCTTTATCCTGAAGACGCCGACTCGGCGGACAGCCTGCTCCACTCGGCCGACGCCGCCATGTATGTAGCCAAGTACACCCGGTTGGGTGAAACCCGGGTGCTGGAGTGTCAGCCGCATGTTGAACTCGTACCAAAAGACGACGCCTAGCACCGTGCCCCTTCTGCAAGACCCGGGTACAAGCCCTCGCACTGGGCTGATCCTTCCTTCCACGTTTGCCGATAACGTTCCTCGAGACTGGATGTTACGCTATCCAACCAGAATGAGCGCGGCTATGAAGAGGGTGGGGCTCCTGTTCGCAACGCTTTCACTGTGCGTTTCGGGTGCGTGGGCCCAGCCGTCTGGCCAAATCAGCACGCTGCACGCCGCGGCCGCGCTCAGCAACGCTGAAGCCAGCCAGCACATGCCCGTGTCCTTCGAAGCCATCGTCACCTACTACCGTGGCTCGTACTTCAAGGGCCTCTTTGTGCAAGAGCGCGGCGACTCGATCTATGTGCACGCCACCACGAACCTCAAGCTCACGCCTGGCGATCGCGTCCTGGTACGGGGAACCATTCACGAGAGCTTCCGTCCCTACGTCGAAAGCAATGACATCACCCTCTTAGGCCACGGCGCATTGCCCAAACCCGAGCACCCCAGCTTCGAGCAGATGAACCGGGCTGAGACTGATGGCAAGCTCATCGCCGTGCGCGCCTTAATCCGGTCCGCGGATTTTGTTGTGAACATGCAGTCGTCAGATCCGATCATTGAACTGCGCATGCTCGTCGATGGCGGGCAGGTCGACGCAACCATCCTCAACGGCGATGAGAGCCTTGTGAAAGATCTGCTGGACGCCGATGTGGAGATTACCGGTGTCCAGGGCGGCGTTTTTGACAACAAGATGCAACAGACCGGCATCCTGATTCAGGTTCAATCGCCGGACGGGGTAAGAATTCTCCAGCGCGCCCACGCCGACCCCTGGTCCCTTCCCGCTGCCCCCATGGACCGCATTATTCTCGCCGGCTACCGGACGGTCGATAACACGCAGCGGCTGCGCGTCGAGGGAACCGTCACTTACTATCAGCCGGGTGCGGCGCTGGTGCTGCAGGACGGCCCCAGGAGCCTTTGGATTGCAACCGGAACCTACAGCCCGCTGCGGATTGGTGATCGGGCAAGCGCGATCGGATTTCCGGACGTTCAGAACGGTTTCCTGACCCTGACCCGCAGCGAAGTCCGCGACAGTTCGATCCAGGCGCCGGTTGCGCCCTCGCTTTTCAGCTGGCGGGAACTGGCCCTGGGCGGGAACGAGGGCCACAGCCGCGCCTTCGACCTGGTTTCCGTTGAAGGCCAGGTCGTCGCCGAGGTGCGGCAGGCCACCCGGGACGAGTATGTGCTCGAGTCCGATGGTCACCTGCTCTCCGCCATCATTCGCCATCCTGGCTCGGGCAGCTCAGTCCCGAATCCCCCTATGCGCGAGATTCCCTTAGGCACGCATATCCGCGTCACCGGCATCTGCATGTTGGCAGACGCCAGCCCCTATAACGGCGAAGTGCCCTTCGATATCCTCATGCGAAGCCTCGACGACATCCAGATCGTCTCCAGCCCTCCGTGGCTGACCGTCCGCCATCTGGTCATCCTGGTTGGATTGCTGCTCCTGGGGATGCTTGCGGTGGGCGTCAGGGGATGGTTTATTGAGCGCAAGGTGCGCCGGCAGACGGCCGCTGTGGCGTACCTGGAGCGGCGGCGCAGAGGCATTCTTGAGGACATCAACGGCTCCCGTCCATTGGCTCAGATTATCGAGCAAATCACTGAACTGGTCTCCTTCAGACTGCGCGGCGCTCCGTGCTGGTGCCAAATCGCCGATAGAGCATTGCTGGGAAACCGTCCGCCGAGTCTTACCACGCTGCGGGTCACCCAGATTGAGATTCCCGCCCGCTCCGGAACTGCGCTCGGAACGATCTTTGCCGCCTTTGATGCACTTACAAAGCCCTGCACGGAAGAGTCTGAAGCGCTCTCCATGGGAGCCGGGCTGGCCAGGCTGGCGATCGAAACTTCGCGCCTCTACTCCGATCTCGTTCACCGCTCAGAGTTCGACCTCCTGACAGACGTGCAAAACCGCTTCGCCATGGAAAAGACTCTGAACGCGATGATTCAAACCGCGCGCGAAACCACCGGAATCTTTGGCTTGATCTTCATTGACCTTGATCATTTCAAGCAAGTGAACGATCAATACGGTCACCAGGTGGGAGACATCTACCTGCAGCAAGCGACGCTGCGCATGAAGCATCAACTGCGGCCGGGCGACACTCTGGCGCGCCTCGGCGGCGATGAGTTCGCGGTCGTGGTCGCCGCAGTGCAGAATCGCTCCGACGTACACGAGATCGCGCGCCGCCTCGAAAACTGCTTCGACGAGCCCTTCGCGGTGGGCGGCCATGTGGTGCACGGCTCGGCCAGCGTCGGCTTGGCTCTCTACCCCGAGGACGCCGCATCCGCGGACAGCTTGCTCAGCACTGCGGATGCCGCTATGTATGTCATCAAGCAATCTCGCAGCAACGGCAAGC
Organism: Occallatibacter sp.; assembly: GCA_050018295.1. Taxonomy (GTDB): domain Bacteria; phylum Acidobacteriota; class Terriglobia; order Terriglobales; family Acidobacteriaceae; genus Telmatobacter. Next base: position 2,797 of record JBEKAJ010000047.1, on the reverse strand, counting down.
AAGGTTTCGCCGACGGCGCAACTCCAAACCTCGCCTCAAAAAAATGCGCATAAGAAAGGCCCGGCTTGCGCCGGGCCTGTTGGTGTGAAGGTTTCGCTGTCGCGCGCTTACTCGGCAGCCATCTCCTCGGCCTCGCCCTCCTGCCGCATGAGTTCCAGCTCGCGCTCGGCGGCTTCGATCTCGGCGTGCACTTCCTGCTGCACGCGAGCCGCGGCCTCTTCGAGCTCCGGTGAGAGCTGCACGTTGCGGTAGTACTCCAGGCCCGTGCCCGCGGGAATCAAACGGCCCACGATCACGTTCTCCTTCAACCCGCGCAGGTTGTCCACCGCGCCGTTGATGCTGGCCTCGGTGAGCACGCGCGTTGTCTCCTGGAAGCTAGCCGCCGAGATGAAGCTGTCGGTGGAAAGCGACGCCTTGGTGATGCCCAGCAGCAGCGGGCGTCCAATGGCCGGACGGCCCCCGTTCTGCAGCACGCGCTCATTCTCCTCCGTGAAGCGGAAGCGGTCTACCTGCTGTTCGAGCAGGAAGGTGGTGTCGCCCACTTCGTCGATCCGCACCCACCTGAGCATCTGGCGCACGATCACTTCAATATGCTTGTCGCTGATTGCCACGCCCTGCAGCCGGTAGACCTCCTGGATTTCGTTTACCAGGTAAGCCTGCAGCTCCTTCTCGCCCAGCACGGCCAGAATGTCGTGCGGGTTCAGCGGGCCGTCCATGAGAGGATCGCCTGCGCGCAGCCGCTCGCCTTCCTGAACGTTCACGTGAATGCCCCGCGGCACCGAGTATTCCTTCTCGTCGCCGTTGTCGGCCGTCACGTAAATCTTGCGCTGGCCCTTCGAGACCTCGCCGAACCTAACCACACCGTCAATTTCCGAGATGATCGCAGTCTCGCGCGGCTTGCGCGCCTCAAACAGCTCCACCACGCGCGGCAAACCGCCGGTGATGTCCTTGGTGCGCGTGCTCTCCTTGGGAATCTTCGCCAGCACGTCGCCCGGACCCACCTCATCGCCGTCCTGCACCATCAGGTGAGCGCCGCGCGGCAGCAGATACCGCTTGCTGCTTTTGGCGCCCTTCATGGCAATCGCCGGCTGCCGCTTTTCGTCGGGCGAGTCGGCAACCACCCAGCGCGACAGGCCCGTCACTTCGTCCACTTCTTCGTTGAGCGTGATGCCTTCCTGCAGGTCCTTGAACTGCACCGTGCCGCCGATTTCAGTGAGAATGGCGTAGGTGTAAGGATCCCACTCGGCCAGCACTTGGCCCAGCTTCACCGCCGAGCCCTCGCGAACGCGGAGGCGCGCGCCATAGACCACTTGGTAGCGCTCCTTTTCACGCCCGCGCTCATCCACAATGGCCACCGAGCCGGAGCGGTTCATGGCCACCAGTTCGCCTTCCTTGCTTTCCACCGTGTTCAGGTTGATGAAGCGCACGAAGCCGTTGTTCTTCGCATCCAGGCGCGACTTGTCCTGCACGCGGCTGGCTGTGCCGCCCACGTGGAAGGTACGCATCGTCAACTGTGTTCCCGGCTCGCCGATCGACTGCGCCGCAATCACGCCGCAGGTTTCGCCCAGCTCGACCATGCGGCCGGAGCCCAGGTTGCGCCCGTAGCACAGTGCGCAAACTCCGCGGCGCGACTCGCAGGTGAGCACCGAGCGGATCTTCACCCGCTCCACGCCCGCTCCCTGAATCGCCGACGCGATGTCCTCGTCGATGGGTTGGTTCACTTCCACGACGACGTTGCCGTCGTAGTCCTTGATCCTTTCCAGCGACACGCGGCCGATGATACGGTCGCGCAGCGGCTCGATGATCTCGCCCGACTCCACGATAGAGCCGACGTAGATGCCTTCCAGCGTGCCGCAATCCGGCTCGGTTACGATCACGTCCTGCGCCACGTCTACGAGCCGCCGCGTCAGGTAGCCCGAGTCGGCGGTCTTCAGTGCCGTGTCGGCCAGGCCCTTGCGTGCGCCGTGCGTCGAGATGAAGTATTCGAGCACCGTCAGCCCTTCGCGGAAGTTCGCGGTGATCGGTGTCTCAATCACTTCGCCCGACGGCTTGGCCATCAGTCCGCGCATGCCGCTCAGCTGGCGAATCTGCTGTTTCGATCCGCGGGCGCCTGAATCGGCCATGATGTAGATAGGATTCATGGCCCCTTCGTCGTCCGCCTTCTTCATGTTCGAAAACATCTCGTCGGCAACCTGGTCCGTCACCGCCGACCACATCTGGATTACCTTATTCGACCGCTCGCCGTTGGTGATGGCGCCGTCCATGTACTGCTTCTGGACCTCGATCACCTTCTTGTCAGCAGCGTCGACCGTGGTGTACTTGCTTGCCGGGATCACCATGTCGTCCAGGCCCACTGAAAGGCCGGAGCGCGTGGCAAAGTGGAAGCCCAGCGACTTGATGCGGTCAAGCATGCCCACCGTCACCTCGAGCCCGAGGTTCTGGTTGCAGTAGTTCACCAGCTGCCCGATGCCTTTCTTCTTCATCAGTCCGTTCACGAACGGCATGCCCGGCGGCAGCGCATCGTTCAGGATCACGCGGCCCACGGTGGTCACCAGATACTCCTTGTCGAAGTCCACCGGTTCGGTGTGCGTCAGGTCCTGATCGTCGTAGGCGTTGGCCATGTCGAGGACCTTGCCCGTGTAGCGCACGCGGATGGGCGACAGCGTCTCGACTTCGCCGGCCTCGAGCGCCATCAGGATCTCGTCGGTGTTCGAAAAGACGCGGCCCTCGCCCTTGGCGCCCTTCTTGGCCTTGGTCAGGTAGTAAAGTCCCAGCACCATATCCTGCGTGGGCACGG
>JBEKAJ010000046.1:0-16160 GCA_050018295.1 Occallatibacter sp. | reverse complement strand
AACGACGATCTACGGCGTGGGGCTCGCGCTCGCGCACACGCTGAGAAAGACTGCGGCGCAGCCCAAAGTTCTCCTCGGGCGCGACACGCGCGAATCCGGCCCGTGGATCGCCTCCACGCTGGCCGAAGGTCTGCGCCAGGCAGGCGCCATTGTCGAGAGCGCGGGCGTGGTGACCACCCCGGCAATCGCGTTCCTCGCAAGGACTCACGGCTTCCACGCCGGCGTCGTCATCTCCGCCTCGCACAATCCTTGGCAGGACAACGGCATCAAGCTCTTCGGCGCCGACGGATTCAAGTTCCCCGACGCGGCTGAGCTGGCCATAGAAGAGGAGATCCTGTTCCACGCCGCGCAGGTAAAGATCTCCGATCCGCATTGCTTCGCGCCTGTCGAGGACAACGCTGCCCTTCAGGGCGATTACATTCAGTTCCTTATCGACTGCGTGCCGGGCCTCTCGCTTTCCGGCTTGAAGATTGTCGCCGATTGCGCCAACGGCGCCGCCTCGGCCATCGCGCCCGAGCTTCTGCGCCGGCTCAATGGCGACCAGCGCGCCGACCTCACGCTTCTCAACATCGCGCCCGACGGACGCAATATCAACGCACAATGCGGCGCCCTGCATCCCGATTACGTCGCACGCGAAGTGAAGGCGCGCGGAGCGGATCTGGGCCTGACCTTCGATGGAGACGCCGACCGCTGCATGTTGGCCGGCGCCGAGGGAAACGTGATCAACGGCGACGCCATCCTCTTGATCGCCGCGCGCGATCTCAGGGCTCGCGGCATGCTCACCGGCAACGTCGTTGTGGCCACCACCATGTCGAACATGGGTCTGGAGGCCGCCCTGAAGCACAGCAACATTCGCATGATGCGCGCGCCGGTCGGCGACCGCTACGTGCTGGAGGAGATGCAGAAGGAGAATGCCGCACTGGGCGGCGAACAATCCGGCCACATCCTCTTTCCGCATCTCGCAACTACTGGCGACGGCCTGCTCACCGCACTCGTCGTGCTCGACCTCGTGGCCCGCACCGGCAAATCGATCGGCGAACTCACCTCCGACCTCAAGGTTTTCCCGCAGGTCATCGTAAACGTGAAGGTACGCGAGAAGAAGCCGCTCGACGGAATTCCGGCAGTAGTGGACGCAATCCGCGCGGCCGAAGCAGAGCTGAAGGACACCGGCCGCGTCGTCATCCGCTACTCCGGGACCGAGCCCCTGGCGCGAGTGATGATCGAGGCGGAGAGCGAAGAGGCGATGCGACGCCACGCGGAGGGAATTGCGGCGGCGATTCGCAAGGAACTCGGCGCTTAATCGGCGGCCATCGTCTGGAAGTCATCGGCCGTCAGCTTGTATCCTCGCTTCATGCCCCGCTTCCCTGCTGGCCAAACGCTGCTCATCGACGCCGACGATACGCTCTGGGAAAACAACATCTACTTCGAGCGCGCCATTGCTGCGTTCATCAGCTTCCTCGATCATCACGAATACTCACCCGCGGAGGTGCGACAGACGCTGAACTCTGTAGAGCGCGAAACGATCCTGGCCCACGGCTACGGGCTGTCGAGCTTCACGCGGTCGCTCGTCGACTGCTTCGACCGGCTGAGTCCGGCGCCGGTAACCGACGAGAAACGCGAGCGCATTCGCGGATTTGCGCAGACCATCGCGGAGCAGGAAATCGAGCTGCTTCCCGGCGTGGCCGCGACGCTTGCCGAGCTCGCCGATCGGCACCACCTGATCCTGATGACCAAGGGTAACCACGCGGAGCAGGCCGACAAGCTGGCGCGCTCGGGGCTGGCGCGTTACTTTGCCGCGGTGGAGATTGTGGCCGAGAAAGACCCGGCAACGTATCGCGCCGTAATCGCGCGGCACGAACTCAAGCCGCATACCAGTTGGATGATTGGCAACAGCCCCAAGAGCGACATCAACCCCGCGCTCGCGGCCGGGCTCCACGCGGTGTTTCTTTTTCACAAGGACACGTGGGTGCTGGAGCACGCGGCCGTCGACCAAGCGCCTGAAGGCCAGGACCTCATCGAGCTCGACTCGTTCGCAAAGCTCTGCGACGTCTTTTGAGCCGTCTCACGCCGATTAACCCAAATACATCAGGTGTCTTGACGAGCAGCGCACCGGCAAATATCATCGGCTAACCGTTTTTCAGGCCGCCTCGCTCAATCGTGGTTCTATATTCCGGATTCAGTAATCACTCTCAGAGGGAGTTTTTCGATGTCAACTCCACGCGTTCTCGCCTGTCTTTGCGCCCTTGCATGCTCCCCTCTCCTGAATGCGCAAACGCCGCCCACGGCCTACACCATCACCGAAGAACTCCCCGGCGCAACTCCTGGGACAATGACCGTCTATCGAAGCGGCACGCAGGCGGTGATCGACACAAATCAACCGGCCCAGCCCGACGGAACCCCGGCGCATCGCTCCGTGAGTCTCTACGATCTCAAAGCGGGTATTTCGCATACCTGGGATGCAACCGCCGCGCCAGCCTCCTGCAGTGCCGCTACGTTCACCGGAGATTGGGGTGATCCTTATGAATCGACCGCCGAACTTGCCGGCAGCATCGCCAAAGGCGACCTGAAGCCCGCCGGCACCGAAACCCTGTATGGAATCTCCACCAAAGTGTATGCAGGCGTCTCCCAAGGGATGGACCTGAAAGCATGGTTCGATGAGAAGGACGGTTTGGTCATCAAGGCTGCATTCGGAGCTCCCGGCGCGGCAATGACGACCATGGTCGACATCCACAGCATCTCCCTCTCTACGCCGCCCAAATCGCTGTTTGTTTTGCCTGCCACATGCGCAGGCGTCAAGCCGCCTCCCACTGCAGCCGAGCTCATGGCCGAAGAAACCGGCGACGGCGGCGCAAATTGGGTCAACGCCAACTACGGCCCCGGCTCGACAAATTCATGCTCCATCGTGGTCCGCGTCGTTGCCGCCAAAACCATGGCGCCTATCAACCGCGCGTACCAGGCTGCCATCGACACTACCTACGACCAAAACAACCCGACTCCGCCACATTACGTATTTGGCGTAGGCAATGACGGCACCTCAACGTATTCCGGCGGCGGACTTCACGAGATCACGAATCAGATCCACAACGGCATGCTCCGCATCGACAATCCGCCTGCCTATTTCATGTTCGGTGTGAACATACCCACACCCAACCACGGCGCCGATGTAGGCCTCATCTACCGCCAGTGCTTTGCACCCGTCACCATGCTCTACTATGTGGTCAAAGACCCCAGCAACCCAGCCGACGGCGGCGACTGGCTTTACGCCAAATCCGGCAAGTATGCCGCTTCGCCAGCGCAGTAGGCGGGGTTGCTTTCTGCGCTGCAAATCTCAGGCTTACTTCCGCTGGGCGCGTAGACCGCGCTTGTCCGCGCCGGCGGCATACTCGTGAGAAAATAAGAGAGCCGAAGTCTTCTGAGTAGCTGCTTGCCCGCGTGCTTCTCGTGAATCACAAATCAAAACGGCTTAATCCGGCCCACCGGCGCGGCAGCCCGAGTGTGGCCTCTAAATAGGAAAAAAGAACTCAGAATGATCAGCGTCAGCAATGTGACCATGCGCTACGGCTCGAAGGTTCTTTTTGAAGACGTAAGCACAACCTTCACCCCGGGCCGCCGCTACGGATTGACCGGGCCGAACGGCTCCGGGAAATCGACGTTTATGAAGATTCTCGCCGGCGAGCTGGAGCCGCAGAAGGGCACAGTCGTGCGCCCGCGTAAGCTGGGCGTATTGCGCCAGGATCAGTTCGCCTTCGATGCCTATCGCGTGATTGACACGGTCATCATGGGCAACAAGCCCCTGTGGGCGGCGCTCGAGGAGCGCGACCGCATCTACGCCAAGCCCGAGATGTCCGACGAAGACGGGATGCGGCTGGGCGAGCTCGAAGGCACCATCGGCGATGAGGACGGCTACACCGCCGAAAGCGATGCCGCCGTGTTGCTCGATGGCCTAGACATTGCCGAGCCGCTCCACGAGCGCAAAATGGGCGAGCTGCAGGGCGGGCAGAAGGTTCGCGTGCTGCTGGCGCAGGCGCTCTTCGGCAAGCCGCCTGCGCTGCTGCTCGACGAGCCCACCAACTACCTCGATCTCGACTCCATCCATTGGTTGCAGGACTTCCTGACCAGCTACGACGGCACGATGATCGCCATCTCGCACGACCGGCACTTTCTCAACTCGGTGACCACGCACACCGCCGACATCGACTACCAAACGATCATCACCTATACCGGCGGCTACGACGACATGGTGATGGCCAAGACGCAGATTCGCTCGACGCTCGAGTCGCAAATCGCGCAGCGCGAAAAGAAGATCGCCCAGCTCAACGAGTTTATTGCGCGGTTTGCTGCGGGAACGCGCTCGAGCCAGGTGACGAGTCGGCGCAAGGAAGTGGAGCGGCTGCAGACCAACGAGCTGGCGCGCTCCAACATCCAGCGGCCATTCATCAAATTCGATCAGATCCGGCCCAGCGGCAAGCATGTGCTTGAGTTCAAGCATCTGACGAAGTATTACGGCGATCTGAAAGTTCTCGATGGCTTTACCGCAAGCGCCTTGAGGGGCGAAAAGATTTGCCTGATGGGACGCAACGGCGTCGGAAAGACCACCTTGCTCAAGAGCCTGCTGGCCAACTACCCAGGCCTGGCCGAGAAGGGTTTTGCGCTCGATTCCGGCTCGGTTTTCTGGGGACACGAGGCGCAGGTGGGCTACTTTCCGCAGGACGTCGGCGCAACCATCGAGCACGGCCAAACCGTGACGGAGTGGCTGCACCAATGGAATCCCGGCGCGCACATGGAAGACATTCGCGGCATTCTGGGCCAAATGCTCTTCTCCGGCGAAGAGGGCTCCAAGCCGACAAAAGCTCTTTCGGGCGGCGAGCAGGCTAGGCTCGCCTTCTGCAAGCTCATTCTCACCAAGCCCAACATCCTCATATTCGACGAACCGACCAACCACCTCGACCTTGAAGCCATTAACGCGCTGAACATTGCGCTGCAACGGTACGAGGGGACGGTCCTGCTGGTCACCCACGATCACGATCTGATCGACGAGGTCGCCACCCGCCTCTGGATCTTCCACGAAGACAGCATTGAGGATTTCCAGGGACCGTACGAGGAGTGGAAGGGCAAGCACAATTAGCGTTCTCGCCACGGATTCCGGCGCCGAACGAAGATGGAATTCCGCGATTTTCGCCGCGGGATTCGAGTAGCATGGTGAAGCATGGCGAGGATTGGCGCATTCTGTTTTCCAGGAACGGGGCATCTGAACCCACTGACCGCGCTGGCTCGCCGCCTGCAGCAGCGCGGCCATTCAGTGGTGATCTTTGGGATCGCTGATGTGGAGTCCCAGGTAAAGTCGGCGGGAATTGAATTCTGCCTCATTGGCCAGAGCGATTATCCGCCGGGCACATTGAAAAAACTCGACCGGCAATTAGGCGAACTGAAGGGGCTGGACATCCTCTGGCTCGTCCTGAAGCGGGTGAAGAACGCCGCGCGTATGGTGTTTCGCGACGGCCTAGATGCGGTTCGCCGCGCTAAAGTGGACGCCTTGTTGGTTGATGAAGCCGACATGGCCGGCAGCGTCGCGGATTATCTCCATCTGCCCTTCGTGTCGCTTGCCCTCATTCCGCCCATGGTGTGGGACAACCGGTTGCCACCCTTTTGTTTTAGCTGGTCTGCCCGCCAGGGGTGGTTTTGGCGATTGCGCAATGAGATCGCCCTGCGTGTGCTCTCTCGCATCGCGGCGCCGCTTCTAACAGTGGTCAATCAGCAGCGCACGGCGTGGGGGCTGAAGCCTCTGAAGCGTCTGAACGAAACGCTTTCAACACTGGCTCAGATCGCGCAGCTACCCGAGGTGCTTGATTTCGAAGTTGACCCTCGGCCTCCGTTGCTCTACTACACAGGCCCGTTTGTCGATTCCGAACAGCGGCCCAAGGCGGACTTTGATTGGAGCCGACTGGACGGGCGCCCGTTGGTATACGCATCTCTCGGCACGCTGCAGAACCAATCGCGGGAAATGTTTCGCAACATAGCCGACGCCTGCGCGGGTCTTGATGTTCAACTCGTCATGTCCCTTGGCGGCGGCCTCGAACGGGAACAGCTTGGGGCTCTAAGCGGCGATCCGCTGGTGGTCGACTACGCGCCGCAATTGGAACTCATCGCGCGATCTTCGCTGGTCATCACGCACGCCGGGCTCAACACGGCACTGGAGTCCATGGCCGAAGGCGTGCCCATGGTGTGCATCCCCATGGGCAACGACCAGCCGGGAATTGCGGCTCGCGTCGCCGCGCGAGGAGCGGCCGTGGTCGTGCCCCCGCGCAAAGCAAATGCAGACCGCCTGCGTTCCGCGGTGCGTTCGGTCCTCGAAGATGAATCGTATCGACGTGCGGCGCGCAAAGTGCAGGCTGCCATGTCGCAAATCGACGGACTCGAGCGAGCCGCGGACATTGTCGAGGATGTGCTGAAGATCGGATCGGGAGTCCGCGCTCAGGGAGCCACAAACCAGAGTCTTGCTTCTGCGACAGAAACTTCCGCGCCCCTCAAATACGAGCACTAAGCGCCAGAACACCGGCAGGCATTCACCTGCGGTGTGCTGCCTCCTCGTATACGTCCACGTACTCCTTTGCCGGTCCTGACCAGCTGTAGTCGCGCGCCATGCCGTTGCGCATCAGCCGCGTCCAGCTTTTCTTGTCGCGGAAGGCTTCAATGGCGCGTTCGATTTCGGCGAGCAGGTCTTTGGGATCGACTCCCGCGAACTTGAAGCCTGTGCCGGTCCCCTTCTTCGCGTCCCACTCCTCGATGGTGTCGTCAAGGCCGCCGGTGGCGCGCACAATGGGCACCGTTCCGTACTTGAGCGAGTAAATCTGGTTCAGGCCGCAGGGCTCGTAGCGCGACGGCATCAGAAACATGTCGGAACCAGCCTCGATCTTGTGCGCGAGCGCCTCGTCGTAGCGAATCTGCACCGCAATGTTGGCCGGATGGCGGAAGGCCCAGCCGCGGAAGAGATTCTCGTAGTAAGGGTCGTGGGTCCCCAGCGCCACCACCGCAACATCACGCTCGGCAATCTCCTCGGCAATTTTGGCCAGGATGTCAAAGCCCTTCTGTTTGGCAAAGCGTGAGACGATGCCGATGACCGGACTCCTTTCCGGCACGCTCTCCAGTCCGAAGGCGTGAAGCAGATCGGCGCGGCAGGTGCGCTTGCCTTCAAGATCTTCCGACGTAAAGTGCGCGGCAAGGTGACCGTCCGTAGCCGGGTTCCAGAGCGCGTAGTCCACGCCGTTCAGGATGCCGTGCAGGTCCGCCGCACGCTTCAAAAGAATGCCGTCGAGCTGTTCGCCGAACTCCGGGGTCTGAATCTCCTCGGCGTACTTCTTGCTGACGGTTGTTAGCTTGTCAGAGAACACCACCCCGCCTTTGAGGAAGTTGAAGTGGTCGTACTGCTCCAACTTGTCCATCGTGAAAACTTCCCAGGGAAGGAGCAGTTCTTCGGTGGTCTTGGGCGGAAACGCGCCCTGGTAGGCGGCGTTATGGATGGTGAGCACCGTGCCCGCACTGCGCAAATCATGGTCGGCCAGGTAAATCGTACGTAGGTAAACGGGAATGAGCGCGGCCTGCCAATCGTGGACGTGAAAGACGTCGGGTACGCCAAGCTGCTTTGAGGCCTCGATGACAGCGCGGCAGAAAAGACCGAATCGCTCCGCGTTGTCCGTGTAGTCGGCGCTACTCGGCCCATAAAGCTCTTTACGGTCAAAGAGTTCTGGACAATCGATAAAGTAGTGCTGCACCCCGTCGCGGCGACCGGCGTCGACCACGCCGACGAATCGGTTGTAGTAGCGGAAGGGGATGGTGAGAGAACGGATCGCGTACCGCGGTTCGCCCTCGATGTGGCGCCGGACGCGCGCATAAAACGGCAGGAAGACCATCACACTGTGTCCAAGCTTGACCAGTTCACGAGGCAGCGCGCCCACCACATCAGCCAAGCCGCCGGTTTTGGCAAATGGCGTAGCTTCCGAGGCGGCAAACGTAATCTGCATGGAGCAGGCTCCAGGTTCCAGAATCAAGGGCCAGTCTACTACGCGGCAAGCTCGCCAGAGCGGCCAGCCTGTGCCGGGGTCGCGCGCTCCGAGGAAATCGTCTTTATATGCGATCTGGATGTCATCGGCCAACTCAAATTCCCGTCTAAGCATCAAAGCATAGAAAGAATCAATTCCATTAAGCCTTGACCGGGAGTTGAGATTGCGAGAATTGGACCGTCGTGCACCCCCTCTTCGGAGTCAAGGCCATGTTTTACTTCGAACCCATATGCGCCGCGGAGGCCGGTCTGTGTTGCAAGCTGTTCGATCCAGATCCATGCGGCGGCGGTTCCACCAGTGAAGAACAACACAATCCCCATGGATCCTGAAGAGAATCCTCCCGCGCCGGCGAAACAGTCTGGCTGGTTGCGGCAGATTCTTCCTGCGATGGCGATTGCGATCGCCATCCGCATGGTGGTGGTCTTTTTCACCTATCGCGACCTGCCCGATGCGGACAAGCACTATGAAGCATTTGGCTGGGAGATGGGCTGGATTGCGCGCGCGCTGGCCAGCGGACATGGCTTCTCATCGCCCTACTATCCCTGGAGCGGTCCCACAGCCATCATGTCCCCGCTTTATCCCGGTCTGCTCTCCCTGGTCTTTCGGATCTTTGGCATCTATTCCCTCACCTCGGCGTTTGTCATCCTCACAATCAATAGCCTGCTCTCGACGCTCACCTGCATTCCTGTCTATTTCAGCGCCAGGTACTCGCTCGGCCTTCGCGCCGCCAAGGTCGCCGCGTGGGTGTGGGCACTTTATCCATTCGCGATTTACTTCTCCGCTGGCCGGGTTTGGGAGTATTCCCTAACCAGTCTGCTGTTCACGACATGTTTCTGCATTGCCCAGCGCATTCATCAGTCGGCCAGGCCGTGGGCGTGGATCGGTTTTGGCGCGCTCTACGGAATTACCGCGCACTCCAACGCCTCCATCATGTCCACGCTGCCGTTTCTGCTCGGCTTTGCTCTTTGGCAAGCGAACAAGGAGGGCAAGCGCTGGGTGCTCAACGGAGCGCTCACCATGCTCACGCTCTTCCTCGTGCTCACGCCGTGGACCATCAGGAACTACCGTGCGCTCGGCGTCATCGTGCCCATCCGCGACAATATCTGGCTCGAACTCTATTGCGACGATTTTGGCAACGCGCCCAACGACCGCACTTCGCCGCCCACAGCCGGCGACCGCGGGTATCCGGCCGACAGCCCGCGGGAGTTGCAGAAATATCTCACCATGGGCGAGATTCCCTATCTCGCTGAAAAGCACGCCATGTCCCTCGACGATCTTAGGAATCATCCCCATTACGCCTTCCTGGTTGTCAAGACATTGCGGCGCATCGTCTACTACTGGACCGGTTATTGGAGTTTCTCGGCCGAAGAGTTGCGCGATCAGCCCTTCACTCCGGAGAACGTCTTCTATGTTTCGACAGTGACTTTCTTCATGCTGCTCGGCATCCGCAGTCTGTGGCGCACCAATCGCACCGCGGTCATGCCGTATTTGTTGCTCATCGGCTCCTTCCCGATCACGTACTACCTGACGCATCCGATGATGGACTACCGGCAGCCGCTTGAGCCGGCTGTTGTTGTCCTCGGGGTTGCCGGCGCCCTTTCGCTGCGGCGTGCTCAGGCGCGCAAACCAGCGAAGGTCGAGAGCGACTTCGCCATTCAAGCCAAGTAAGCGCTCCGTGGCCGCGAAGCGGTCGCAGGCGATACCATCAAGGTCGATGGCTCCGTCTCTGAAATCATGGCTCCAAAATTGACAAACCGTTGACTATGTCTTCCACCTACCTGCAAACCCGGCCCGGCCCGGCTCTGTTGTCGCTCGTTGCTCCCTGCTACAACGAGGAGCAGAGCCTTCGGCAGTTTGCCGCCGAGATCACGCGCTTCATCGATGCTTCGCCGTATCCATGTGAAGTTGTCCTGGTCAACGACGGCAGCACTGACCGCACGCTCGAATTCCTGGCCGAATGGAGCGCGCGCGACCAGCGCATCAAGGTTCTAAGCCTCTCCAGGAACTTCGGCCACCAACTGGCGGCAACGGCTGGAGTAGACTACGCCACCGGCAATGCGGTGGTGCTGATCGATGCCGATCTGCAGGACCCGCTCGACGTGATTCACGAGATGGTGGCGCAGTATCGCAATGGCTACGATGTGGTTTGCGGCCAGCGGACGGTTCGGATGGGCGAGAATCTCTTCAAGCGGGCCACCGCGTGGTTCTTCTACCGCTTGATGCAGTTCTTCTTTCTCAAGTCGCTGCCTCACGACGTGGGCGACTTTCGCCTGATGTCGCGCCGCTGCGTCGACAGCCTGCGCTCCATGCGCGAATTGCATCGCTTTCTGCGCGGCATGGTGGCCTGGGTGGGCTATCCGCAAATCTGCGTGCGCTATGAACGGCAGGCACGGGTGGCCGGGTCCACAAAATATCCGCTCAGCCGGATGATCCGGCTGGCGTGGAACGCCGCTGTTTCCTTTTCTCCTTTGCCGCTCAGGATGAGTTTTTTTGCTGGCGGATTAATGGCGCTGCTGGCCATTGAAGAGGCGGTCAGGGCCGTGATTGCGCATCTCTCCGGCCGAACCGTCCCTGGATGGACGTCGCTCATGATCGTCGTCTGCATGAGCAACGCTGTCTTGCTCGTGACCGTGGGCATTCTGGGAGAATATGTTGCCAAGATCTTTGAGGAAAGCAAGGGACGGCCACTCTACATTGTTGCTGACACCTGGAACGTTCCGCAGAGCTTCGAGCCAGAAGCGTCGGAACGATCAGTTGATTCCCTGCACCACACCGCGACGAGCGAGCAGCGCTAGCGTTCATTCGCCCATCGGCTATCCTGTCGTTGTACCCCGGAGGTCCCCGGATGCTTTCCCCCACCGTCACCCCGCCAGCCACTCCTACACCGGCAGAAGAGATCGCGGAAGCCATTGATCACATCGGCGCCTTGCATGGGCTGCCTCTCGAGGACCGTCTGTGGCTGGCGCGCCACGGTCAGGAATACAAGGCCAATCCAGGGGACATTCTTTTCGAAGAAGGCGCCCCGGCCGAGCACATGGTGCTCATCCTCAAGGGCGAGATTCATGTGCGCCGGCAGCACGGAGGGCCGATGGCGCTGTTCATCGGCCGCACAGGGCAGATGACGGGCGTGCTGCCCTTCTCGCGCATGAAAGGCTACGGCGGGCAGGGATTCGCCGTCTCGCCGGTGTGGACGCTGCTGATTCACCGTTCACTTTTTCCGGAGATGCTCACGGCCATCCCGTCGATGACGCAGCGCGTGGTCTCTACTCTTCTTGACCGCGTGCGCGAAGTCACCCGCATCGAACAACAGGCGGAGAAGCTCGCGGCTCTGGGGCAACTTGCCGCAAATCTGTCGCACGAACTCAACAATCCCGCATCGGCCGCGCAGCGCGCAGCGGCGAGCCTGCTCACTGCATTTCGCGCCAGCCGGAGCAATCGCATCAAGCTCGTCGGTCTGCGCCTGAGTGAAGAGCAAATGGAGAGGATCGTGGCATGGGAAGAGAGGATGTTCTCGCGCACCGGCGAGTCGCTCGACCCGGCTTCCGAAACCGATGCTCTGGGTTTCATCGCCCGCGAGGAATCGCTTCGCGCTTGGCTCAATGGCATTGGATGCAGTGACGCCTGGGAAGTTGCGGCACAACTCGCCGAGCAACTCGTGACCACTGCAGATCTCGATGAACTGCGCGGCTTCCTCAGCCCGGCCGAGTGCTGCGTCGCCCTGCAATACTTCGCGCGGTATCTGCGCTCCGCGCGCGCGGCAGAAACCATCGTGAACTCAACGGCGCGGATCTTTGACCTGATCGGAGCGGTCAAGGACTACTCCAACATGGACCGCGCCCCGATCCTCGAGGTCGACGTGCCGGCCGGCCTTGATGCGACGCTGCAGATGCTGCGCTCGCGAATGACAGCCATCGAGATCGAGCGCGATTACCAGCCGGACTTGCCGCGAATCAGCGCGTATGGCGGAGAGTTGAATCAGGTATGGACCGCACTCATCGAAAACGCGCTGGACGCGTTGGGCCCCGGGGTCCCCACGGACAGGTCTTCGTCCGTGGGGTGGAGCAACAAAGGCCGCTTGCGCGTAGCCTGCAGGCTTGAGGCCGAAATGCTGCTGGTGGAGATTTGGGATACCGGGCCCGGCATCCCTCCCGAGCTGCAGGAGCGCATCTTCGAGCCGTTCTTCACCACCAAGGCACCCGGCAAAGGGCTCGGCCTTGGCCTCGACAACGCCATGCGCATCGTGCGTAAGCATAGCGGCCATTTGAGCGTGAAGTCGGAACCGGGGTCAACCTGCTTCCGCGTGCGGCTGCCGCTCGATCAGCTCCAGGCATATTGATCAGTTGCAGGCGTATTGAAAGACGGGGAACAGCCAGTAGGCAGTAGAATTCCAGCGGCCAGAATGGTTTCAGAGCTCCCGAGGGCGGAGTCGTACTGCGGCTGTGATCGGGAGCAAATGATTTCGCGGGATTTTTTCAGGCTCAGCGCTTGTCCTTCGCGCCTACTCCCTACTTCCTTTTCCCTGTTGCCTGCTCCCTGTCACTTTGATCGCAGCAGTGGCTTATTTCACCTTGGCTCGTACGATGAGTTCGCCATTGCGCTTAAGGTATCCAGTAATCAGAGTTGCGTAATAGTATGCGCTGGCTCCCAGAGTGCGCCTCACGGGAAGAAGAACCCGATAACCCAACACATACGCGCAGCGGTTCACGGTTGGCCTCAATCCTGCCCTCTGTAACAGGTTATTGATGGCTCTGAAGTTCCAACAGAATAGATGCTGGTTGAGGTCGGGCGCGAACGATGAATCATAGTGTCTCTCACGCGGAAGGACAAGGAAAAGCTCGCCGCTTTCAGCAATCAGTTCCCGCATGATCTTCAAGTGCTCGAGGGGGTTCTCCAGATGCTCCAACACATGCCGGCAGAGTACGATGTCCCATGCTTTCCTCGGCACCATGTCGATATTGTCGTAAACCGTAAGATTCCGCCGGCGGCAATTCTCGCGAGCTTCGGTGCTGACATCCCATCCGGAAGCGTTCGGCAACGATGCGATTCCCTGGCCGATTCCGCAGCCATACTCGAAGATCCGCTTCGATCGCTCGTCGTACGAGAAGTAAAGACGTGCTGATGCTTCAGCGCGCGCCCAGAAATACTCCTCCTCGGCAATAAGGTGGGCGTGTCTTTGGGCGTGATATCCCGTGTCGTAGATGGGATCTTTGTCGAGCGCCTTCAATTCAATCTCCGTTTGAACATGCTCGCTGCAGTCATTTCCCAAGATTCGCGACAGGCACTCGTGAGATGATCGCGTCTGATGATGCGGCGGATCATCGACAAAGGTTCTGCAGGTCAGCTTTCAAGCTGCTTTTCAAATCGCCAACAGCAACGTCCGCAAGCCATTGCCTCATCCTGCTGTAAATATCATTTCCAGAGGCAATCACGCGTGCGTATCCGGCCGCGGCGATTCGTTTTCTCGCCGTTTCACTTCACCACTTCCACGCCCCGCCAAAAGGCTACAAAGCCTTTCACTTTGCGCGCCACCGGCTTGGGATCGGGATAGTACCAGGCTGCGTCCTGGTTGTCTTGCCCGTCGATCACAACGGTCAGGAATCGCGCCTGGCCTTTCAAGGGATGGGTTGAAGTGGTTGAGCTGGACCGAAAGAATTCGCGTTTGAGGCTGGACTCCGGAAAATAGACATCGCCATCGAGTTCCTCGATTCGATCGCTCTCAGCAATGACTCTGCCGTTCCAGATTGCTCGCGCCATGATGATCCGGTCGCTTTCAGTCAAAGCCTCCCCTGGCTCCGGACATGGCCTGGCGGCCGGCCGGGCAAGGGGAGAAGAATCGATACGACACTACCAGAGTTTGCGCGGCGTGGCGAGTACCAACCAGGTTCACAGGGACCAATGGCGTTACTTGGCCGCCACGATGGACTCAACGTGCATGCTTTTGTTCGCCGCGTCCTCGGTCGCGGTGACGGTCACGTGGGCACCGTAAAAGTTGGGCGTCACCGCATCCGGGTTGTCGATGCTCCAAACCTGCTTGCTGGGGTCAACGAACACCGGCTTCAATCCGCCCGCAATGCACTTCTTGACGCAGTCAGCGCCGGTGCCCATGTGTTTGGCGCCGCACATCGAGTCTGAAATCCATCCCGTGCTCGTGGTTGAATCGGCAGCCATGGCCATCGCAACGGTCATGGCCAAAACGGCTGCCAACGTGAAAATGGTGCGCTTCATAAAAACCTCCTGGGTATTGATGACACTGAAGCTTCTCCTATCATGCTCGCCGGATCGGCTTTCGACAAGGGCGGTCGGCAAGCGATGGGGAGGGTCTGCCGGCTGCTTTCACTTCCCTGCCCTGCCGCTACGCATCGCTTCCACGCGCTTCAGCGTCGTTTCGTAACGCTGTGCCGCCGCGGAGAAACGGTTGATCAGCTCGGTGGTCTTGTTGAAGAACGTCGGATTCTTCTCGCGGATCGCCTCCAGAATGTGCGAGAATTTGGCCATCAGGAAAAAGCCCTCGCCGTTGCAGTCCACAAACAGCTCCGCCGAGACCGCGCCGTGCAGGACCATCGCCGCCGCCATTTCCCAATAGGTCAGCACCTGGCGGAGCCACGGATTGTGCGGATCGCTCGGGTTTTCGTAGACAGCATAGAATTCGTCCGCCGTTTGCGGCCAGAATTCACCGCCAACCCAGGCGCGTGCCTGGCGCATCACCGCCTCGGTGCGCAGTTCATAGAGTCTTAGAATGATCTCGGCATCGGCCGGTGTGGCCAGCATTCGTTCCATGGGCATCTCCGCAGCCCATACTACAGGATCGGCCGACGATGTGTCGCTTGATTTTCTCAATGACCGGCCGGCTCACTTGCTGACCGCGCGCAGCGAAAACCTACTCGCTCCTTTTCCTGCCCTTTGGCGCCATTCCTCGCGCAAATGAAAAAGGCGCGCCATCCCGGCGCGCCCTAATTCCTGTCGAAGTCTCCAGCCGGCGATTTGTGCCCGATGGGGTGACTATTCCCTGGTCCCTATTCCCTGCCTCTTTTACACCGGCTGCAGTTCCTGGTTCTCTTCCTTCTTTTCGATGACCGGGCCGTGTGTCTCTACGGTGGGAGGCGGCGGCGCGTCGCCGATGCGCTTCGAGTGAGTGCACACCACCTTGGCTCCCTCTTCAGCCGTGGGAGCCTTCTTGCCGCGCCTCTTCGTAGCGGATTCTTCTTCCGCCGACTTCTTTTTGTTTGGGCATTCGAGGAAGACGCCCGATTTGAGCGTCTTTTCCAGCAGGTACGGACTTCCGCACTTCGGGCACTTCTTCGCCACCGGCTTCAGATTCGACGTGAAGTCGCATTTGGGATAGTTCGTGCAGCCCCAGAAGACATTGCCACGGCGCGCTCGCCTCTCTGCTAAGTCGCCCTCGCCGCACTTGGGGCACTTCATCCCTTCGATCAGGTTCTGCTTCACGTACTTGCACTTGGGATAACCGGAACAGGAGACAAACTCACCGTATGCTCCCTGGCGGAGCACCAGCGGCTTGCCGCACAGCGGGCAAGCTTCGCCGGTGGGCTCGGGCGGCTTTTGCTGCTGCTTCTGGCTCAGCTTGCGGAAGGTCTTGCACGGAGGATCGGCGTTGTAGTCCGGGCACGCCATGAACGGCCCGAAGAGGCCGCGCCGCATGACCATAACTTTGCCGCAGTTCTCGCAGTACTCCTCGGTGTCGCCGGCCTCCTGCGCCTCGGGCGTGTTCAGGTCAGGCTTGGCCGCAATGTTCTCCTTGGTAAAAGTGCAGCTTGCGGGATCCTTCTTGTCGTAGGCCGAGCAGGCGAAAAAGGTGCCGAACTTGCCCCACTTGAGCACCAGTGGCGAGCCGCACACGTCGCATTTTTCTTGGGTCACCTGCTCCATGCGCTTGATGTTCCGCATCTTCTTGCCCGCATCCTTGAGCTCCTGCTCAAAGTAGCCGTAGAAACCGTTGAGCAAATCGGTCCACTTCTCCGTGCCTTCTTCAATGTCGTCGAGTTCGGTTTCCAGCTTGGCCGTGTACGCGGTGTCGAAGATATACGGGAAGTTCTCAACCAGCAGATCGCACACCACGACGCCGATCTCGGTGGGATAGAAACG
>JBEKAJ010000045.1:0-16314 GCA_050018295.1 Occallatibacter sp. | reverse complement strand
TACGACGAGCGCACTCCCAACAAGGAGCTCAACGTCCACGACAGCCTGCAAAGCACCCTCACCATCCTCGGCCACAAACTCCGCCTCAAGCAGATTCAAGTCGAGAAGCGCTTCGCCGCCTCGCCCTCCACAATCCGCACGCGCGGCTCCGCCCTCAGCCAGGTCTGGACCAACCTCATTGACAACGCCGTCGATGCTTCTCCTCAGGGCGCAAAGCTCGAAATCTCCACCTGGTCCGAGCCCGATTGGCTTGTCGTCTCGATCGGAGATCACGGCTCCGGCATTCCGGCCGACGTTCTTCCTCATATCTTCGAGCCGTTCTTTACCACCAAGCCGCAAGGCTCCGGCACCGGCCTCGGCCTCGAGATTGTTCACCGCATCGTCACGCAAAAGTTTGCCGGGCAACTTGAGGTCCAGTCCCAGCCCGGCGACACCCGCTTCATCATCCGCCTGCCAGTCAATGCCTCCATTGCCGCGCCGCAAGCTGAAGGCTGAGAGTTGATAACTGGCAGCTCCGCACAGCCGGCCCCCACGCAGCATTCTCCAGTGGTAGGACCACTTGCCCCTCGTGGCGTATGATGAGGCGCGTAAGAAACTCACCCGTCCGAGGCATCTCCGTGATTCAACCGAAAATCCCTCTTACCCGCCGGCTCTTCACACCAATTCTCACCCTGACCTTTATCGCCGCTTCCGCCACGGCGCTCCACGCGGCGCGCACCTGCAATCCGCGCGACTTCGGCGCCAAAGCCGATGGAACCACCAAGGACAACTCCGCAATCCAAAAAGCCATTGACGCCTGCGCGGCAAAAGGCGGCGGCACCGTCCGCCTCACTGCGGGCATATATCTCAGCGCTCCCATCGTGCTCAAGAGCAACATCATTTTCCAACTCGACAAGCGCGCCACGCTTCTCGGCTCGCCCGATCACGCCGACTACCCCGAGATCACTGAGTTTCGCCTCCCCGGCATCCAGCCGCTGGTCAGCGCCGCGAACGCTGAAAATGTGTCCATCACCGGCGAGGGCACCATCGACGGCAATGGCGAAAGCTGGTGGCAGATGGCCCGCACTGTCCATGATGCCGGCATCATGGGCAATTCTCATCCGCGCCCGCGGCTCGTCGTCTTCGACCACTGCAAGCACGTCCGCGTCGAGGGAGTCACCATCCAGAATTCGCCCATGTGGCAGCTCGTTCCCTACTACAGTGACGACGTTGTCATTCACAATATTCGCGTTCTCGCGCCGCAACACTCGCCCAACACCGACGCCGTCGATCCCTTCTCCTCGTCGAACGTCCGCATTGATCACCTCTATGCCGACGTCGGCGACGACGACATCGCCATCAAGTCCGGCGCGATCAACTCGCCCGGCGGTGACGATCCCAGCCGCGACATCGTCATCTCCGATTGCACGTTTCTCCACGGTCACGGCCTCTCCATCGGCAGCGAGATCGCCGGGGGCGCTCGCAACATTCTGGCCGAGCGTATTCGTTTCGACGGCACCGACAACGGCATCCGTGTCAAGGCCAACCGCGACCGCGGCAACGACGTCAGCAACCTCGTCTTCCGCGATATTGACATGAAAGACGTCAAGAACCCGCTCGTCATTAGCGAGTACTATCCCCGCATCCTGCCGTCCGAGAGTGCCGTGGAGCCCGCGCCGGTCACGCGCCTTACGCCCCACTTCCACAACATCATGATCCAAAACGTCACCGCAACAGGCGCTGCCATGGCCGGCGCCATCGTTGGCCTGCCTGAAGCTCCAGTCACCGATATCGTCCTTCAGAACGTCAATCTCAGCGGCGAAAAGGGATTGTCGATTGGCTATGCAAACGTGACGGGCAAAAACGTGAAGGTCGAAGCCGCGCAGGGCGACGCGATCATCAAGATGGCCGGCGCCAACGTCACGCTGCAGTAATGCGTAATGCACCCATCAAAAAGGCTGCGCCATTTGGCGCAGCCTTTTCGTCATCCAAATCATTCGTTGAACCGGGTTATATGGGCTTCCGTAGTTCCCTAATCCCTGGTCCCTGATCCCTGCTTTACTGATTCACACCGCTCGCCAGAAAGCCTCCGTCCACCACCAGAATCTGTCCCGTGACAAATGAAGCGCTGTCGGACGCCAGATAGACCGTCGCCCCGATCAGCTCTTCCGTTTTGCCAAATCGCCCCATCGGCGTCCTCATCAACAGCTCCTGTCCGCGCGGCGTGCTGTCCAGCAACTCCGCATTCAAATCCGTGCGAAACACTCCCGGCGCAACCGCATTCACTGTCACGCCTTTCTTCGACCACTCCACCGCAAGTGACCGCGTTAGCGACGCCACTCCCGCCTTGCTCGCCGCATACGCCGCTACTTCGCTCAGCGCCACAAAACTGTTCAGCGACGCAATGTTGATGATGCGCCCGTATCCGCGCTCCAGCATGTGCCTGCCAAACACCTGGCAGGCCCGCAGTGTTCCCGTCAAATTCGTATTCAAAATGTTGGTCCACTCGGCCTCGGGCAAATCGAGCGTTGGCGTCCGCTTGATCATGCCCGCGCAATTCACCAGGATGTCCACTTTGCCGAAGCGCTTCAGCACCGCCGCCAGCAGCGTTTCCAGCGTGCCGCGGTCGCCAACATCCGAGGCCATGCGCAGCGTCTTCCGCCCGCGCGCCTCAATCTCGTTGGCTGTATCGTCCACCTGCTCTTTGCGGCGCGCCGTTGCAATCACGTCGGCGCCGGCATCGCCTAATCCAAGGCTCAGGGCCCGGCCAATCCCGGAGGTTCCTCCTGTCACGACCGCGACTTTGCCTTCAAGGCTGAAAAGCTGATCCTTCATGAGATCTCCGTGGGGAATTTACGCGGAACGGCGCGGCCCTGCTCAACTCCGCAATCAGGAACTTCTTCCTAAGAATACCGGCGCAATGTGCCGCGCATAGAGATTTTCCGTCACATTCTTGGCGATCACGGCTTCGTTTGCCTCCAGCAGATCCAGATAACGCTGCCCCATCTTCGCGGCCACCTTGAATCCCACGTGTAGCAACTGGCGCACGCTGCTGTTGTAAGCCGGCGAACATTCCACATGCCGCAGCGCCGAAGTGTACTGCTCTGAAGTCCAACCCCGCACTTCGTTGGCCGATGGCAGTTTCGTGGGGTCGATGTCGATCACCGTGGCATACGGCGTGCACAGCTCTTCGCGGTGCTTCAGCGCTTCGGCATACACTTCCTTGGCCAGCGCCAATCCTTCGCCACCGGCCTCGGCCAGCCCGATCAGTTCCTCGAGCCATGTCGTTCCTGCTGTCTTCAGGTGCACGCCCACATCGAGGTGCTTCATCGTCGCGTGAATCGCCGGATAAATCGAAAACTTATCGCTGCCCGAGTGCACGCTCAGCTTCAGATTCTCCGGCAGTCCATACTGCTTCACAGCGTAGGCAATGGCCGCCACGTCCAGCGCCATTTCGCGTTCGAACTGGGCCACGTCGCCCACATAATCCACGCCCTTGTTGAACCGCCCGCTGAATTTCGGCGCGATCGTCTGCACCGGAATGCCCTCGTCAGCGATGGCCGCAAGAATAATCAGCAGCTCCACCGGGCTCTGCGCGCGATCGGTCTCGTCCAGCGAAACTTCGGGAATAAAGTTCCCTGCGCCCCTCGCACCCAGCACGCGCCGATATACTTCCCCTGCCTTCTTCACCGCGGCCAGAAACTTCTCCGCGGTTTGGCGCAAAAGGTCGGGCGTAATCTCGAAGGCCTCATCGGCCGCGGCCAGTTCGATGCTTCCCTCGAGCTCTGGATGCCGCTTCACAAAGCTCTCGATGTCCTCGGCCTGTGCTGTCTTCCCAATGAAATCGGCCACGTCAAACGTGAAAAAATCGCACGGCGCAAGGAAACAGTCCACCGTCGCGGCCGTAATGTGGTCCGCGTCGCAGTAGTACGGCAGCTTCCACCCCAGTGCCTTCACTGCTGCATCCGCCGCCCGGCGCACGCTCGTCGGCTCGGAGCCGATGATCATGTGTTCCCGGTTCGACTTGTTCCACACCGGCACCACTTCAAGCCCATGGTTCAAGGCAATCACGCATGCCTGCAACTGCGCCTTGGCCTGGTGCGCAAACCGGTCACCAGTGCCAACCGAGTATTTATTTAGCTTCAATCCTTTGTTCCCCATGTTCGTCCCGTTTTGCGATTTCTGTAATTCTGTTGCCTCTCCAGGCGCCCTGCTCAGCTTTGTCCAGTTCATCCTGCCTGGCTGTGCGCCATTGCGGGCGCCGCGGAGCTCTCAAATCGGCTGCGGTGCGCCCACAGTCCCAACCCCGGATTCGCCACAAAGAAGATCTTCTCGCCACCCACTTGGTTGAATCCGTGACGAAGTTTTGTTGGATCGTATCGCGCCGTCATTGCCTTCAAGTCGCCGTATTCGAATCCCACGCCCTCCACTTCCTTGCGGCTCAGCTCGCCCGGGCACCACCTGATGGTGAACCGCCCCTCCGACGATGCATGAATCAGGTGCGCTGCCGCGCTCAGGTCTGCGGCCAGGTCGGCATTCTCTTCTACCGCTTTCAGCGTGGCCGGCGTTCCGCGATAGCCGTACTTGCGAATCAGTGCGTCGATCCCCTTGTCCTCGCCAAACTCCTTCACGCCGGGCGCCAGTATGATCAGCTCCGCCCCGTCGGCCAGCGCCATCCGCGTCCGGTACACCGCCTTGTTCCCGATCCATGTGCTGTGGAACTCCTTCGGGTCCAGATAAACAACCGCCTTCGTGATCGGCTCGTCCAGCATCTCAAAGTTCACCTTCAGGCTCAGCTCAGCCGCCTTCAGGAAGCATTCAAGATCGTCGCCGATGAACAGTCCGCGCACGGCCAGCCCGCCATTCGCGCCGCGTCCCACCACCGTCTGCACGTAAACGATCGGTAAGTGCCGCAGGAACTTTTCGCACGCGCGATTCAGCACGTTGCGCACCGGGTTCTCGGCGCGGCCCATGATCCGTTCCATTCCATACACCGCACCCAGGTAATGGCTGCGATTGATCCCCTCGCGGCCGCCTGTCCCGATCAATATGTTTTTGGAGTGATTCGCCATGCCAATCACTTCATGCGGCACCACCTGTCCGATGGAAAGAATCAGATCGAACCCGCCCTGCGAGATTAGCTTGTTCACCTGCGCGGGCCACGTGTAGTTCAGCTTGCCCTCTGACTGTTCGCGGATTAACTCCGCTGGAAGCTCGCCCAGCGTCTCGATATCCGTGCGCCAGTTATGTACGCGGAACAGCTCCTGCGGCGTATTCCCGAACATGTGTGCAATCTGGTCCGGCCGCATCGGCGTATGCGTCCCGATTGCTGGCAGCACGGCTGTCAGCCGCTCGCCATAGTGCTCCCACGCATACCGCGTCAAGTCGCCGGCCCGCGAATGCTCGCGGCTCTGATCCGGCGGCACGGCCAGCACACTCGTCCGCCTGCCCAGCTTGGCGAGGCTCTCGGCCAGCAGCTCTTTCAATTGCTTCTCCGACAGATCGGTTTCCGTGCTGCCAACGGAACAATAGAGACTCATAAGTTAAACTCCATCCTTCTGACTTTTGGTCCCACCGCCTGGAAAAAGACCCTACTTGAGTGCGAGGATCCAGTAGCTTCTATCTTCTGGCTACCGGCTACCGGCTACCGGCTACGAGCTTTTACAGCCGGTACGCCTTCTTTACCAGGCCGTAGGTCAATTCGTGGGCCACTTCGTGCGCTTCGTCTTCGTCCAGCCGATGCTCGGCAACTAGCCTGCCAAGAAACGCACAATCCACGCGCCGCGCCACGTCGTGCCGTGCCGGAATGGAAAGAAATGCCCGCGTGTCGTCGTTGAATCCCACCGTGTTGTAGAACCCCGCCGTCTCCGTGGCTTGCTCGCGGAAACGCATCATGCCCTCGGGACTGTCATGAAACCACCACGGCGGTCCCAGGCGCAGGCAGGGATAATGCCCGGCCAGCGGCGCAAGTTCGCGGCTGTACGTTGTCTCGTCCAGCGTGAACAGAATGATGGTCAGGTTGCGCTCATTGCCGAACCGGTCCAGCAGAGGCCGCAGTGCATCCACGTAATTCGTCGCCCTGGGGATATCGGCGCCCATGTCGCGGCCATAGCGCTCATACACAATGCGGTTGTGGTTGCGCACGCTCCCTGGATGGATTTGCATCACCAACCCATCCTCCACGCTCATCCGCGCCATCTCAGTCAGCATCTGCGCTCGGAACAACTCCTGCTCACTCGCGTCCGCTTTGCACGCAATCACCTTCGCGAACAGCGCTGCCGCTTCGCTCTGTGGCAGGTCCGCCGTCTGCGCCGTTGGATGTCCATGGTCAGTCGACGTGCACCCCAGCGCTTTGAATCGCACCCGAGCCTTCTTGAGCGCATTCAGGTAGCCCTTCCATGTCGAGCTGTCTTCGCCGTGCAGTTCGCCCAGCTTCGCCACAAGTCCGGCAAATCCATTGAACTCCGGATCCACCACTTGATCGGGCCGGAATGCCGGAACAATCCGCGCTTTCCACCCCGAATCGCGAATCGCCTGGTGAGCTTTCAGCTCGTCCAGCGGCGACTCTGTCGTCGACAGTACCTCAATGTTGAATCTCTCGAAGAGCGTCCGCGGCAGAAATTCCGGCCGGCCCAGCTTTTCCGCAATGGTGTCGAAATACAGGTCGGCAGTCTTCTCGCTCAGCCGCTCCCTGAATCCGAATAGCTCCTGAAAAGAAAAATCCAGCCACATGCGCGTCGGCGTACCGCGGAACAGATAGTAGTGCTTAGCAAAAATCCGCCACACCTTGCGCGGATCCTCGATCACCGGCTGGCCGATACCTAGGTCATCCATCGAGATGCCTTGGCTGTAAAGCATCCGAAACACATAGTGGTCTGGTTGCACAAAAAGCGTCGCTGGGTCTGGAAACGGCCCGTTGTCGGCAAACCACGCGGCCTGCGTGTGCCCATGGGGGCTGATGATGGGAAGCCTGCGGACATGCTCATATAAGGAACGTGCGACTTTACGAGCACATGCTTCGGCGGGAAATAATCGGTCGTCGTGGAGCAACATGGCTTTTATTCTAATCGCCTCGCGCGCCGGTCCCATCAGACCACTGCCGGAATCAGAGGTCAGACCGGAAGTATACACGGTGACGCCCCCTGCCGCCCTTAACGCGGTTTCTTTCGTGCATTCCCGAAGTTTCTCTAACCAGACCCTGCATTCGGTGATAATCTCGCTTTGACACTGATTTTCAGTACCGCAAGAAGGTAGCTCATCGTATGCCCAGGGTGAAAGAAGAAGAGCACAATACCCACCGTACCATGCAAGTGGTTAACCACATCCGCACCCTCATTGAGAACGGAACCCTGCAGCCGGGCGACAAGATACCACCGGAACGCGAGTTCGCCCGTTCCCTAAAAATCAGCCGCGCCAGCCTGCGTACCGGCATCGGTTACATGGCTGCAATGGGCGTCATGAAGATCCGCCACGGCGTCGGCACCTTTGTCGCCGACGGCCCCCCTCAATTCGGAACCGCCTCGCTGAGCCTCATCGGCGCCCTGCATGGTTTTCAGTCCTGGCAGATGTTCGAGGCCCGCATCATCCTTGAGAGCCATCTCGCCGCCCTCGCCGCCGAACGCGGCAAGCAGGAGCAATTCGCCGCCCTCGCCGATGAAGTTGCCGACATGTTCGCCTCCATGAATAGTCCGGCCGACTATCTCATCCACGATCTCCTTTTTCACCGCATCGTCTCTCAGGCCTCCGGCAATCCCATCTTGGCAGCCATCATTGAGACCATCACCTCGGCCCTCTACGACTCTCGCCGCAAGACCGTCGAACGCTCGACTGACATGCGTGAATCCGCGGAAATGCACCGCGAGATCTACCGCGCCATCCGCACGCGCAACGCCAAGGAAGCGCACAATCTCATGGAGCAGCACCTGCGCATGGCGCAAATCGCGCAGGGCATGGAGCGCCCTACGGGCCGCAAAGCATCGGCTGGCGCATCAAAAAAGAAGCATGCGCGCTCCGCGTCCGCCGCTTAGCTGCGCTCTGCCTCGCGGAACCTTCAAGCTCACGTCCGGCCGTAAGCGTGTCTTCCCTTCGATTCGCAGCACTCGGCGTCGGGATCCCGCTGGCGCGCACCTTGCGTCACGCTGCGGCCATCGGTCTCTTTCACGGGAGCTCGCGATTTCGTGCGCGCCAGCCATACCACATCAAGAAACACCAAGGTGTTTTTCCGAGCCCCTCTTGAGTAAGCTTTCGGATCGCGTTTCTGACATTGGACGCTGACGCCGCGAACTGGCCTCCCGGCGCTCAATCCTTCACTATGTCCTTTGCCTTCTTGCTCCTGAAATCATTAATTTTGTGAGAGAGGTCTGACCATGATTTATTTCTGTCGCCGCCAATTTCCACCTTCTCATAGACACAGAGAATCTGAATTCAATTTTCAGAAAGCGCCGCGGATTTCCCTATTGACAGTCAATGACCCTCTGTAAGAAACTACTCGCGCTTCAAATTGTGGTCAGACCACGTGAATGAAATTGGATTCTAATCCAGGGTGGCCGCATGGTGAAGCGAATCGCGGTGCCTAGTGGAGGCAGGACAAATATGACGCAATTGGCGACAAAAGCCCAATTGATGAAGAGAGTTACGAGAGGAGTGCCATCTGGCCTCTTCCGCTTACCCGCGTTAGGCTTCGTGGCGCTGTTCGTAATCGCCACCATGATGTCGGCCGGCGCGATGGCGCAGCTGGCTGGCAAGGGTGCCATCACCGGTACTGTGGAGGATAAGACCGGCGCGGTCATTTCCAACGCCACCGTCACCGCCACCAACACCGCCACCGGGATCTCGACGGTCACCAAATCGACTGGCGCGGGCGACTACAACTTTTCCAACCTCGACCCTGGCGTTTACACGGTGACCACCGCTGCCCCTGGCTTCGAAAAGCTCACGCAGCAAAACATCCATGTGGACGCTCTGGCGACGCAGACCTATAACCCCGCGCTGCAGGTCGGCGCTGCCGACGTGCAGATCACAGTCTCCGCTGCGCCTCCTCAGCTGGAAACCAGCAACGCGACACTGGGTTCCACCATGGAGCAGGAGACCTATGCTGCGCTGCCCATCGAGATGAACGCCTACGGTCAGGCCGATCAGCGGCGCGCTACTGACTTCGCGTATTTGATGCCGGGCGTTCAGGGCAATGAAACCAACGGCAATGCCACCACCAACACCGGCGTAGTCAACGGTTCAGGCAGCCGCGGTGCCGTCTCCGATGTTTACGTCGATGGCATTCCCTTTGTCCGCGCCGGAGGCAACGGCGATCCGCGCTACGTGTGGACCGCAATTTCCGTCGATGCGGTCGATCAGTTCCAGGTGCAGACCGTAGGTTACGGCGCCATGTATGAAGGCCAGGGCCTCATGAACTACTCGATCAAGCACGGCGGCAACCAGTTCCACGGTTCCGTCTACGAGTTCTTCCGCAATACCGCCCTCGATACCTGGGGTTGGTTCGGTAAGATTCCCAACGTGGCAACTGGCCTGCCCGTCAAGCCTGTTGAGCACAACAATGAATACGGCATCGTGCTCGGCGGCCCGCTCATTCCCTTCGGCTCGCTGAAGCAGAAACTCTTCTTCTTCACCAACTACGACGGGTTCCGCTACGCCAGCGCCACTCCAACGCCTATGAGATTCCCGTCCAACAGGGAACGGACGGGCGACTTTAGCGCGGACGGAGTCAACATCTACGACCCAAGCACAGAGGCCGCCTGCGCTGCGACCAATCCCGCCGGCGTCGGTAAGCCTTGCCGCAATCAGTTCGTTTACAACGGCAACAAAAATGTGATTCCGCCGGGTGAGCTCTCAACGATCGCCACGAACATGCAGGCCTTCCTCCCCAGCATTACCAGCGACACTACCAGCAGCAACTATGTCGCCGCGAACGCCACGGGCCTGTCCAACTGGTCCACAACTTCGCGCATCGACTACGATATCAATTCGCGCGACACCCTCACCGTATTGAGCGCAGTCGGTCGTCAGGCCAGCTCCATCCCGGTCGGCCAGACCACCGCTGGGCGAAATGTCGGCCCTCTGCCATACAACTATGGTCAGGCTTACGCCCCCAAGACTGCGGTTTGGACCATCGAAGAAACGCACGTCTTCTCTCCGAACATACTCAACCAGGTCAAGTGGGGCTATGCCCGTTATAACGGCCCTACTTTTAACCCCAATGACAATCCCAAATACGCTGCCACCACCATGGGCATGTCCGGGCTACCGACCGGCCAGGCCTCGAACATGTTTCCCTTCGTCACCTTCGCCGGCACGGCCGCGCCCACAAACTGGAACGGCGCAACTGAGAACCGCACCACCGCGGAAAATTACACCCTGCTCGACAACTTCCAGTGGAACATTGGCAAGCACTCCTTTACCTTCGGTGGGAACGTCGCATGGATGCTCTACAACGTGAACAACGCTACTAAAGGCGGCTCTACGCCGATTACATTGGCTGCCGCCGTCACTGAGACGGCGCAGTTGAACAACGCTTTTACTGCGTCCACCGGCACAGGCCTTTCCTACGCCAGCTTCTTGATCGGTCAGATCGACAAGGGCAGCTTCACCCAGTACTTGCAGCAGGAGTTCGGTGCGCGCTTCCGCGCCATCTCGCCCTATGTGCAGGACGACTGGAAGATGACCAACAAGCTCACCGTCAACCTCGGCTTGCGTTATGACTTCTATCCGTCTATCACTGAGGTGCACAACGCGGAGAGCTTCTTCAATCCCAACCTGGCCAACCCGGCTACCGGCCTCAACGGCGCGCTGGCCTACACGGGATCTGGCGCCGGAACCTGCAATTGCTCTTCGCCAGCCAACAACTACTACAAGAACTTCGGGCCGCGCCTCGGCTTTGCTTACCAGCTTGACCCCAAGACCGTTATCCGGGCCAGCTACGGCGTCATGTTCTCGCACGGCGGCGCAGTGGGAGGATTGAACACCAGCATTGGAACTCTCGGCTTCTCGGCCGCGCCTGCCTTCTCAGTCAACGGCTCGGACGTCACCACCATGCCGGGTCTGCTTGCTGGCGGCAGCGGTGCCATTCCTGCCTTCACAGGCGCAACCGGCGTTGCATCCGGTCCGGCGTACGGCACCGGCTACCTCAAAACTGCCAGCCTGGGAGCAACCACCGGCACCCCGTCATCAATGACGTACGACGATCCGTACTACGGCGGCCGTGCCCCAGAGTTCCTCAACTGGAGCTTCGGCCTTCAACAGCAGATGACCAATGCCATAGCGCTCAACCTCACCTATGTGGGTTCGGAGGGCCACTTCCTGCAACTGGATAGTTTCCACGCTCGCGGATTCGCGGCCAACGATCTCGATCCTAAGTATCTTTACCTGGGAACACATCTCTCAGACACGGGAGCCACAGCCACAACAGTGACGGCGGATTGCGCGAACACGGCCAACAATATCTCCTGCCCAGGCCTGGCCAACTTCTCCACCTCGCAGTCGCTGTCCACTTTGCTCAAGCCGTTCCCGTTCCAAACACCGTCTGACAACTTCGGCTACGTAGGCAACGCGAATTACCATGCGCTGCAGGCGATGTTGAGCATGCGCACATGGCATGGCTTAACCATGAATGCCAACTATGTCTGGGCCCGTGCCATCGACGACGGCGGCACGTTCCGTACCGGCTATCCCATTCCCGCCGGCACGCTTGCCAATCACCCCTCAACCTCGTACCCGGCCGACCGCATCGAGCGCACCGTCTCCACTTCCAACCAGCCCCAGCATTTTGTCGCAACGGCTGTTTGGGCATGGCCGTTCGGCAAAACGGTTCTTTCGGAGAACGCGGTCGAGAGGGCGATCATGGGAGGATTTTCCTTCTCCGGCGTCTATCAGGCCTACTCCGGGTCACCTCTCGCCATTACCGGTTCCACCTGCCAGACCAATCAGGCTGACAGCACTTGTGCTGCAACCTTGAACCCGAACTTCTCGGGTGTCGCGCGCCAGAACGGCAAGTGGGGCAAAGGCCAGACCTGGGCAACCTACAACGCGACAACACCGGCTACCACGACAACAGCCGCTGGCCCCACTCCCGCCAGCACGTATATAGTGCCCAGCACCGGAAGCCAGACCGTTGCCGCTCAAGGTCCGTTTCTTAACCCGGTTGCTCCGACTGGCCAGAAGTCGATTCTCTCCACAGGCGGCGGCTACGACTACACCTTCGGCGATGCGGCCCGTACCGCGCCGTACAACCTCGTCGGACCGGGTAACTACCAGCTCGATCTGGCTTTGGTGCGCAGCTTCCCGCTGCATCTCGGAGAATCCACCAAGCTCGACTTCCGCGCTGAGTGGTACAACGTCACCAATCACACGTTGTTTGCCGTTGCCAGCACTGTGGTTGGCAATGCTAACTTTGGACAGGTTACCCAAAGCTCCAACCTCAATCGCAAGTCCGCTCAGTTCTCTGCTCGAATCAGTTTCTGAGCTGGCTTGTTACATGCGTTCGCTCATGAGGCTGCCGGTTCAACCCGGCAGCCTCTTTTGCGCGA
The DNA here is from genome assembly GCA_050018295.1 of Occallatibacter sp. Lineage (GTDB taxonomy): Bacteria > Acidobacteriota > Terriglobia > Terriglobales > Acidobacteriaceae > Telmatobacter. Next base: position 3,799 of record JBEKAJ010000045.1, on the reverse strand, counting down.
TTGGCTGAAGACTTCAATCTCCTCACCTGACGGCGTCCGTTTTTCCGGAGCATCAATGAAGACCCTCCGCGTTCTTGCCTCTTTTCTAGTCTTCGCTGCGACCACCGCTCCGCTCATGCTCCGCGCCGCCACACCAAACGATGAATTCCCCTGGTCACAGCGCGCCGCCAATGCCGTTATCGCGCGCTGGCCCGATGGCCGCTTCGTTCCGGCTGCCGCTCCCTGGATTTGGAACTACGAGCTCGGCACTCTCCTCGAAGGCATGGACTCTGTCTGGCTTTCGACCGCGGATCCTCGCTACTTCCACTACATCCAAAACTCCGTCGATGCCCTTCTCGCCCCGGATGGTTCCATTCCAACGCTCAAGCCGGAAGAACATCAGCTCGATAACATTCTGCTCGGCCGTCAGCTTCTTCTCCTTTATGGCGTCACGCGCAAACAGCGCTACCTCACCGCCGCAACCTTTCTCTACGATCAGCTCGCTCACCAGCCGCGAAACGCCTCCGGGGGCTTCTGGCACAAGCAGCGCTACCCCGACCAGATGTGGCTCGACGGCCTTTACATGGCCGAGCCTTTCCGCGCCGAGTACGCCTCCATCTCCCATCACCCCGAGGTCTTCGAGGACATCACGCATCAGTTTCTACTTCTGGAAGATCACGCCCGGGACCCCAAAACCGGGCTGCTTTATCACGGCTGGGATGAATCGAAGCATGAGCGCTGGGCTAATCAGCAAACCGGCGACTCCTCGCAGTTCTGGGCGCGCGGTATTGGCTGGCACATGATGGCGCTGGTCGACACCATCTCTTTCTATCCTCAGGGCTCCCTGGGACGGCGCCTACTGCTCGTTGCGTTTAAAAAGGACGCCGCGGCCGTCGCGCGCTATCAGGATCCCTACACCGGCCTCTGGTACGACGTGCTGAACAAGCCCGGCCAAAAAGGAAACTACTTCGAATCCTCTTCCGCATGCATGTTCGTCTACGCGCTCGCCAAAGGCGTGCGTCTGGGCTTTCTGCCTCAAACCTACTCGGCCAATGTCGAGCGCGGATATAAAGGCATCCTTTCGCACTTCACGAGCATTGCCCCTGAGGCGGACTTCTCGCTGACGGACACCGTGAAGGCCTCGGGCCTCGGCGGTGATCCCTATCGCGACGGCTCCTACGCCTATTACATCGGCGAAAAAGTCGCCACCAACGATCCCAAGGGCGTGGGCGCTTTCCTTCTCGCGAGCTCCGAGATTGAAACCGCGCGGAATGCGAAGCTCGGCCGCGGCCGCACCGTCCTCGTCGACGGCTGGTTCAACTCGCAACAACGGGCTGACGCCTTCGGCCAACAGGCTTACTTCCACTACAAGTGGAACACCTGGGACGAGCCGGGCTACTCGCTCTTCGGCCACATCTTCCGCAGCTTCGGCGCCGATACAAACGAGATCGACGCGGAACCCACGCTGGCCAACCTTCGCGAAGCGCGGATTTACCTCATCGTTTCGCCCGACAATGCCGACAAAAACCCGCATCCGCATTACGCGAACGCTGAAGACGCAATCCAGATCGCGGATTGGGTCCGCGCCGGTGGCGTGCTCATGATCATGGAGAACGACACCTCCTACGCCGACCTCGATCACTTCAACGTCGTCTCCGAAAAATTCGGAATTCACTTCAACAGTGTTCTTCGCAAGCACGTCATCGGCACCAACTGGGAGCAAGGCAGGATTGTCATCGACGGCAAAGGTCCCATCTTCCACCACCCGCATACCATCTTCGTCAAGGACGTTTGCACCATCTCCGTTAGCGGCCCAGCTCATGCCGTGCTCACCGAAGGCGGCGACATTTTCATGGCGACTGGCAAATTCGGCAAGGGCACCGTCTACGCCATGGTCGACCCCTGGCTCTACAACGAATACACCGACGGCCGCAAGCTCCCCTCCACCTATGACAATTTCGCCGCCGGCAACGAACTTGTCCGCTGGGTCCTCGAGCAAGTTCCGCGCTGAATCAGTTCCGCAGCGCCGGGCCGAGATTAATGACAGAAGTCCCTTGACGACCCAACGTTCGGTACTTTTTCAAGGATGGTCCAAGTGTTCAGTCCACTTAAAATGCGTGAATCCTGTGGCCGGCTTTACACAACCCTGACTCGCGCTCATCGGAGGAACCGAATGCATTTCGTCTCGTTGCAACATTGGCTTGTTTGTCTTCCCCTTCTCGCTGCACTCGCCATGCACGCGCAGGACACACGCACCGTCACCGAGCCAATGATTCCTCCGGCCTGCGTCACGCTCCGCGCCGACGTTACCGCCAATCACGGCGTCATCGCCCTCGCCGATGAGCAAAAGCTCTCCACCGCCCGTATTCAGGATGCGATCGATCGCTGCGCTGCCGGCCCGGCCGGAGCCGCCAACGCCGCATCTCCTTCATCGAAAGCCGTCGTCCTTCGCGCTCGCGGCAAGATGAATGTGTTCCTCACCGGCCCCCTCACTCTCCGCCCCGGCGTCACTCTCGTCATCAGCAACAACACCGCCCTCGTCGCCTCGCGCGATCCGCGCGTCTACGATCTTTCGCCCGGCTCCTGCGGCATCGTCTCCGAGCGCGGCCGCGGTTGCAAGCCGCTCATCACCGGCGACGGCATTCCCAACGCCGGCATCATGGGCGAGGGCTCTATTGACGCTCGCGGCGGCGCTACGCTCCTCGGCCAGGACGTTACCTGGTGGGACCTTGCGCATCAGGCAAAGGTCGAGGACCAGCAGCAGAGCGTCCCCTCGATGATCTCCCTGCGCCATGCTGATAATTTCATCCTCTACAAAATCACTCTTCGCAACTCGCCGGGCTTCCACGTCTCCGTCAATCAAACCGACGGCTTCACTGCCTGGGGTGTCAAAATCATGACCCCCAAAACCGCGCGCAACACCGATGGCATCGACCCCGGCTCGTCTCGCAACATCACCATCGCCTATAGCTACATTCACACCGGCGATGATGACGTCTGCCTCAAACCGAGCGGCGCCGGAGCCGTCTCAAACATGTCCGCCCTTCACAACCACTTCTACTCTGGCCATGGCATGTCCATCGGCAGCGGAACCTACGGCGGCGCCGATCATCTCCTCGTGGACGACCTTACGATCGATGGCGCCGATAATGGTCTCCGCATCAAATCCGACCCTAGCCGCGGCGGCCTCGTTCATCAAGTCGTCTATCGCAATGTCTGCATCCGCAATGTGCCCAATCCGCTGGTCTTCACTCCGCACTACACCAATTTCACCGGCGATCGTCTTCCTATCTATCAGGACATCACACTTGAGGACGTTCACGTGCTCACCCCTGGCGCCTTCACTTTCCTCGGTCTCGACGCCGATCACAAGCTCCAGATCAAGCTCGACAACGTCTTCGCCGACGATCAGAAGGACTCGCTCTTTTACGACAAGGACGCCGACATCACCGTCGGTACCCGACTTGGCAATCTTGAACCCAAAGGTGACGACGTTGCTATCGCGCAGGCGCCCTCCTCCACGCCAAGCCAGCCTCTCGACTGCGGTCCCCGCTTCATCCCTTTTCCAGAAGACAAAACTGCCCCTGAGATGGCCGGTAAAATCCCGCCCGAAGACAAAACGCTTTACGTCGCCGCCGACGGTACCGGCGACTACTACTCCGTCCAGCGCGCGCTCGACATGGCCCCCAAGACCGGCGGCGCCGTTCTCTCCGTCTCGCCCGGCGTCTATCGCGAAGTCATTACCGTCGACAAGCCCAACATCACCATCCGCAGCGCCAATCAGGACCCCGCAAAAACCGTGATCGTCAACGATCGCAGT
>JBEKAJ010000044.1:0-16804 GCA_050018295.1 Occallatibacter sp. | reverse complement strand
CTGCTCTGAATCATCGTCGCCAGCACCGCGTCCGCCAGTGCGCTGGAATCCTTCGCCGGAACCACCACGCCCGCGTCTCCGACCAGCTCGCGTACGCCGCCCACGTCGGTTGCAACGACAGGTTTTTGCATGGCCATCGCCTCGCCGACCGCGAGCGGCATCCCCTCCCACGCGGAACTCAGAACAAACGCATCGGCCGCATCGAGCAATGCAGCCATGTCGCGACGCAGGCCAAGCCAGCGAACGGCCTCGCCGATACCCAACTCCTTTGCGAGTGCCTCGAGCGGCGCTCGCTCATCTCCCCGCGCGTCACCAGCGACCCAAAGCCGCGCGTCGGGTCTTTGGGCGCAGACAGCGGCGAAGGCACGCAGCAAATTGGGATAGTCTTTTGCCGGAGCGAGGCGGCCCACGGCGAGCCAGATGAATTCCGCGCTCCCTGCCGCGATTCTCATTTCCGCGCGTACGCGTGCTCTCCGCTCCGCATCGGGAGCGAAGCCGTCGACGTCGATTCCATTCAGAATGATGGAGCACTTGCGCGGCGGCACGGCCTTGAGCCGCGTGAACCGCTGCGCCGCGGCCTTGCTCACGGCGACGGTGCGCCGGCTGAGTCTGTCTGTAAGGCGGTAGGCGAGCATGCGCCACCAGCCCCCCTCATACACGTTGTGCACGGTGGAGAGCGCGACAAACGGCGGACTTGCGACCCGGAGCAAGCGGGCAAAGATGTTGGCGTGAAAGCTGTGGCTATGCACCAGGTCGGGGCGGAACTCGCGCAGAAAACCACGCCCACGAATGAATCCCCTGAGCACGCTCCCCGGCGTTTTGCGCACATCGACGTGAAGGGTGCGAATCCCAGTGGGCCATTCTTCCGCGAGGCGCGGCATCAGCACCACGAGAGCGACCGTGTGGCCGCGCTTCGCCATCCGCTCTGCGACAGCCAGCGCCTGCTTTTCTGCCCCGCCCACGCCGAGCGACGTGAGCAGGAAGACGATGCGCATGGGACCCGAACCTTGCTTGACGCTTATCTTTGCTTGAATATCGATCGGATCGATGATACCGCAAAGTGCACTGCCCTGACCGGCGGAGAAAGGCGAATGGCGATCAGCGTGTCGAGCGCGAAGAGGCCCGGACCCAGAATCAGGATCAGCAGCGCGGCAAACCAGTAGGTGTACGGCGTGGCGCCGTAGAAATCGCTGGGGTTGGAAAGAATATGGGAGAAGTTCGCGCGGTCGTCTGGAACGCTCAGGTAGGCCATTGTCATGTTGACAAAAAGAATTAGCGAGACCAAGCGTGACGCAACTCCGGCCGCGAACAGAATGCCGCCAACAAACTCGACCAGCGACACCAACAGCGCCGTCTCGTGCGGCATGGGCAGATTCAGCGATGCGAAGAACTCCGTGACGCGACTCAGGTGCGTCAACTTGCCCCATCCATCCTGCGCGAGCTGCCAGCCCCAATAAAGGCGGACGGCGAGCAGCAACGGGCTCTGCAGCTTGTTGAGAAAGATGCGCGCCCCGCCGTACGTGATGGTAGCGACTCTTACGAGAGCGGCCATAACACTCCTCTTTTATCGCGGCCAACCTGGCAAGGCAACGTGCGAATTAAACCCACAAATCAAGCCGCACACATAGAGCCGCGCAGATCAACCCTGGCAAATCCAGCCCAACTCGGCCCAGTTGCTAAACCATTCCTGCACGCGCTCCGCACGCCGCCGTTCGGGGATGCGCGAGCCCACAAATCCGGTCTCGAGCGCCTCGCCGAACGCGGACCCCGAGCGAAGCGCAACCAGAGTCTGAAACTCCTCGCGCCCGATGCGCCGATAGTACACAGACAGATCGACGCGATGCACAGCAAGCCAGATGGGACGCGGACGCAACTTCAGCACCCCGGCCGGCGCGCCGGAATCGTCCTCGTGCGCGACTCCCGCTTCACTGGTCTGGCGTTTTTCCCGGCGGTGCAATTCGATCACCAGATCGTCGGCCGGGTAGTGGAGCGCGATGAGCTGCAGATAAGGTTGCAAGGCGAGCTTCGACTCTCCCTGAAGCGCCGCAATCTGCCGCTGCGTGAGCGGAGCGAGTTCCGCCGCGTCGAATGCTTCGACGAACGCCCACTCCATCTTCGCCATGTCCAGCGCCAGGCGGTGGCGGCGTCCGGTGTGCTCGGGATGAGCCGCGAGCCAAGCGGGCAGTTTTGAGCCAAGGTTGCGCAGCGTGAACGAGCGGCTGGGATGTTCGGTAATATAGGCGATGCTGAGCGCCTCAAACCGCCGGCTCCCAATCACAGCCCGCAGCGCGGGAAAATCTTCAGCCAAAGCACCCAGCACGCGATACCAGTATTGCCGGTTGTAAATCTCAAGCCGCTCGAAGGCCGTGAGCCGGCTATTGGGCGCGATGAACGATGCGGCGACCTCGGCCATCGATCGCCCATCGGGCGCGGTGGAGCGCATGTTCTCATCCTGCGTCAGCGGCTGCATCACTGCCGCGGCCAACTCGCGCTGCAATGCGGCCAGGTCCATCGGGCGTCGGTTCACCGAGGCGTTTGCCGGGGCGTTCGTCTGCGCGCTCATTTGGCCACCCCCACAAGCCCCGTTGCATGTGGATGCAGGAAGAGCTCGGCCTTCTTTGCTTCGGCGTGCACCTCGTCGAAGCTGGGAATGTGGTCGTCCCACTCGAGCAGCGTGGGCGTGGGCCCGCAGCGCTCGATGGCGCGCGCGTAGAGCTGCCACACTGGATCGATCACCGGATGATCATGCGTGTCGAGAATGTACTTCTCGTATTTCGAGTGGCCAGCGATGTGAATCTGCGCCACGCGATGTGCGGGCACGGCATTCACGTAATCGAGCGGATTGAATTCGTGGTTCATTGCCGAAACGTAGACGTTATTCACGTCGAAGAGAATTCCGCAGTCGGCCCGCTCCACAACCTCGGTGAGAAACTCCCATTCCGTCATCTCGGATCCGGTGAACGCTGCGTAGGAGCTCACGTTTTCGACGGCGACGGGAATCTCAAGATAATCCTGCACCATGCACACGCGTTCCACGGTGCGTTCGACAGCCTCCCAGGTGTAGGGCAGCGGGAGCAAGTCGTGCGTGTAGGTGCCGTCCACCGAGCCCCAGCAGAGATGATCGCTGAGCCACGGAGTTTTGGTGCGGCGCACGAGTTGTTTCAGGCGTTTTAAGTGCTCTGGATCGGGCGCGGTAACCGAGCCGAAGTACATTGACACGCCGTGCTGCACCACCCGGTACTGTTCGAGGATGCGATCGAGCGTGGCCAGCGGGCGGCCGGCATCGCACATGTAGTTTTCCGAGATGATTTCAAACCAGTCGACGACGGGCTTGCGGGAGAAGATGTGCTCGTAGTGCGGAATGCGCAGGCCAATGCCAACGCCGTGGTCCTGAAACGCATTGAAGCGATTGCCGGGCATAGAGAGACAGGGACTAGGGACTAGGGACTAGGGAACAGAGATCAGAGAAAAGAGATCAAGGTTCCAATGTAGTGGTCAGCGATCAGTCGTCAGTGAAGAGCGGCAGGCAGATGAGAATTACGCGTAACCCGTGAGAGCCATGTGCCGTCCACTGACGACTGACCATGGTTTTTAGGCGAGGTTTGGCATCGGGGAGCCGTCGGTTGCGCAGCCGCCCTTGCCCTTGCAACTGTTCTTGCCCGAGCAGCCGTTGTCACCGGACTTGCAGCCGCCCTGGCCTTTACAGTCGTTCTTGCCCTTACAGGAGTGCTTGGCGGTATCGAAGTTCGAACCGCTGTAGCGCAAGCCGGCCTTCATGATCTTGGCAGAGTTTGCGTTGACGGAAGTCTGCGTGGCCGCGTGGGCGGCGACGGCGCTGCCACCGGCCAGGCCGGCGAGCGCAGCAGAGAGGAGCACTGCATTGAGCTGGTTTTTCATAAGTTTTTTGACCTCGTTGGGGATGTTGCGGATGTACTCCGCAGGTTGGGGAAGGCAGGATGGCCAGATCGTCTCGTCCACCCCGCAGAATTCGGTGGTACGCAACCTTTGAGCGCCTGCGCGGGAAAAGGTTACAGGGAAAACCGCGCGGCAAGATGAATTTATCACTTTAGGGCGTAATCCGGCTCGCGATGTTGTCATCTCATTGTCGATTGGCTGCTGCGGGCGATTGGCTGCCTCACGCTGGGTGCGCTACTCTGTTTGAGCCCTGGGCGGTTTGGGCCGTGTTGCGCGCCTGCGTGATTAGGAGGTCGATTGCAAAGCACAAAAGGATTTGGTGCGGTGTCGGGCGCCGCGGTAGTGATGGCGCTGCTGCAAAGCCTGTGCACTGCCATTCTGACCATCAACGGCATTCGCGTGGGAATTGGCGTTGCGGCGCTTGCCGCCAGCAGCATTGCCGCGCCGTTGCTCTCATTTCACCGCGATGCCATTCGCATTCCCATGCTCTCGATTGCGGTACTGGGCGCGGTGGTCAACTTGGCAGTGCTGGCGTGGGTCTGGCATCTGCGCGCACGGCCAGAGTCGCAATGGCGCAAGCAGGAGATCACGAAGAAGCAGCGCTGGTCAGAGCGGCTGCAGGTGGCGATGGCCATCGCGACGCTGCTATTGGTTGGACTGGAAATCTATACGCATCCGATTGTGAATCACGGGGCGTCGGCGTTCTGAGATTGCAGGAGGGCCGAACCGGCGATCGCGGGCCCGACTCCCTGAAATCCCGGGTCCGCAAATGCAGTGGACCAGGAGCACCCTAAGCTGGGAATCTCACTTGGGACCGTGGCCGCCTGGCATTTCGTTCGTAACTTCAATGGCCGGCCCTATAATTGTTCAGCTTTGGCGCTGGAGAAGCTTCGATAATCGATAGCCGACGGCGAAATTCCGGGGTTAACCATGAACCGAGTCGAGAAAATTGAAAACGCAATTGTGGCGGACTCTGAAGATTGGTTCGATCACATTCGTGAGGATTTGCACGTGACGATCCGCATTGCGGATGATTTCTATAATTTTCTTGTGAAGTTTGGCGAGTCGCCCGACGCTTATGAAATTGCTCACATGATGGGAACCATCAGGTCAGGAATTGACGAATTCTATCAACTAGCGTTGACCTGCCAATCCATGGGCTTAAATACCCGCGCAATAAGCGTTGATCCATTGTTCAAATTGGATTTTCCGGCTTTGCGGGAACGATTTATGCAGCATTTTGAGCACATCGATGATGCCGGTCTGAGCCTCACGGAGAGGATGACCTCTCTATTTGCTCTGACGCATCTTCAGTTGTTGTTCTTAGCCCAGAACTTTCCTTCGGCTATATTCGATGACGCAGCCAGCGATCGGAGTACCGGCGGTGAGATTCATTCGGATTTCTCAGAGTTGCTGGCAGACTTACGCGAAATGCGGGCCGGGCGTCTAAGTGTGGCCGACGCTGCCGCTCACGCCGAGGCGCGACGCGATAGGCGCAGAGGGAAGGCGGTTGGCTCCGATTCGGGCGTCCCCTCCTAAGCCCACTGAGGGCACCCCGTCCTTCGAGCCTTTTTGCTCGAAGAATGGGAAACCGGCAAATCTCCTGGCGGAATCCGCATGAACGGGTCGTGCTGCCGCCGTCAGGTGATCAGTTGCGATTCGCAGCCTCGGAACCTTACGGCCCTTCGGGAGCGAGCACTTTGTCGAGCCGTTCATGCAAGCGCTCACTGAATCCCGCAGGCAGCTCGAAGACTCGCCCATCCGCGTAGAGCACGACGACGTTGCGCGTGGAGTCGAGCACCGCGGAGCAGACTTCGCAGGTCTCCAGGTGCTTGTCGATCTCGGCGCGCAGCTCCGCGTCCACCTCGCCGTCAATGTAGGCGGAGATGTGCTCCCACACGTGCTTGCAGTCGATCCTCATCTTCCCCACCCAAACAGCTTGCCCCGCTTGGGTGCAAACCCTTTCAACCGCGGTGCCAAGCTACGCTGCAAAAGTGCGCGCGCCCGGTGAAGGCGGACTTTGACCGCTCCCTCGGCAATGCCGAGCGCGGAGGCGGTCTCACGAACGTCCATCTCTTCGATGTCTCTGAGCAGCACGACGTTACGGTAAATCTCGGGCAGACCGTCGATTGCCTGCCGCAGCAGGGCCGCCAGCTCTTTTTGCTCCAGGGCCTTGCTGGGAACCTCGCGCCAACTGGTCAGGATGGCTGGAGTGAAGTCGCTGGTCTGGTTGTCGCTGAGGGCGTCGAGCGAGTCCTCACGCCGCGTTTCAGCCTTGCGCAGCCGGCCAAGGCCCTCGTTGCGAGCGATGGAAAGCGCCCAGGTGCGGAATTGCGACTCACCGCGAAACAAATGCAGGTTGCGGTAGATCTTCAGGACGGTCTCTTGCGCCGCGTCTTCGGCCTCGGCCTCGTTGCGCAGGATCGACATTAAGAGAAAGTAAATGGGGCGTTCGCAGGGGCGAATCAAATCGTGAAAAAGCTGCTTTTCCCCGCCCAGAATGCGGCGGATGCAGTCGGCCTCGAACTCCGGATTGGGCGCATTCTTCATCGTGCTTCGGGTCCGGGACGGCCGCCCTGGCCGCTGTGAACTGCCTCTCAAAATGAACTATACCGTGGCCAGCCTCAAGGCCTTTTGGCCCTCCGGAAAACCGCATTTTGCCCCGACTTTTGCTGTTCGAAAAGAATCCTTGCAAAAAATATGCGGTTTGGGCTGTACAATCCCACACAAGGAGTCATATGGCCGGAGATATGCAAATTACATGCAGTGACTGTGGGCAGGAATTTACCTTCAGCTCTGCCGATCAGCAGTTTTTTCAGGAACGCGGTTATTCGACCCCAAAGCGCTGTAAGCCTTGCCGCCAGGCAAAGAAGGCCGATCAGGGAGGATCCGGCCACCGTTCGGCTCCTTCACAGGGAACACCTGTGATTTGTTCGGGTTGTGGCCAGCCTACTACCGTTCCTTTCGAGCCGCGTGGCGATCGCCCGGTCTACTGCCGGGATTGCTACACGGCGCGCAAGGGCACCGGTGGCGGTGGGCGGGGGCGCTAGAGCGGGTAGTGCGCTGGCCGGTTCGCCGGCTGAGCAACCTACCGCCTGACAATTGCCATATCGCTTTTTGACGGCTGCGGCATCACTGCTCGACGCCTGCGAGGGCGGATTTGTGTCTCCATCGCCCCTGCTGAAGGCCGCGATCTAGCCGGTGCCGATTTTTCTCGTCCTGACCGCGAACGGGCGTCGCGCGAACGCCCGCTGCGCTTGCCGAATGCGGGTTGACTTCGCTTGTTCGAATCACGGACGAACGCAATCTCGCGGTTGGACAGAAGCACCCTCGCCCGATAAACTAACGCTCACGGACCCCCTCAACATCCGTGTACCTAAGGACGCTCTTCAAGGCCATGGCCTCCCAGCTCTCGTTCACCGGATTCGCCTGGAAGAATCTACGGCGTCGGCGCCTCAGAACACTACTCACCCTGTGCGGGATTACGATGGGTATTGGGGCATTTGTGGCTTTGGTGGGATTCTCGCGCTCGTTTGAACACGAATGGCTACGGCTTTACCAGAGCTCCGGCACCGACATCGCCGTCCTCGAGACAAGTTTTTTTAATAGCTCGCTGGATGAGTCGCTTGGGGCAAAGATCCGCGCTCTACCAGAGGTGGCCGCAGAAGCGCCGCTCGTCTTCAACCTGATGGATCTGACGCCGGACGTGAATGCGCTGGTCTACGGATGGCCGGCCGATTCTTACGAGATGGATTCTCTCAAGTTCACATCGGGGCGGACCTTTCGCGCCGATCAGCCTGAGGTCGTGCTGGGCGACCTTCTTGCAGAAAACATGAAAAAGAAACCCGGCGATACCCTCACCATCCTGGGAGAGACGTTTACAGTTACCGGAATCTTTCACGGAGGCACGGCGTTGGAAGCCGGTGCAGTGATCATGCCGCTCGATCAGATGCAAATCATCTCCAGCAGAGAAGGAAAAGTCACGGCGTTTCATGTGCGGCTTCGCCCCACGCCGGCCGGTGAATCGTATGAGCACTATGTCGCGCGCGTGCAGGGGGAGATCGATGCCCTGCAGCCCGGAGTCCGCGCCGAGGCTGCCGCGGAACGCGCCGCCAACAACCAGATCGTCGACATGGCCCACTCCGTGGCCTGGGGCACATCGTCTATCGCTCTGCTCATCGGCATCGTGGGCATTGCCAACACCATGGCCATGTCGGTTTTCGAACGCACCCGCGAGATCGGCATTCTGCGCGCTCTGGGCTGGAAGGGCCGGCATGTGATCCTGCTCATCCTTACTGAGGCCGCGGGTTTGGGCTTCGCTGGCGGCTTGCTGGGCATCGCTGTGGGATGGGGCGCCTTACGCATTCTTTCCATCATGCCGCAGACCGCGAGCGTGGTCTCGACCTCCGTCTCGCCGCTTCATCTGGCCGAGTCGCTTCTCATCGCCGTCGCTTCGGGGCTCGTGGCTGGAGCGTACCCCGCATGGCGCGGCGCACGGCTTTCGCCGGTGGAGGCGTTGCGTTATGAGTAGCCCCATTCTCGAAGCGCGCGGGCTGGTGAAAAGCTATGACGACGGGCGCATCGCGGCCCTGCGCGGCGTGGACATCACGATCCAAGCCGGCGAGTACGTCACCATCAGCGGACCGAGCGGAAGCGGTAAATCCACGTTGCTGCATATGCTGGGCGGACTCGATTTGCCCTCGAGCGGCGAGGTTCTTTTTCGCGGATCTCTGCTCGGTTCAGCGGTCGATCTGGACACTTATCGTTCCTGCCAGGTCGGATTCATCTTCCAGGCCTTTCACCTGCTGCCTACGCTCCGCGCGGTGGAAAATGTGCAGGTGGCCATGCTGGCGAAGAATGGCCGCGCTAACCATCGCCTGGAGCGAGCGACGGCGCTGCTTGAGGAGATGGGCCTCAAGGATCGCTTGAAGCATTTTCCGAATGAGCTCTCCGCGGGCGAGCGGCAGCGCGTGGCGATTGCACGCTCCCTGGCCAACGATCCGGCCATCCTGCTCGCCGACGAGCCAACCGGCAACCTCGACAGCGTCAACTCGGCGAACATTATGGAGATTTTGCGCGGCATTCGGGAACAGCGCGGCATGACGCTGGTGATCGTGACCCACGAGAACGATATTGCCTCGAGCGCTCCGCGTCACATTCGCATCCGCGACGGAAGGATCGAAGCATGAGGGCGCTGCGGGCGGCCCGATATGCGGGACTGATAGCCGCGCTCCTTCCGGCGTTGTGGGCGCAAACCGCAAATATCAACGATCTTTTCGCTACGGCTCGCAAACAAATCGAAACCTCAGACTTTCGCGTCACCGGACATCTGGTCGCGATCGACGCCAATGGCGGGCGCGTGAACTATCCCGTCACCATCAAGACGCACTGGTTTCCCGGCGTGCTGAGCGAGTTTGTCGATCTAGGGCAGCCGCCTTCGACGCACAACGACCTGCGCGAGCATATTCTTTTAGAGATGTATTCCAACGGCGGCCACACGATTCGAATCGCTCATCCCGGCGAAAAATCCGCTCACAGCGTGCCCTTTGAAAAGTGGAACGCTCATTCGCTCGGTCCGGGATTCGACTACGAGGACTTCCTTGAGCAACAGTACTTCTGGCCCGGACAAACTTCAGAGGGCCAGCTCAAATTCGGCGCGCGCAATTGCGACGTCATCAAGAGTACGCCCGGCCTCGCCGATCGAACGCACTACGCGCAAGTGAAAACTTGGATCGATCCGAGCATCGGCTTCCCGGTCTACGTGGAAAAAACCGTCAAGGAAACGGGAGCGGTGAAACAATTCACATCGTACGGCGTGCGCCAGGAAGAAGGCCATTGGTTCGCGCACCAGGTCGAGGTCAAGACACGCGGCCAGGCAGGTTCAACATTGCTCATCTTCGACCGCGGCAGCGCCAAGGCAAAACTCACAGCTGCCGATTTCAGTCCGGCCGAGCTCACACACTTCTAGGAGACTCATGCACGCCGCCCTTTGGATCGTCGCCATCGCAACAGTCTTGCTCGCGGCCGGTGTGTTCTACCAATGGATCGGCGATTGGCGCGACCGGCGGCGATACGCCGGATCGGGACGCTGGGTGCCTATCGCGAATGGCGCCAAACTCTACCTCTTTGAACTGGGCATGGGCGAGCCCACGGTTCTGTTTGAAGCGGGAATCGGCGCCACGCATCTCAACTGGCGAGCCATTCAGGAAGCGATTGCTGAGTCTTCGGGCGCGGTCGCGTACGACCGCTGCGGTTTGGGCTGGAGCAGCGGCTGCCGCACGGCCCGCACTCCCGGCAACATTGCCCACGAATTGCACCAGATGATCGACCGCGCCGGGCTCAGGCCACCCTTTATTCTGGTTGGGCACTCGTTCGGCGGACTCGTCATGCGCCGTTACGCGCTGCTTTATCCCGATGAGGTCGCCGGCGTCGTGCTCATCGATCCCATGCGCTGCGAGGAATGGCCGCCGCTTGACCCTTCCAAACAATCTCAGCTCGATTTGGGCCGCAGGCTGATCCGCTTCGCAATGCCCGTCGCTTCATCTGGCATCGCGCGCCTGCTGGTCAGCTTGTTGTTCTGCCGCGCTAGCCACGTTTCAGATCAGATTGTCGGAGCCGCCGGCGCTCACAAACTCCACGTCCTGACGCGGATCAAGACCGAAGTGAGAAAGATGCCGCGGAAGGTGTGGCCGGCGGTTGCGGCCCACTGGTCGCGCCCCGGTTTCTACGCCGGAATTCGCAGCCATATTGTTTCGATTCCCGACACCGTGACGGAAATGGACGCAGTCCCGCCAATCCGTGAAATTCCCGTCACCGTGCTGACGCCGGCCAACTCAGCGCCGCTCTCGCAGGATCAACTCGATCGCATCGGCGACTGCACGCAACAAGTCATCGCCGAAAAAAGCGAGCACTGGATTCATCTCGACGAACCCGACCTGGTGATCGAATCCATTCGTGCAATGGTGGCCGCCACGGCGGCTGAAACCACCGCCGCCGACTAGGGTAAGCACCATCCATTTGCCCATCAAGCCTCAGTCGACAGCGATCGTTCCCTCCCACCCGTCACGGCACGCGTGAATTTCCGCTATCCTGTAACAAAGCTCCTTCTTCATGGCTTTGTTGAGATAGGAAGCGTGTGCCCTATGGAAGTAAGAGTTTCGCAGATCGAAGGTGTAAAGTTCGACATTCAGGCGCGGTCGCACAAGATCGTGTGCGATCAGCCGGCAGACAATGGCGGCGCGGATTCCGGCATGACTCCGCCTGAGCTGCTGCTGGCGTCGCTGGGCTCCTGCGCGGCTTTTTATGCCGCGGAGTATTTGAGAACCCGCAAGCTGGCGCAAAGCGGAGTCGAGGTTTCAGTGACCGCGGAAAAGCTCAAGCAGCCGGCGCGGCTGGGCAATTTCCACATACAGGTCACGAGCCCGGTCCCGCTGACGGCGGAGCAGACCGAAAGCATGATGCGCTGCGTGCACAATTGCCTGGTTCACAACACGCTGCTGTCGCCGCCAGAGATCAAAATCGAGATTGCGGCCGGCGTCCTTCAGTAGCTTCTCGATTGCCCATGAGGCACAGCTCAACCAGATCCAAGCCGAAATCGCTAACACTCATGCACACTGCGCCTATCAAACGGCGCTGGCTGTGGTTCGCTATGAGATTGGCCAGTAGCCGAACGCGGTTCGTTCTCTGAACTCTGTTCTTTGATCTCTATTCACGAGATGCGCACGCTCTTGCCGCGCGAAAGCACAGAAGCCTTGCGCCGATCGCTGGAGGCGTGGTCGATCTTCTTCCAGAAGCCGATGAAATAATCGATCGCCGAGATGGTCGCTATCAGCGCGGCAAAGTAGATGGCCGCGATGGCATACCAGTTCACCGGAATCGTGATCACGCCGATCTGCCAATGATGCCAGCGGTGAGCCAGGACGGCCGAAACCACCGAGACGATCTGGACGACTGTCTTCAGTTTTCCCAGTTCGCTGGCCGTGATGGTGAACCCTTCGGACGATGCAATCGATCGCAGGCCCGAGATGAGGAACTCCCGACCGATGATCACGACAACGATCCACACTTTGACCACCTGCGGATTGTAGGCGACGAGAGCGACAAAGGCCGCCGTCACCATGATCTTGTCGGCCAGCGGGTCGAGCAGCATGCCCATGGTTGTGATCTGGCCGCGCTTACGGGCGAGATACCCGTCCAGCCCGTCGGTGATGGACGCGAGCACAAAGAGAATCGACGCCAGAATCTCCTGCGTTCCGCTCGGTCCCTGCCAGGGAAAATGCGGCGACAGAATCCACAGGAACAGCGGGATCATGATGATCCGCGTCATGGTGATGGAGTTGGGCAGATTCATCTCGGGCCGCGCCACGCTTTCCCGTGTCTGGTAGCGTGACACCATTATTGCACCGGCGCAAATCCTCCGCCTCCGGGCTCCGCCGGGCAGGCGCAGAACCCGGTTCACGAAGTGATATCGAGACAATTGCGGAGGCCAAAAGGCTATGTTAGGTTGATATAGGACCAAATCGGTCGTATTTTGCTTCTACACTTCAACTGCAAATAAGCGGCAGCCCTGGTGAACGTCTTTTGGCGAAGCATCACCAGGGCCGCTGAACCGGCAACTCGTGAGCTGACGGCTTCCCTAGCATAGCGGAAACTTCGGCCACCATCCAACGAGAAAGGGATTTGATGGCTCAGTCTCCGCGCGCCTTTTTCAACTTCCTACGCTTTGGGCAGCATGTCCCACGCCCCGGCACCCCCATTCTGCGATCACGCCCTCATGGTCTCTTTGCGCGATTTCCTCTTTTTGAGGGATGGCTCGTGCTGTTTCTTCTGTTGCTTTGCGCTGCGCCGCACACAACGGCTCACGCGCAGGAGCCACCGTACTTCGTTACGTATTCTGAGGCGCTGGAAGAACCGGGCAATCTCGAGGTAGCTCAAAAAGGAACGACTGGCTCCCCCAAGGACGCAAATGCGTTCTATAGCGCCACTCTCGAGCTGGAGTACGGCGCCAAGGCCTGGTGGACGACCGAGCTCTACTTGCAAGGCCAGGCGACCGCCAATGACTCCACAATCTTTACCGGATTCCGCTGGGAGAACCGTTTTCGCGTGCTGCCGACCGAGCACTGGATTAACCCCGTTCTGTACGTGGAGTACGAGGACGTAAATGGAGCTGACAAGAGCGTTCTCGAGGTCACCGGGCACGACAACATCGCGGGTTTTCAGGGGAGAAACGCTGACAGCCGCGGCGACATCTCCCGCACCATGGAGGGAAAGCTGATTCTCTCCAGCAATCCGAAAGGATGGAACATCTCGGAGAACTGGATCGCAGAAAAGAACATGATGGGCGGAGCCTGGGAGTTCGGCTATGCAGTGGGCGCAAGCCGCCCGTTCGCGCTCGCCGCGGCGAGCCGGGCCTGCACTTTTTGCCGCCAGAACTTCAGCGCCGGCGCCGAGGTCTATGGGGGGCTGGCAACGGTGCACGATTTTGGTTTCCACGACACTTCGCAGTATGTCGGGCCGACTGCTTACTTCAATGTGCCGCACGGTCCCACCCTCGGCTTCTCGCCGCAATTTGGGCTCAACAGCAACAGCGCAGGCGTCTTGTGGCGCCTGAAAGTCTCTTACGAGATTCAGCAATTCCGCGACCTATTCAGCAAAACGGAGGCGCGATGAGACATCGGGCAACATTGTCGCTGATTTCCATTCTGCTTTCCCTCTCCACCGCGGCTTTGATGGCCGCTGACGGCTCGTGGTTACACAAGGTTCCGGAAGCGGACCGCGCGCGCGTCAATCCCTACGCGGGCCAGCCTGAAGCCATTGCCGCCGGTAAGCTCCTGTTTGAAGAAAATTGCGCAAAGTGCCACGGCAGCGATGCGGAGGGACGCCACGGGCGGCCAAGTTTGCGCAGCGAACGCGTGGCGCACGCAACCGACGGCGAACTGGCCTGGCTGCTCCGCAATAGAAGCCTGCGCAAAGGAATGCCCACCTGGAGTTCGCTTCCAGAGCCGGAGCGGTGGCAGCTCATCGCGTTCCTGCGCAGCCTGCCGCGCTACGGCGCGCCTGCGGCCGGTGCGGCTCACCCCTGACAGAACTGCGCGCAAAGAAATGGCGGGAAAAGCTCTGCGCTCTTCCCGCCAGGTTTGTTGCCTCGCGCCCGACGCGCTACGCGTAGAAGCCGCGTTGTTTAATGGTGTACGCCACGCGATCAATGGCCAGCATGTACGCCGCGATGCGATTGTTCACGTCGTGAGCATCGGCATAGCGCACTACGTCGTCGAAGCTGTCGCGCAGGATGGTCTCCAATTGCTCGTTCACAACCGCTTCCTTCCAGAAGTACCCCTGGCGGTCCTGCACCCACTCGAAGTAACTTGCGGTGACGCCTCCGGCGTTGGCCAGAATGTCGGGCACAATGAAGATGCGCTTCTCCGACAGGATTTCGTCGGCCACGGCGGTGGTTGGCCCGTTGGCGCCTTCCACAATGATGCGCGCCTTCACCTTATCCGCATTGCGGCTGGTGATCACATTCTCTGTCGCCGCAGGGATCAGGATCTCGCAGTCGGCCAG
Organism: Occallatibacter sp.; assembly: GCA_050018295.1. Taxonomy (GTDB): domain Bacteria; phylum Acidobacteriota; class Terriglobia; order Terriglobales; family Acidobacteriaceae; genus Telmatobacter. The sequence continues at coordinate 2,329 of JBEKAJ010000044.1, read as the reverse complement.
CAGCAGCTCTTCGCTGGGCATGGCTTCGGCGCCGCGGAATCCGAGAATCGTATTGTTGCGATACTTGTACTCGAGCAGTTGATGAATATCGATGCCGCCCGAGTTGTACAGGCCGCCGTCGCGCTCCGCGATACCCACGATCTTGTATCCCTGCTCCTGCATCAGGCGCGCGGCATTCGATCCCACGTTGCCGAATCCCTGGATGACGACGCGACAGCCCTCAACGTCCATGTCCAGATGGCGCAGGCTCTCTGTGCACACCACTGCCACTCCGCGCCCCGTGGCCTCGATGCGTCCCTGCGAACCGCCGATGTTCAGCGGCTTGCCGGTCACTACGCTGGTTACTGTCTGGCGCATGTGCATAGAGTAGGTGTCCATAATCCAGGCCATGGTTTGCTCGTTGGTGTTCACGTCCGGCGCGGGAACATCCTTTTCCGGCCCGATGAATTCGATGATCTCCGACGTATAGCGGCGCGTCATGCGCTCCAGCTCGCCCTTGCTCATGTTGTGGGGCTCGCAGATAATGCCGCCCTTGGCGCCGCCGAAGGGAATATTCACCACCGCGCATTTCCACGTCATCCAGCTGGCCAGCGCGCGCACCTCGTCCAGCGTCACATCCGGCGCGTAGCGGATTCCGCCTTTGCACGGCCCACGCGCCATCGAGTGTTGCACGCGAAAGCCGGTGAACATGTCGATCATGCCGTTGTCGAGGGCCACGGGAAAGTGAACGATCACCTCCCGCGACGGCGAGCGCAGCACCTTCCACAGTCCTTCATCGAGATTCAGTTTGCGCGCGGCAAAGTCGAAGCGCGCGCTCTGTGCTTCCCAGGGATTGATCTCCTGGTCCAACGTAACGCTGGTATTCCCGGTTGCCATATCTGGTCTCCCCTGTCCCGCCGGTCTTCCTAATTCGGAATCAAGCTCCGCTTCTCAAGAATACAGTCGAGGCAGCACTTTTCCTTCGGTTTTTCGTGTCCGGCTCGCTGAACTCGCGCGGCTCTCTGCTTCTCTCGCGGCCGCGTTCGGTTCGCCTGCAACGGCCCGTTAGCCCAAACCTCAGTGAGTCTAGGCCACCTCAGGTTTCTCGTCAAGCCGCTGGGACACACGATCAGGCCATCGCTTTGAGCCGGCTTTCCCTCTCTGGCGGGTGGCCTGAACAGGGAGCGACCAAGCAGCGCTCACCGCGCACCAGCAGTTACACTTAGGCTGTGAAAGCCTACCAGCGATCCGCCCAGCCCAGCCGCAAGGAGTTTCTGGACCTCGCCCGGACGCACACCCTTGTGCCCGTCTGCCGCACCCTCATGGCCGACCTAGAAACGCCGGTCTCGGCCTTTCTGCGCGCAGCATGGGCTGAGCGCGAGTGCTTTCTTCTCGAGTCGGTTGAGGGCGGCGAGCAGGTGGGCCGCTACACCTTCATCGGCCTCACGCCGTTCAAGCGCATCGTAGCGCGCGGGCGCGAGATCGCGATCACCGAAGGCCGCAAGACGACTCACATGCAGGGCGACATCTTCGCCGTTCTTCGCGACGCGCTGAGCGGCCACAAACCCGCGCGGCTTCAGGGACTGCCTCCGTTCACTGCCGGCGCCGTCGGCTTTTTTGCCTACGACGCTGTTCGCCAAATCGAGCGCCTGCCCGAGCTGGCCAAGGATGAGCTGTGCGTCCCCGACGCATGCCTGCTCTTTTTTGACGAAGTTCTCGCCTTCGATCACGTGCGCAAGGAGATCATGCTCGTGGTCACGGCTGATGTGGCGCGTGGTCACGGCTGATGTGGCGCGGAGCAAGCCTGCCGCTGCCTACGATCGCGCCGTCAAGCGTCTCGACCGGCTGGAGAAGCGCCTCACACAGCCCCTTCCAAACCTCGACCGCAAAAGGCCACGCCAATCGTCGAAGCTCGAAGTGAAGCACCGCACCGCGAAGAAAGATTTTCTGGCCGCGGTCGAGCGCACCAAGGAGTACATCCGCGCGGGCGACGCCTTTCAAGTGGTCGTCTCGCAACGCTTCGACGTCGATCCCGGCGTGGACAGCTTTCAGGTTTACCGCGCGCTGCGCACCGTCAATCCCAGCCCGTACATGTTTTTTTTGCGTTTTGCTCCGGATGGACCGTTGGGCGCGAGAGCGGCAGCACCGGCAAGAATCTCGTCCAAAAGGTCAAGAGCGTCGGAGACGCCCCGGCTGGAGCTCGCGGGCTCATCGCCCGAGCTGCTGGTGCGCGTACACCAGGGCAAGGTTGAGTACCGGCCGATTGCCGGCTCGCGCCCCCGCGGCGCAACCGAGGCCAAAGACAACGCCCTTGCCGAGGAGATGCTGCACGACGACAAGGAGCGCGCCG
>JBEKAJ010000043.1:0-17359 GCA_050018295.1 Occallatibacter sp. | reverse complement strand
CCCGTCCCTTCGGGTTGCGGCGAAAAACCGCTCATACTTCGTTGTCGTCCTAGGCGGTGGACCCGCCACAGCCGTCGTCCTCCGCCTCGTCTGAGCGGTTTTTCGCTCGCAACGCCGTCCACCCCAGGTAGTGTTAACAGGCCCTAGGCAAAGGAATACAATCGATTCGCCGGAAGAACGTCTCTGCACCCGAATACCAACTCCACTTCGCGAATCCGGCCGTATAGCAATCCAGAAAACATAGAAAGCGAAAGACCATGAAAAGCTGTCGCCGGATTACGCCCATTTTGGTATTTGCAATCACATCCGTGGCATTTGCGCAGCAGACCGCACCAGCTCTCGCGCAAAGCGCGCCGCCGCCGCCCGCGCAAAGCGCCCAGCAGCTCGCCGCGGCCATGCAGGTCATCCAGAAAGAACTCAACTCGGTGGGCAAGCTCAGCTTTGTGGTTGATGTGTCGAATGCCGATGAGAAGGGAACATCTCAGCTCAGCGAACAGGCAAGCAAAGTGATTGCCGATCCTGCTACCTGCACGATCCGGTATCACTGGTGGGAATCGATATCTGGCAACGTGGTGGACGATGAAGACATGTCGATCAGCTTGCACGATGTGCTGGGCGTCTCGACGATGTCAGCCGAACAGTCTTGGAAGAAAGAGGCGGAGGAGGAGGGGGCGACCCCCGACGAATTGAAAGTCTATTACGAGAAATTCGATCCGCCCATGTTTATCGTTGCCATGCGAATGACTGGAGACGACGGGGAAGCATTCTCGTTCACCGATCAAAACCAGGCAAGCCGCGTTGGCCAAGCCGTAGCTCAGGCCGTAAAGTTGTGCGGCGGCAAGTCGGATCCATTTTGACCAGCCGGCCAATCCGGCAAGCCGGCCAAATCAGCGGACCGGCAACCCGTCAAGCCACCGGCTCATCGCGTCAGCCGCCAGGGATTCAGCCAGACAAGCATCTTGTGCGCCGCGACCTTCTTGTAAGCCTGTGGCTCTTGCGTCGCGCCCGTCGAATCCGCACGCTCAAACCACAACAACGGAACGCGCAACGTCCTGGCCGCCGCGTCCAGGTCGAAGCGGTCCCGCACCAGCAGACGCGCAGGAACCAGCCGCGCACGCGCATCGTTGAACATCGCTCCTGCCGGATCGTCAACCGGCGAATCCACAACCACCCCCGCCAGCTCCGGATGTTCGGCCGCAACGTCCAGCGCCAGATTCGCGCCCAGCCCCGTCCCGTCAAGCACAATCGTTCCGGCGTCGATCTGCCGTGTCCCTGTCAGGTAATCGAGCGCCCAATCTGCATCCTGGCGCCAATGCGCCTCGCTGGGCCGCGCAAACTGGCTCGCTCCATAGCCGCGATAGTCAAACGCCAGCACATTTACTTGAACGCCGTGCAGCCGCACCAGCGCGTCCACGGTGCCTCCAAGGTTGCCGTCCTGGCTGTGCAGATAAATCACGGTGAACCGCGCCAGTCGAGCTCCCGGCGCCGCGGGAATCCACCAGCCCCTCAGTCGCGGCACGCCTGTGTCCGTCGCCGCGAATGCAACCGGATCGAACGCCAACCCCACGCTGGCCGGCGTTGTCGCCACTGCCGCCGCCGGGTGGTAGAGCAGCTGCCAGCTCCCCTGCCAGAAAAGCAGGCACAACCCCAGCCAGCCGCAGAAGGCCGCGGCCGCGATCGTCCCGCACCCAGCCACCAGCAGCCATCGCCCCGAGACAAGCTGCGGCTTCTCGCGGCCCGGTTTGCCGCTCGCGTCTTGCTTGCCGCCGGCGTCTTCCTTGCCGCCAGCCGTTGGCCTTCGCGTTACACCCTGCAACTTTGGTTTCTTGCGCGACATGATTGCAGTTTGCTGCTTTCGTCACTCCAACCTGCGGAATCACTTTCATCCTAACCTTCCATACCGCAAAACCCCGCCGCGCACTCCGGTGTATATTTCTCCTTGGTGTGTACCATTCCATCTACGGGAAGCGATCCAAATGGCAACCGCAAATCACGAAGTCACAATGCCGGCAGCGAATGAAATCCTCATCATCACCAGCGGCGATCTCCGCCTCTCCGCCAACCAGGTGTGCTGGCCCGCGCAGCGCGACATGGAAGAAAAACTCACCGCGGCATTCGCGCAAAGGGGCTTCAAGCTCGTCCGCGCTCATGCTTACGACGAGAAACTGAAGCACGGCTTTATCTCCTCGCAGCGCCAGGGCATGGATGTCTTCATGAAGATTCATCCCCAGGCCCGCCTCGTCTTCGCCACGGCGGCCTGGCAGTACAGCCATCATGTTTTGCCCGGCCTGCGCTTGCACCAGGGACCGATCCTCACCGTCGCCAACTGGTCGGGCCAGTGGCCGGGACTCGTCGGCCTGCTCAATTTGAACGGTTCCCTGGTCAAGGCCGGCAAGCCATTCTCCTCCATCTGGAGCAAGGACTTCACCGACGCCTATTTTCAGAACGCACTTGCCGAATGGCTCCGCGACGGCAAAATCACGCACGATCTTTCCCACGTTCACGCGCTCGACCAGAGGAAGCTGCCCGCCGCCAGCGCCAAGCTGGGCGCCGAGCTCGCCGCCGCACTCAAGCATCGCAAAGCCATCATGGGCGTCTTCGATGAAGGCTGCATGGGCATGTACAACGCCATCATCGACGACGAGCTGCTCAATCCCGCCGGAATCTTCAAGGAGCGGCTCAGCCAGTCGGCTCTTGTTGCCAAAATGCGCACCGTCAGCGAAGCCGAAGCGCTGGCCGTCTATCAGTGGCTCGTTGCCAAAGGCGTCAAATTCGTTTTCGGCAAGGATTGGGCGACGGAGTTGACGCACGATCAAGTCCTCGACCAGTGCAGAATGTACATTGCGGCCGTCCGCATCGCCCATGAATTCGGCTGCGACGCCATCGGCATTCAATATCAGCAGGGACTCAAGGATATGGTGCCCGCATCCGATCTCGCCGAAGGTTTGCTCAACAATTCCGACCGTCCTCCGGTCCACGCGGAGGGCACAACAAAGGAGCTCTACGCCGGGCAGCCGCTTCCGCACTTTAACGAAGTCGACGAGTGCGCCGGCGTCGATGCGCTGGTCACCAATCTCTGCTGGAAGGCGCTCGGCCTCGACCCCTCAACCACGCTTCACGATGTGCGCTGGGGCGAGCATTACAAGGGCGCCAATCTCGACGCCTTTGTTTGGCTGCTGCAGATCTCCGGCGCTGCTCCAGCCCATCATTTTGTCGGCGGCTATGCGGGCGCCGTGAGCGAGCGCCAGCCTGCCATGTACTTCCCCCTCGGCGGCGGATCGCTCAAGGGCGTGGGCAAGCCCGGCGAAATCGTTTGGAGCCGAGTCTTTGTCGAGGGCGGAGCTCTCCATGCTGACCTCGGTCGCGGCACGGTCGTCAGTCTGCCCGCAGCCGAAACCGAGCGGCGCTGGCGCGAAACCACCGTCCAGTGGCCGATCGTCCACGCCATCCTGCACGGCGTCAGCCAGAATCAGATGATGGCCCGCCACCGCGCCAACCATGTGAACATCGCCTATGCGTCCTCGGCCGATCTCGCGGACAAAGCCCTCGCGACCAAGGCCGCCATGTTTGCCGAGCTCGGCGTGAAGGTGCATCTCTGCGGCGTCACGCAGTAAGCCTCCGGCCCTCAGCCCTTAGCTTGTTAGCTCTTGCGTGGCGCAAATCGCTGCCGCCGACTCACGCACACCCAAGCTACAAGCTACCGGCTACAAGCTACTGGCTGTCTTTTCATGACCGCATCTCTTCCGCTGTCACCGCCGCCGCCATCTCTGTCGCCGAAGGAATGATTCCCATCTCTTCGTAGATCGGCCGCACCACGCGGCGCAGCGCCGGCAGTCGCGTCATGAACCACGCTGCCCCAAGCACCACCACCACTCCGTTCAGAATCACCGTCCATTGCGCCCCGGCCAGGACCGCTCCCCCCACGAACCACATCGGCTGCGGTGGAATTTCATGGGCGAGCGTTCCCGCCAGCAGGCTGCCGAACGTGGCCATCCCCATGAAGGCCATCGTGTAGTAGCTCATCACACGTCCGCGCTTGTCCTCGTCAACCAGCGTCTGGATGATCGTATTGCTCGCCGCCATTCCTTGCATCATGCCCATGCCCGCGATAAGCACCATCAGCATCGAGAGCCAGAAAACGTGCGAAAGCCCGAAGCCTATCAGCCCCAATCCAAAAACACCCGCGGCAATTGGAATCATCCGGATGAGTCCGCGTACGGTCTTGCGCGCCGCCAGCGACAGCGCGGAGATCAGCGCGCCCACGCCCATCGCTCCCATCAGGAAGCCAAGTGTGTGCGGTCCTCCGTTCAGCACCGTAGCCGCAAAAATCGGCATCAACACCACAAACGGCATGCCCATCAGGCTGACCACGGCAAACAGCATCAGAATTGTGCGGATGGGCAGGAATCCTGCAACGTAACTCCAGCCAGCCTTCAACTCCGTCAACATCGATGTCGCCGTCCGTCGCACCGCCGTCGCATTCAGTTGCATCATCAGCAGCGAAGCAATCACCGCGATGTAACTGATCCCATCGATCAAAAAGCACCAGCCCTCGCTCGTCGCCGCAATCAACATTCCGGCCAGCGACGGCCCAATCAAACGCGCCACATTCACCATCGACGAATTGATCGCAATCGCGTTGCCCAAATCGGCGCGGTCGCCCACCATCTGCACCATGAACGCCTGCCGCCCGGGCATGTCAAAGGCATTGATGATGCCCTGCATGACGCTCAGAATAAGGATCAAGCTAATGGTTATATGTCCTGAGAGCGTCAACGCGGCCAAAAGAAACGACTGAATCATGGCCAGCGTCTGCGTCCACACCAGCACTTGCCTGCGGTCGAGCCGGTCTACCCAAACGCCGGCAAATGGCGCAAACAGAAACGCGGGAATCTGCCCCGCGAAGCTCACCGTGCCCAGCAGCAGCGCCGACCCCGTCAGCCGGTACACCAGCCACGACGTCGCAATGCGCGTCATCCACGTGCCGATCAGCGAGATCGTCTGCCCGCCGAAGAAGAGCCTGAAGTTGCGGTGCCGCAGCGCGCGCCACGCGTGCGACGTGCCGCTCAACGCGCGCAACTGCCCCGCGGCTGAGGCATCGCCCGCAGTTGCCGGCGTCGGCTCTCCGCTCCCGCTCAAGACGGCTCCCTCATTCGCTACTTTTAACACAGAACTGGAGAAGCGGATTTCGCGCAGTTAGCTCACGCGCTCGATCGTCACCGACTCCAGCACCACCGGTTTGTGCGGCTTGTCCTGCGCGTTGCGCGGAACCTTCGAAATCTTGGTCACCACGTCTTCGCCCTCCACCACCTCGCCAAAAATCGTGTGGTTGCCGGTGAGCCATGGAGTGGCCGCGACTGTAATAAAAAACTGGCTGCCGTTCGTATTCGGGCCCGAATTGGCCATCGCCAGCTTGCCCGCCTTATCGAACTTGTGCGCCGAGCCCCTCGTCTCATCCTGAAAGCGATAGCCCGGCCCGCCCATTCCAGTGCCCGCCGGATCCCCGCCCTGAATCATGAAATCGGGAATTACGCGGTGAAAAATCGTGCCGTCGAAAAGCTTGTCCTTGCTTTTCGCGCGCGTAACCGGGTGCAACCACTCCTTCGCGCCTTCGGCCAACTCGATGAAGTTCTTGACGGTGATGGGCGCGTCGGCCTCGAAAAGCTGAATCGTAATCTTGCCTTCCGTGGTTGTAAAGACGGCGTACGTTCCTGCTGCAAGTGCCATTGTTTCTCCTGTTTCTTCTGATCTCTGTTCCCTGATCGCTGTTTTTTGATCTCTGTTTTACGGCGCCGCCGGCGGCATCGGCTCGCCCGCGCGCACAATGGTCACCTTCTTCAGCACTACCGGATCCCGCGGCTTGTCGTTCGAGTCGCGCGCCACTCGCGCGATGGTCTTCACAACCTCAACGCTCGCATCGTCGCACTGTCCAAAGAGCGTGTAGTGCTGGTCCAGCGAGTCATATGCCTGTTCTGTAATAAAGAACTGGCTCCCATTCGTATTCGGCCCGCTGTTGGCCATCGCCAGCCGTCCCGGCCTGTCGAAATTCAGGCCCGGATCGAACTCATCGTCGAACGTGTAGCCGGGATCGCCCATCCCAGTTCCCGTCGGATCGCCGCCCTGAATCATGAACTGCGGAATCACGCGATGAAAAATGGTCCCGTCGTAGTACCGCTTGTGGTGCTCAACCTTCTTCGTCGCGGGGTCGGTCCAGTCCCTCGTGCCCTCCGCCAGCCCAATGAAGTTGGCCACCGCTTTCGGCGCCTGCTTCTGGTAGAACTGGCAGGTAATCCGGCCCATCGACGTGTCCATCACCACAAATGGCCCATTAGGAACCGTCGTTGCCTCGGGCGTCGCCTGCGGCGCATCCGGAACCTCCTGGCTCGCGGGTGCCGCAGCGGGCGGTGTGGCCTGTTGACCAAACAAAGCGAAGGCCGCGCCGGCAACACCAGCTACGGCCAGGGAAGAGAAGAGAAGCGTACGCCGAATGTTCATGCCGTTCTTGAGGGTAAATCATGCGGCGGGCAGCGTGCCACCGGGCCCTCCCCGGTTTCAAATTCGGGCTAGACCAGCCACAAGAATCCCGCTCGGCTCAATCGCGCTCCAGGGAACACCGTCTCGAGATTCTCCGCGCCCAGCGTGCGCGTCACCACCTCGCCCAGCACCTGCCGGTAATCGGTGGTCAGGGCCAGATCGCGGCCTTCGTTCAGTTGCTCATCGTCGAGCCCCGGCCACTTGCCGTACACCTTGCCACCCTTCACCTGCCCGCCCAGCACAAACATCGCGTTGGCGTGCCCGTGATCCGTTCCTGCAGTCCCGTTCTCGCGCGCCGTGCGCCCAAACTCCGACATCGTCACCAGCGTCACGTTCCCTCGCTCGTCGCCCATGTCGCGCCAAAACGCCGCAATGCTCGCGGAAAAATCGCTCAACCGGTTGGCAAGCTGTCCATTCACGCCGCCCTGATTCTGATGCGTGTCCCATCCGTTCACATCGGTAAACGCCGCTTCCACTCCCAGGTTCGCCTTCAGAAGTTGCGCAATCTGCCGCATGCTGTTGCCGAAATCCGTGTTGGGATAATTCACTCCCGCCGCCGGTGTGTACTGCGCGGGATTCGCGGCCTTCAGCATCTTCACCGCTTCAAACGTCTCATCGCCCGCCGTGTGAAAAATACGGTCGCCCGAGTCGGCATACATCGCCTCGAACGCGCTCGCCGCAGGCGACGGCGTCGCTCCGCGTCCCGCCACGGTAAAGCTGTTCACGTTGCTGATCGCGATCGCCGGAATCGTTCCCGCCAGCGTCCGCGGCACCTCGGCGCCCAGCGCCAGCGCGCGAAACGCCGTATGCTCCTGGTTATGGCGGCCGCAATTGCACGCGGCGACATACGTGTCTTCTGCCTGCAGCGCGCGATTCAGCCAGCCGTCATCGGTGTTCTTCACTCCCGGCGTGCCCGACTCCATGTAGTCCTGCGCGTCAAAATGCGACCGGCTCATATCCGGCGAACCGCACGCGTGCACAATCGCCAACTGTCCCTGATCGTAAAGCGGCTTGAACGCCCCAAGCGACGGATGCAGCCCGAAAAATCCATCCAGGTCGAGAACTTGATTTTGCGGAATCGCAATGCTCGGCCGCATCTTGTAGTAATTTGTTTCGCGATAAGGAACCACTACATTCAGCCCATCGGCCGCGCCGCGCTGGAAGATCACCACCAGCCGCTGGCCCGGCGCACCAGCCGCCGCCTGCGCCAACACCGAGCGCACAAGAAAATTCGGCATCGCCGTCGTGCCCGCAACGGCCAGCGCGCCCCTGTGCAGAAAAAATCGCCGGTTCATTCTCATCGTGTAGCTCCTCAGCTCAGAAATCCTCGCTGCTCGCTATGTTTCCATATGTCCCTAAGTCCCTAGAACTGGTTGCATAAATGCCCCGGCCAGCTTAAAAGAACGTTCCTCAGGGGCTAAAGCCCCAATGTTTATGCGGCTTTTAAGGCACGCCTGAAGCCGTGCCCTTTCAAAACCGGATTTATGCAACCAGTTCTAGTCCCTCGGCGCGTCAGCGCCGCTGAAACTCCGGCGACCCTAGCAACAATCCTGCCAGCAACTGATCTTCCCGCTCGTACGCATCGGCAGGCGCGCGATTCTGTCGCCGCGCCGCTGCGACTGGTGTCGCCATCAAGGGACTCTGGCCGTTTTGCTCCTCAAACTCCTTCAGCGCCGCCGCTCGCGTCGCATCGCTCACTCCGCCCGGCAACAGTACCTGCTCCAGCCGCGTCTCTTCCGACGCCGGCGTGGGAACCACTTGCATCGCGGGCGCATTGTCGTCCAATGTGCTCATGTCCATCTTCGGCGCCCACCCCACCGTAATTCCCGGCAAACGATTCGCCGCCAGCGACAGCGCAAAGTTCATGCGGTCAACCAGCGCACCCGTACTCACCCAGTCGGCCTCGTCCCACTTGTACCCAACCGGCGGAATGCAGCCATAAAGCGGCATTCCCATCCGTTTCAGCGCATTCACCAGCGGCTCAAAATTCGCCACGTTCGCGTTGCTCGCACGCACCGCGCTCACCACGTACTCCAGCGGTGTCTTCACCTTGGCGCTGTCGTCGCCCGCAGCCCAGAACTCCGGCGAGCGGAACAGCGTCTTCAGCACCGTCGGAATATCGCCGCCGCTCGATAAATAGGACTTGGCCATCCGGTCCATCAGCGCCTGCGGCGGATTGTCGCTCACAAACCGGATCGCCAGCTTTCGCGAGATGAACTCGGCCGTCGCCGGCCGCGTCGCAAGCATGTGCAGCAGCTCGCGCCCCTCCGTCTCGCCTTTCTCTTTGATCTTCGTGCCCATCACTTTCTTCGTGCCCGGCTCATGCCGATTATCGTTGAACTGAAACTCGCCGCCCAGTTGCGGCCGATCCACCGTCCAGCCCGTCAGCACCCGCGCTACCTGCGTCACATCCGCCTGCGTGTAGCCGCCGTTCACGCCCACCGTGTGCAGTTCCATTAGCTCGCGGGCATAGTTCTCGTTCAGCCCCTCCGGCGCTTGCCGCTTGGCGTTAGGTCGCCGCTCGTTCACCATCTTCGCGCGATCCGCAGCCAGCGAATCCGGTCCCATGCTCTGCGCGTTGTCCAGGTAAATCAGCATCGCCGGGCTGTGCGCCACGGCTTCCAGCAGATCCTCGAACTTGCCCATCGCATGCGGCCTGATCGTGTCGCGCTCGTAGCTCACCAGGTAGTAGGGCATCTGCTCGTTCTTGCGCAGATACACGTTGAAGTGATTCAGCCAGAAGTCTGTCATCACTTCCTGGAGCTGCGCATTCGAATAGATGTCGCGCGTCAGCCGCTCGGCAAACAGCTCCCGCACCACCGTCTGCTCCGGAGCCGCCAGGTCCTCGACAGACTCTCTTAGGTCCGGGCTCATGCCGGCCACCAGCGCCGCGCGTTGCATTGACTTGAGCGATTTGATAAAGCTCTCGAACTCCTCCGGCTGCATGGCCTGCAACCGCCGCACGCGCTCCGTTGGCTCTAAAGCAAGAATGCGAGCGATCCGCGCCTCGTCAACCGCGGGAGTCGTCGAAGCCTGATTCGTTGCCGCTGGCGTCATGGCGTTCGGCGACATGTTCATCGATTGTGTCGTTGCCGCGTTCATGTCCGGCTGTGCCGCTCCGGGCTGCGCGGCCATATTCGGCGCGCCACCCGCGTTCGACGCGATCGTCCCGCCGGCCGCGTCCATGTTTGGATTTGCGCTCGCATTCCCGCTCGAACTTGCGCTCGAGTTTGCGGCCGCGTTCATATTTCCGTTGCCGCTATTTGCATTGCTGCCCGCGCCGCCGTTCATCGCAGTGGTCGGCGCGCTGCCCGCCTGATTCTGTCCCTGATTTGCCGCCGTCTGCTTGTCAGCCTGCGCTGCTTTTCTCAGTTGGTAGCGATAGATCTGGTTCTCGTACACCGCGTGCAGCGTTCCGCCGCGCGGAATCTCAATCTTCCCGTCCGCCGCCTGACGAATGATGGCCGGGCTCGGCATGCGGAACATCAGGTCTTGCGTACTCCACTGCATCGCGGGATACTCGGCCAGCCGGGCATTCAAGTCAGTTTCATCCAAGCTCTCCGGGTGCAGTTGCCCGTCGAACCATTTGTCCAGCCCCATCGCCCGCACAGCTTCCAGGTCCCCGGGCTTCGGCCCAAACGTCAATCGGTTCAGAGCATGAAGAATCCGCGCGTCGCCCTGCAACTGTGTCGATACATAGTTCGTCCTATGCTTTTGGGGGGCGGGAGACTGCTCGTTCGCCGCCGCATCCTGGGCAACCGCCAGTGGAGCAGGGAAGCAGAGGCTCCAGCAGAGGGCGATAGCGATTGCGCCGCGCAACAGCTCCATCGCAAATGCTCCTCGTAGGGGAATGGCCGGCACATTGCTGCACGGCGCCAGCTTGCTAATAGGTCAGACTCTATCTTGCGCTGAAAGTTGTGGTCCCCGCCACCCCGTCCCTCCCCGTGTCCCCGGCGACAGGTCTTCGTCGCTGGGGGTGGCTCGCTCCCTGCTTCTCCATCACATTCCATTCCCCCGCGCCGGTGATATCATGGCGCGTCAATTTGAACGACTTGGAGGATGACTTGAACAAATCCATTCTTTTCGCGATCGCGGCATTGGCTCTTCTTGCGGGGTGTGGACCCCAGAACTCCGGCATTCCGGTTAAGCCCAAGTTCACGGGGCCTCCGTACCATCTCGCCCTGTCCGCGCCGCCCGCTAAGCCCAACAAGGCCGGCATCACCATTCCGCCCATCAAGTACACGGCCGACCCCAACGCGCCCGAGGACGCGCTGGACAAGAGAGCCATCCTCGTCGTGCGCATCGACACTTCGGGCCTCAAAAGCAAAGGCACGATGACGATGGACCAGATCATCATGGGCGCGGTCGATATCCCCGGAACTGACGGCGCACTCTCGGCGGACTATATGGCTGCGACCGACCAGAGTCTCGCCACGCTTCTTGAGGAGTACTGCGTAAAGGGCAAGGTGAAGATCACCGTGGCGCTTACGCGGTCGACGCTGTCGAGCACAGCCGGAGACGCCGAAATCGACAATAAGCGCCTGACAGACTGGCTTCCGATCGACCTCGTCTTCAAGAACCCCATTCCGAGCTGCTAGCGTGCGCCGCTAACGGAGACCTGCCGGAGATTGCGTGGGACGCCCAAAAAGTGCCTTGGAACGGCCGAAAATGACCTGTTTGGGTGACAAAATCGAACAAAAATCAACAAATTTCGCAACGGTTTCTAACCAGTTTTCGTTGATTCTAAAAGAGTTATGTTGATTTTTCGGGTTTTCAGAGGGCCAAATTTTTTCTTTATTTAATTTTATTTAATTTTGCTCCTCTCAAAACAGCAGGTCGGCGGGTCAGCGCGTGTCCGGGCCCCGGCTCTTTAGCCGACTTTTTGGCTGCAGGCGCTGCGTGTCAATCAGCTACAGCCGCTCAATGTCAGGAGCGGCGGCGCATGTGCCCAGACACAGAAATGCGAGCGCCTAACTTATCGAGAAGCGCCCGCATGAAACCCAAACTCAAAGGCTGCACCCCTTGACAACCGCGCGCAGCCGAAGCGGCCCTAGATTACTAATTAGGTAACATCGCCACCGCGACGTTCTGCCGCCTGAAAGTCCTCCATGATCTCTGGATGTTCCGCAGTGACTTCAAGCAGCGCCTGCTTGTACGGCGATCCCTTCGATTCCGCACGACGCCAGGCCAAGTCAACGATCTCCGCCGGCAACACATGATTTTTTATCGCCCGCAGAGAGTCCCGGCGCTCCATCTGGCGCTGCTCTAGAGAAATCGGCGCGTTCCACGCCCCACCGTGTGGATCCGCATTCGGCGAACCCACGATGTAAGGCCCTAGATGCGGATTGGCCACTTCCATCAACGCGTCGGCAAACGTGATCTTGCGTTCGCGACTCAGATACCGCGCGCACTCGTAGAGCAGCTCACCCATCGGATCGAAGCGATCGACGAGGCTCTCCACGAAACATACGAAAGGCTTGAATGACGGCGTCCCCGCCACTTCCGCGAAGACCAAAGGCAAGCCCTGGCGATCAAATCTCTCGCACCAGCCACCCCGCTCTTTCAGGTGCGAAATTGCGTCTTCCGCGGCCCGCTTGCCGGCGTCAAAAATGATCTCGATGTACCCGTGGCTAAAGTCAGGTCGTCTCATCGGTGGTTCTCCAAAAAAATGCTCCTCAGTACCTGTGTGCTTTTGCATCAGCTCCTCAAGAGATGGTGTTTCGTTAATGGAGGCGGCCGCCGCGGTGTCCTTCCGATGAATCAGTCCCACGCTGTCGAGAGAAACGCCATCTGGCGACCGCTTCACGCGCACGGATGTCTTGGGAAAGGCTCCGCGGCCATAGAGGTAATCAGCGCGCGGATCGACAGCGCCGAACTTTCCCTCCAGCGAGTCGCCTTTCCGCCGAACCTCGTCAATTCGCGCGACTGGCTCCTGGCGTGCCTGGGAAAGCAAGCCCAAAACGACGGGAGATTTTGCCGCTTCCTCGCGCCCGCTGTACTCGCGCACAATCTGATCGAGGTCCGCGCCAGTGAGACCTTCACGATCAGGGGTTTCGGGAGGGACCAATGTCATCCACTTCCCGTCGATGCTGCTCGGCCTTTCAGCGTAGCTCGTTCTAGCGTTTGAGACGCTCATAGGGTTTCTCCTTCCTCACTCAGTAGGCCGCGATCAATATCCCGCATCGGCGCCTCCTGAGTTTTCTGCATAGCTCTCGTTGATCGCCGCGCGCAGCAGGTGCTTGTGATCCATGAACGCTTGCCGCGCGTTTTTTGTATCAAGGGCGTGCACATGGAAATGAACATCGCCACCCCACGCGCCTGCCGTGGCCATATGCGTGCTTTCCGCGCCGGATTCCACGGCGCGCGTGATGCGCTCATTCTGGTCGCTCGGCACAATGCGCTCGCCCTGGTGAATTACGGCCATACCAGTGCGCGGCACCGCATCGGTTCCCACGTCGTACTGCGCGGCGCTCGCCGTGTAGTTGCTGCGCCCGGATCTTTCCATCGACGTGAACTTGGCTTTCGTCTGCGCGATTTCGGTGCGGATGATGTCGTTGTAGTAGGAGTGCGCAGCCGGCCCCCACTGTTTCGTGGTGCGCTCCGCCGTGGTGTCGAGCGTTTGCATGTCCGCGTAGGCCGTGAGGTAATCCATGGAGCCGGTCTCGAAGCCCTGCTCGTCTTCGGCCATGTGCGGCCGCACCTGTTTGAGATCGTAGACGCGCGCTTTCTCGCGGCCGCCCATGCCGATGGCGCCGAGGACGGCGCCGCCGGCCGCGCCGATGGCCGCGCCCAGCGGGCCGCCCAGGGCCATGCCCAGCTGCATGCCGCTCATCGCTCCGGACAGCGCGCCTCCCACACCACCGGTTCCTTCGTAGGCGCTGTAAACGCCGAGCGCGCCGCTCGCCGCGCCGCCCAGGTTCGCACCGAAACCGCCGCCGCCGAGCATTCCGCCGTTCGACGGACTGCGCGCACCGAGCGGCATGTTCTGCATCGGCTGCGGTGCGATCTGATCCGCATCCGAGCTGACAGATTGCGGCTGGGCGGCGCCGGCTTCTGAACTGCTTCCCGTTCCTGACGTGCGGCCACCAGAGAAGATGCGGCCCATGCTCTGCGCAAGCGTGATGCCCTGGCCGACGTCGTTCACGACGCCCGCGCCCGTGATCCTGGCGGGGTTGGCGATGCCCGCACCGCCGACTCCGGGACTGCTCGCCGTTCCGCTGTAGCCTGCGCTGCCCGCGCCGCCGATCGAGTACGGCCCTGCGAAACCGGAGGTACCGCCCGGGCCGAAGGTGGGCAGAGCGAACGCGCCGCCGCTACCGATCGAATAAGAGCCAGCGGATCCCGTTGCGCCGAGCGCTCCGCGCCCGGGCATGCCGCCGCCAAAGTTCGTTCCACCGAACCCGATGCTTGCGTTCTGAATGAGGATCTCGGCTGTCGACAGCGCGATCGCCTTGATGCCCGCGCCCGGCCCCTCCGCCGCGCCAGGCTCGCGCGTGCCTTTGGGCACGCCTGCGATCTTGTCGAAGATGCTGCCGAGCATGCCGCCCGGATTTGTGGCGGCCGCGCCCTGGCCACCAAGGTGAGCCTGCATGCGTTGCACCAGCGCTGCCGCTGCCTCGCCGACGATCTTGTCGCCCACCTGCTGCAGGTACTGCAGCGGATGATTCATTCCCTTGAAGAAGGAATCGAACTCGCCGGCCATCTTCTCGCGCGCCTGGCGCGCGGCGTCGACGAGCTGCGCCTCCCGTTCCTGCGCGGCCGCCACCACGCGCCGGTTGTAATCGTCGTCGGAGATCTCCTGCTGCCCGAGCTCTTCTTTGTATTTGCGCAGCCGCTCCTGATATTCGTTGTCGATCGCGGCCGTCTGCTGCTTCTCGGCCGAGAGCAGCTTGATGCGCGCCTGCGCCTCGATCTGCTCCGTCTCCTCGGCGTTACGCCGCGCGAGAGCCTCCTTCTGATCCGCCGTCATCTGCCCGATGCTGTCCGACCCCTGCGCGAGCAGCCGCTGGCCCGTTGCCTGCGCAACGGAAGGTGGGCCGATCGTGGGAGCTTTTCCGAAGGTGCGCTCGATCTCCGCGCGCAAATCGTCGAGCCGCTTCTTTCCCTCCGCATCGATGCGGCGGAAGCCGCCGATCTGGTGCTCCGCCGCCTCATCTGCGAGCTGATTGACGCGCTGGGTCAGCTGCTGCTCAGCCTCCAGGATCTGCTGCTGTGTCCCGACCCTCGCCGCGGCGGTGCGACGCGCGCGATCAGCGGGATCCAGATTGGGATCGGCCTCAATGTCCGCGACGCGATTTAGCCCTTCAGCTTGGAGCTTCGCGATGCCCGTCAGTCCCGCGGCCCCCGCCTCTCGCTCCATCCTCTCCGTCTCGCGGCGTTCATCCTCCAGCCGCCTCATTTCCTCATTGTGAAACTTCGCCTTGAGGTCATTGACGGCTCCGGCGGTCGCGATGCCCTGCTTCCCCAGCTCGTCGATCGCGTGAGCCTCTTGCTGCTCGTAAAGCGCGGACCCCCGCAGACTGCTCTCAAGCGCCTCTTCGTGAATCCGGCTGAGCTCCCGCGCATTCTGACGTTTGATTTCGTCGGCGCGGGCTTCGTATTGCGCCTGCGCGTGCGCCTTCGCGTCGCGATTTTCCGCTCCGTACGCATCGGCGCCCGGCTCCGGTACCGGCGTTACATAGCCTTTTTCGCCGGGCTTCTTATCCTGCGGCCGGCTCGTGATCTCGTGCAAAAGCTCCTGCTGCGCGATCTTGTAGCGTGTTTCTTCATCCGCTTCTCTATCGGCGGTTTTCCGGGCCTGGCGTTCCTGCGCGATCCCGGTGAGTTTGGCCCGCGCTTTCAGCCCCTCGTCCTCAACGAGCTGCAAATTGTGCTTGTGAGTCTCCTCGATCAGTTTCTGGCGGTCGCTGTCAGATTGTTGCTGCGATGCGTTCAGACTCGCGGCGTCTGTTGGGCTGAAATAGGATTGAACAAGAGCGGGCGTGGCGCCTGCGCCAGGCACTAGAGAAGAACCTCCGGCCCCGAGAAGTCCCCACCATTTAGGCGAGTTCGCTTGCTTCTGATTGAGCTGATCGAGCTGCTGGCTCGCTTTCTGGAGGTCAGATGTAAGCTCGCTGATGCCGGCGTTCTCATAGAACCTCTTCGAGGCCGCTTCGTCTGCCTCGCGATTGAATTTTTCGATCGCACCGTCCGCATCGAGCCATTTCTCATAGAACTTTTTCGCTCCCTCGTAGAGCTGAGTGAAGAGCATCCCTCCGATCTGAATGGCGGCAATTCCCATCATCGCGGGGCCGATGGCGCTGATGGCCTCCGACGCCAGTTTGCTCTGGGCAGCCAGGCGCAAGAAGGCGCGGGGCAGCCGGACGCCGGCTTCCTCGGTCACCAGGCGCATCCTTTCGACGGCCGAGAGCGACCCCACGCCGGCCTCGTCCATGCCGCGGCGCACGCTCTGCCCGGCGCGCATCCCCGCCGCGCCGAGCTTGTCCAGGTTGCCCGTGACGTTCTGGATCACCTGGCCAGAGCTCGGGTCGACGACGTTGATCTTGATGCTGACGGCGGAAGTCTCTACGGCCATACCGCACCAACTTTCGCAGCGAGGTCTTCTTGAGGCGTGAGGTGCCCTCTGGCGCGCAGCACTTCGACGTACTCGCTTTCTGTGAATGGGAGCATCTGCTGATCGAGTGCGAGCGTGCGACGCGCTTCGCTGCGGCCGTTCGCGGCCTCCGTGAGTTCCAGCTCGGCCTCTAGCATGACGGCGCGGAGCGTCTGGCGGAATAGCGGAGGCAGAACGGGGCGGGGCCAAAAGAAAACGGCCGCAACAGGCCTTGATTGCGGTCGTATGGATCGCGGGAACTGGGCCGCATATTGGGTGCAAACGATGGGTCGATATTCCAGCAGCGCCTCGATGATCTCAGCAGCGAGCGCCGCGACTAGTTCATCGCCGGCGGGAGCCGGGGCGGGGGTTGGCGCCCTGCGCGCGGAAGCGACCAAATCCGGATCGGGCCGAACCGGAAGTTGGCTCGCCTCGAACGAGCGCCGTGGGATCGCCTTTGCTACCGCCCCGGAATTCATCGCTTGCCTTTCCACGCCTTCAAGATCTTCGGTTCGAGCCCAGCTTCCAAATTGGCCTTGCCGCCAGGTGTCGACCAATCTCTGAGGCGCCTGGCAATCGAACGCTTCGGCGTCTAGAGCAGCAGCAGCGTTTCTCGTGCCCATCTCTTCCCAGCCCTTTCATCGAGGCCCTTAAATCGCCCGCCAGCGCATCCTGTGACCTGGAAAGGCAGGTCCTAGAAAAGGGACTTGTCTGAGTCCCTAAACCGGACTCCTATTAGCAGCGGCTGCGGCATTCGCCGCCACACCCTGAATCCACGGAACCGCGCGAGGCCCCGAGATGGTCTCTTCTGTGGAAACCTTCGACGCGGGGGCGCGGCCATCTGTTTCATCGAGCAAATAGGCGGTAAGCGCCCCGTGTTCTATTTCTAGCAGCGCATATTTCATGGCTTTTCTCCTCTCGGTCCCGGCAGGGCGTTAAGCATGTAGTTCCCCTAGAAAACTAGCTCTAGGCGGTCCAACGCCTCCAACGCATCGCGAAGATAACGCTCCTCCTGGCTTTGCGCAGTCCATTCGTCGGCCACGCGCACAGGGACCTCGCGACCGTCGATGGGCAGCACATCCCGGAGCCTCACGGCGAGTAATTGCGCACGGCCCCTTCCAATCTTCCGCAGCGACGTCGCTTCCAGGCGCAACTCAGGCGCGAACGCCAGGATCTCAGCCACCAGCGCATCTTCCTCCTCGGCCGCGGTTCTCAGAGCTGCGCCGAAAGCGG
>JBEKAJ010000042.1:0-16447 GCA_050018295.1 Occallatibacter sp. | reverse complement strand
GGCGCCGTACCTGCCTGGCGCGCCGGGCAGCTTTCTCCGGTGGATGCGCTCCGCCACGACTAGGCGGTCTTTGCGGAGAACCGTTCGCGAAGGACCCGCCTGAGGACCTTGCCGTTGTGATTCTGAGGCAAGCCACCGGGATCGACAATCCAGATGCGCCGCGGCGCTTTGTAGGCCGCGAGGTGGTTCCGGCACCACTCAAGCAAGTCGGTTTCGTCTTCCCGGGCGCCAGGCTGTAACTCGACTGCCACGACCGGTATCTCGCCCTTCTCCTTGTGAGGAATGCCAAAGGCAATCGCGTGAGCTACCGCGGGATGAGCCAGAATGGTCTCTTCCAGTTCGCGGACGTAAACCGAATAGCCGCCGGACTTGATCACGTCCTTGGCGCGCCCCACCAGCCGGATCAGGCCAAGACGGTTACGCGTCGCCAGATCGCCCGTGCGCAGCCACCCGTCGCGCGTCAGAAGGCCGCTGTTGCTGTCCTTGTCCTTCCAATAGTGCGGTGACAGGCCGCGGCGGCGAATCTGGCACTCGCCAGGGGCGCCTGCCCGGACGCGCCGGCCGTTTTCATCGGTTATGCGCACGCGAAATGGCGGAACGGGAAAGTACAGTTGGCCGCTGCCGGGGAAGAGCGACCATTCGATGCCCATCATGGCTAGTCCGCCGAGTTCGACCATGCCGTAACCATTCAAAAGGACCGGAGGGATGCGCCGGCCGCCCGGCAGGCGGAGGATCGCGCCGAATTCGCGCAGACGCAGGCGAACCTCAGAGGGAAGGTAGTCGCTGGCCGAAAGCCACACGCGCACGCTCGCGAGCCGGCCGGGGTCGGGATTGCTGTTGACCAGCCGGGCAAGCATCGCGGGCACGCCAACAACTGCAGTTACGCCGAATCGCTCGACCAGATCGAGCGCGTTTTCGACGTCGAATCGCTCGAGAAAGCATCCGCGAATTCCGGCCATCAATCCGTAGAGCGCAATGCTCACCGCCATGATGTGCGACCAGGGCAAAGCGACGAGCGCGAGATCCTTGGGGCCGAGAAAAAGTCCGGCAAAGACCGTAGACGCGCGTGCGCCGAGCAGAGCACGGCTTGAAAGTGCTGCTCCCTTGGGAAACCCGGTGGTGCCGGAGGTATGGAAGACCGCGACAGTCGCCGCAGGATCGATGGCGGCCGGCGGAAGCGGCGGGCCGCAATCGCCAACGCGTACAAATCCGTCCATCGTCACCGTTTCCCTGTCATCCTGAATCCATGCCCGGACATTCAGCGCGCTCCGCTCCACAATGCTGCGCTCGAAGACCGCTTTGTCAGTGACCAGAATCTGCGTGCCGCTATCGGCAAGGATGCGCCGCACCTCGCTGAGAGAGAGTTGCGGATTCAGCGGAACGGCAATACCGCCAGCGCGGATGATGGCTAGGAACCAGTGGAAGCAGTGGTGATCGTTCGAGCAATAAATGGCAACAGGCTCGGCGGGGCGCAGGCCGATGGAATGGCGAAGGAACGCATCGATCCTGCAAATTGCTGCGTGCAGCTCAGAAAGACTGAATCGTCCGCTTTCGCCGACCGAGACCTCGCTATCTCCCTTCCGTCGCAGCAACTCATCGACCAGGTTGGCCACGGTGATGCTGGGGTCACGGGCGAGCTGAATGCGGCGGAAAAGAGTCATTGTGCCGGAATCTCCTTGCGGCCCCAATTGCTGGCCACGCAATAGTGAAGCAGGCGGTCAAGATACTCCATCACGAGTGGCGGAAAGATTCCCGCGGGGCCGAGCAGCCGCTCGGCGTTGGTGGTTTCGAACTGCATGCGCATGGTGAAGTAGTCGCGGTAGGCGCGCCCGTCAATCAGCACGCGCCGCTTCTTCCCCCACAGCGCTAGAGAGAGCAATGGCCGCACGGCGGCGAAGAAGATCTTCGGATCGACATAACGCGGCTCGCGCACTTTGAAGTATTCCGCCGCACGCCTCGCGATCTGCTCGATTGTGGCGCTGCCACGGGGCCCGGCGCATAGGTGAACGGTGCTGCCCAGGGCGCTTTCGTCGGAAGCAAGCTGCGCGATGGCTCTCGCCACGTAATCCACGGGAACAATATCCAGTACGGCATCGGGGTATCCCGGCACCGTGCGCCACAGCCTTCTGGAGTAGATCTTGAGCGGCCAGTACAGCATCTTGAAGCTCGAGGTGACGCCCGTCTGCGAATCTCCCACGATGATGCTTGGACGCAAAATGATACCGGGAAGTGAGCCAAGCCGGGAGCGCACCAGCGCCTCAGCCTCGGCCTTGGTTTGCTCGTAGGTATTGCGGAAATGCTGGCCCACGTCGAGCTCGCTCTCGCGAACCAATCCTGTGCGCTCGCCCGCCACATATGCAGTGCCGACGTAGACAAAGCTCCTGAGAGAGCGCATGGCCGCTGCGAAGTCCAGCATCTTCCGCGTGCCCTCTACGTTCATGTGCCGCGCCTGCTCCAGCGAGTGATCGAAGCGCACGGTAGCCGCGCAATGAATGATGCTCGTGGCCTCGGCGCACAGGAGCTGCCAGGTTGAAGCGTCCAACCCGCAGTTGGGCTCGCTTACATCTCCGGCATAAACCTGCACGCGCGACGATTCCGCGGACTGAAGAATCGACTCGGCGCGCTGCGCAGGCGTTTGACCCGGACGCGGGCGAATGAGCAGGGCAAGCCGGGCGCGTGGCTCGCGTTGCAACAGCTCGCGAACCACTTGCGTGCCCAGAAAGCCGGTCGCGCCAGTCACCAGGATCAAGTCGTCTTGATTCATAAAGAGGAAAGTATCCGTGCGCGGTTCACTTGCAAACCGGCGCAAAGGCACTGAGCGCGTCGGAGTGAAAGGGGACCTGAAGAGATTATATTTGGAAACTGCCCGTGCGTCAGTTTTGGGGGTACATCGCGCGCCCTTAGATGACGATTTCTTCATGCAGCCGCTCTCGTTGCACCTCAATGCACATCCACTGACCGGTCGTCCTCGTATTCTCTCCTTTTCCCAACCACCGAATTCGCTACAATACAGGCAAATCCCATCGGTGGAGATCCCCATGAATTGCGAATCGCCACGCATGCTTATCGTGGGGGCCGGTGTGAATGGTTCCGTCTGTGCGGTGGAGTTGCACCGGGCTGGCTCGGACGTCACCATGCTCGTTCGCCCCAAGCGATACCAGGAGTTGATGGAGCGAGGCGTCGAAATCGAGAATCCACTCAACGGCGCCCGGACCGTGACTCGATTGCCCGCCATTAATCGCCTTGATCCCGCAGACGTCTATGACTACATTTTCGTCGTGGTCCGCAAGAACCAGGTGCGGGAGCTTTTGCCCGTGCTAGCGCAAAACCGCTCGCCGTGCGTTGTCTTCATGGTGAATACAGCCCTGGGTCCCGAGGAGTGGGTGGCGGCGTTGGGGGCAGATCGCGTGATGTTTGGTTTCGTCTTCGCAGGCGGAAGGCGCGAAGGCAGCCTGGTGCGAGCCTTGCGCGTCAAAGGAGCGTCCACTCCGTTCGGCGAATTGAACGGACAAACGACGCCAAGGCTCACGCGCTTGATCGGGATCCTTAATCGCGCTGGTCTCAAGGCCCGAACAGAGCCGCACATGCCCGATTGGCTCGCCACCCATGCGGCGCTGGTGGCGCCCTTCGGCGTGGTCACCCTCAAGCACGGTTGCGATACCTACGCGCTGGCGCGTTGCAAAGGCGACCTGCGCATGCTCGCCGACGCCATGAGCGAGACGCTCGCGGTGCTCCGCGCCACAGGCCGCCGCGTCGTTCCCCGCTTCAATGCAGTTTTCGGGTTCCTCCCACGATTCATCCTGGTTGCTTTCCTGTGCGCTTTTCTCTCCTCAAAATTTGGCGAGATCGGTGGAGGATGGCACTGCTCGCAGGCTCCCGATGAGATGCTCCAACTGGCAAGAGAGCTCAAGGAGCTTGTGCAACGCTCCGGCCTCCCCGCGCCAGCTCTGCGGAAGATCCTCGCCGAGGTTTAACTCGGTTCACCGCGGGCCACTCTCGCGTAATGTGATCGGGATGAAGCGGAATCCCGGACTCGCTCAATGCACGTCCACCGAGCGGTCGTCTTCGTATTCCATGATGTGGAAGTATCCCTCCCATCCGCTCCACGAGGCCGGTGCGGGCAGCTTCGCCATCGGATCCTTCAGGTGATCTGCATAGGCCTGAACCAGCTCGCGCGTGCGATAAACGCCCGTCAGCCAGTCGCCGCGATACCAGTTCTTCCACTTGCCATATTCGGCGGCGTGCATGGAGGCCTGGATTGCGTGAAGGCACGGAGCGCTTCGGCTGTCTCGCCCTGTGCCTTCGCCGTGTCGCCGGCGTTTGCATCTTTCACAGCGCTGGCCACTTCAAACAGCATGTGGTTGCTCTCACGGTTGATGGTGACCATGGTGAGGACGGCTTCCTGGTAATAGTTGCTGGACGCTGGATCGATCAGGCTTTTCGCCGCAACCGCATCCTTCCAGACCGCATCCCAGCGCGGCTGAGCGTCTACGCAATCCTTGATGTCGAGATCGATCAGCATTGCGCGCAGCTGCGCATCCGCCACAGGCATTACGCGCGGTTGTGTCCATTTGGGCGACTGACTTGGAATCCCAACCACCTGGTGCTCAGAAAGCGTGTCCAGGATCAGCCGGCGCGCCTCGGAGTGATAGTGGTTATCACCCTCTACGAGAGGAACATTGCTGCGCGGCATTGGGGGCGGTGGGTTGACGGCCGAGGTGAGCCGCGGCGGTCCGAACGGCGGCCGCAACGAAGGCGCAGCAAAATACTCCTTATACATTTTGGTCAAGGCATTGACGGAGCGCGGGCCGAATTCATCAGTGATCCAGCGGCGATAGTAGGCGTCGTCCGCATCACCCTTCGCGTCAACGCCGGCCGTGGTTGCGGGCGCTCCGCTCAAATTACCGGTCAAATTCCCACTCCAGGCCATCTCCATCACAGCGCGCGTTGTCATCACTACCGGCCGGAGGTCGCTCGTGTTGACCAGGAAGTACGAAGTAGCGCCGGCATTGATGTAGCGCCCAATCTCGGACTGAATCGTCTTCACCGAGACCATCTCCGAGAGTTGATTCGCCTGGCCGTTCATCATGGCCACGTGAAAATACATTCCCTGCCCCGCGGCAACCTTGCCGCCATCCTGCATGTCGCCGTAGCCGGTGTCGGCCCATACCAGCATCACCTCCGGCGGGATTTTCAGGTAGCCCTCCTGCATCAGGCGCGCACCCTCCTGCCACAGATCGGTTACGAACTGCGCGTTGGGATACTTTGCGCGCACGATTTTCATCTGATCGGCGACGGCCTCGCTGATTCTCTGGCCGAGAAGCGGATCGTTGTTGCGCACGCTCTCGTCAAGCGATGCATAGCTCGAATCCGAAAGCCCGCGCAGGCCTACGCTCCACAGGATTTCTTCGTCGGGCTTGTACTCGTTCACCGCATTGGTCCATGCGCGCTCCAGAATCTCAGGGTGCGTGGAGTAGTTGTAGGGCACATCCGCCGGCCAGCGCGCCACGTTTACCCCAAGCGGGATCGCGTGGTGCTGGTTGATGATCAAACCGCGCTCAGTCGCCGCATGCACCTGTGCGTCATCGGGGAAGATCCATGTGCCGGGCACCACCATGTTGCCCTTCAGCCGCAGGGTTGTCTCGAACACCATATCCCAGGCCTTGAGCGAAATTCCCGTTTGTTCGCCCTTCGCAGGCGGGATCCACCCGCTCAGCAAATCTTCGTCGTTGGTGAAGAATCCGCGATACTTGAAGACAGGACTCGGATAGGTGCGGGCGAAATCCGTAGGCAACGTGATGGACGCGCGCTTTGCGGGCTGCTTATCGGTCCACAAGTACATGGGGTCCACGCCGAGGATGCGCTGCGAGAACTCGTAGATGGCGTAAATGGTGCCGCGCATATCCGTGCCGGTGAGGCAGATGATATTAGCGGCTTTTGGATCGTCCCCGAGTCGAGCGATTGAAAACGCAAATGCCTCGCGGTCCGATGTCGTCGCGCAGTTCAGCCCTGCAGGAATATGGTCGCGCTGGCCGATGAAAATGGCCAATGGGCCGGCGTCCTGAAAACCATCAACGATCTGTGGAGTACGGCCGAAAACCTTGGCAAAGTCGCTCTGCAGGTCCTTTGCCGCGCGTCGCACGGGTGTCGGCTCCTGCTCACTGACGACGATCCGGCTTAGGGAACCATTGATCGTAACTCGCGATGTAGCCTGCGCATGACTCGGCACGGTCGCGACTGGCGCCAAAACGCCGAGCGCGGCCAAAAAGAGAAGGGAAGAAGCGAAGGATGGAGCAAGACGGGAGAGCGGCATTTTGGTCACCTCGCGCGGATTTGGAGGAAGTTAGCAATTTTTTCGCGTCACGAATTATACATGCCGGCGCGCCCAGGTGTCGCTGAAAGCTGGCTGCCCAAGTCCGGGTGCTACAGTGGTCTGGTTTCCGGAATTTCTTTGAGGGTTTTGCCTTTTGCCGAGTTTTCGCGCGCTGCTCGTCTTCCTTCTTGTGCTTTCGAGCGCTGCCTGCGGCGCTGCGCAGGTCCAGTCCGCGCCCGTCCCCGACGAGATGCGCAACAGCTTCTTCGCTATCACGGTGAACAACCAGCGGGTCGCCGTGGCTCACGCTGCTTCAAACTACGAATTTGCCAGCTTCGACACGACCGGCCCGGTGAACATCTCAATCACTGCCGCCGACCCGCACTTCTGGGATGGCGGCGTGGACATCGAACCATGGCGGCTAGGTCTGCGGGCCTCGCACCCGGAAGGTGAGCCGCAGACCATCCTCATTCGCCTGCCCGGCCCGGCCAAGGTCTCCATCTCGCGGCCTGGCGACTTCCTGAACCGGGCGCGGATGCTGTTCGTCTTTGCCGGCTCGCCGCCTCCGGCCGCGCCCAGCGGGCCCAACGTCACCATCGTGCCCGCGGGTGTGCACAAGGAGAGCCTGAATCCCAAAAGCGGCGAAACGATTTACCTTGAGCCGGGCGCATTTGTCTTCGGCAGCCTGAATCTTTGGCAGGTGGAAAACGTGAAGGTGCTGGGCCGGGGAACGATTGTGTACGACGGCCCGCAGGATCCGAATGGCGACGAGGGCTGGATGCAGAAACCCGACTGGCATTGCATCGTCGCCTACGGAGCGCACAACGTGGAGATCGACGGCCTGACGTGCATCATCCGCTCGCGAGCCTGGTCAATCCAGATGAAGGATTCCACCGGCTTTCGGTTTGACGATCTGCGGGTGATCGGCGGCGACCCAGGCAACGCCAACCAGGACGGCATGGACTGGCTGGGCGGGGGCGACACAGTTGTAAACCACGCATTCATCCGCGCGTCGGACGACGATCTGGCGGCGCTAGGCAATTGGGACGGCTATACGGAGGCCGCCATGGTGGCCCCCGGCGCCGACGTCGAAAACATTCTGGTCGAGAACAGCGAGTTCTCCACCAGCATTTCAAATGTGGTGCGGTTGGGATGGCCGCAGAAGATTTATAACCTGCGGAACTTTACTCTGCGCGACTCCGAAATTCTGCACGGGGGCATCGGGGCATGCGGGCAAACGTTTGGCCTGCTTGGCTTCTGGGGCGCGAATGGAGCCAGCGGCGACCACTCGGGCGTGACGTTTGAAAATCTGCTGCTCGACAACTGGTATTCGCTGGTGCAGATGGAGCAGGAGCAGCCCAACCTCCACGGATTCACCTTCCAAAACATCTGGGCGCTCGATCAGCCGCCTCTCGCCGAGTCGACTATCACCGGCGATGTGAGCGATGTGACCTTCGACAACGTGAAGTACGGCCAGACGCGCGTGACCAGCGACGTGCAGATGCCGCTTGAAGTCTCGGGCGGCGCCGCTCAGCCTACGTATGCGCCCGCACCTGCTCTGGTTGCGGCATTCAGCGTCGATCCGCCAGTCTTCGCGCCGCGGCAGAAAGTGACGCTCACCGCGCAGGACGCGCCTGGAGTACAATATACTTGGCTCTTTGGCGATGGAACCGCGGCGCACGGCCGGCGCGTGAAGCATCGCTTTCCGGATGCGCTCGGAACTGAACTCGATGGCAGAAACGGAGCAGGGCGATTCCGCGTGCTGCTGCACGTGACGGACAAGGCCGGCCATCAGGATTGGGCGGCGCAGGGGATTGTGGCCGTCGGCCAATGGCACGGTGCGATGAAGGCCGCTGGGCCCGCAGCGTCGGGCTTGAATTGGAAGATCTATTCCGGCGCGTGGACCGCGCTGCCCGACTTCTCCACACTGCAGGCGGCACTGAGCGGCCACTCACCGGATCTCGAAGCCAACGCGCAGGGATTGATGAGCTACGCCACGGTATGGGACGGATTCATCAATGTACCCGCTGACGGCGGCTACACCTTTCATCTGATCGATCGCGACGGCGCCCGGCTGGTGATTGATGGAATGGAAGTGGCAAAGACCGGACCGCCCTTCGGGCTGGTCTGCGGCGCGGCTGGTAATGCGCTTCGTTACGATCGCGGCTCGCTCGGTCTGCGCGCCGGGCTACACGCGATCCACGTTGAGGCTTTGAACACGGCTACCGAAGGCGCGCCGCGGCTTTTGTGGGAGGGGCCTGGGCTGACGCTCACCGACGTGCCGGCGGGGTTTTTCTCGCACACAGCAGAGTGAGAAACGAAAAGCAGTCTGCTCTTACGGCAACTGGGTTACGTCCCAGCCGCCGCCGAGCGAGCGCACCAAGCTAACGCTGGCAGCGAATTGCCGGCTCTGGATGTTGATGGCGGTCACCTGGTCCTGCAACAGGGTCTGCTCGGCGGTGAGGACTTCAAGATAGCTTGTGACCCCGCCGTTGTAGCGCGTGTTGGAGAGATCGAAGGAGTGCCGCGCAGCGTCGACTGCATGCTGCTCCGCGGCCGCTTCCTGCTCCAGAATGCGGAGGTTCGAGAGTTGGTCTTCGACGTCGTTGAACGCCTGAAAGACCGAATTACGATAGCCGTCGGCCTGGGCCTCGTAATTGTGGCGGGCTGCATCGGTGAGGGCGTGGCGCTGGCCCGCGTCGAAGAGCAGCTCTGTTGCTTGCGCGCCTAAACTCCACAACGAGCTAGGGCCCTGAATCCAGGTGCCGGGATTCGTGCTCTCGAACCCGCCGGTGCCGCTGAGAGTGATGGTGGGATAAAACGCGCTGATGTTGATGCCGATCTGTGCGTTCGCAGCGGCCGCGAGGCGCTCGGCTACGGCGATGTCGGGACGCCGCTCGAGCAGTTGCGAGGGCACGCCCAGAGGAACCTTTGGCAGTGCAAGATCGAGCGGCGACGGCGGAATGCTGAAGTCAGGCAAGTTGTCGTTGGCAAGAGTGCCGATGGCGTGCTCGTACTGCGCGCGCGCCACACCCAGGTCGACAAGCTGTGCGCGAACGGTCTCAAGCTGCGTTTGCGCCTGCGCCACGTCCACCTCGGTCGCTACTCCGCCGCCAAAGCGCCGCTGCGCCAAGTCGAGCTGGTGCTCGAGATCGGCCACCGTGTCCGTCAGCAGCTTGATCTGGGAATCGAGCCCGCGCAAAGCAAAGTAGTCGGTCGCCAGCTCCGCATGCAGCGTGAGAGCCACGTTGGCCTCATCGGCAGCGCTGGCCTGTGCGTTCTCGCGCGCCTGCTCCACGGTGCGGCGAATGCGTCCCCAGAAGTCCGGCTCCCAACTGGCCTGGCCGGCAATGACGAAATCGTTGTAGGTTGTGGTGCTTCCGGGCGCGGCCTGAGGGCGGTTTGCTGAGACGCGATCGCGGCTGATTGAAGGGCCGGCCGAGAGCGTGGGATAGAGGTTGGCGCGGGCAGCGCGAACCTGGTCTTCTGCGGCCAGGTAAAGTTCCATTGCCTGGCGGAGTTGCACGTTGTTCGAGTCGATGCGCTCTTCAAGTTTGTTTAACTGCGGGTTCTGGTAGATCTCCCACCACTTGCCCTTCAACATTCCGTCTGAAGGGTTCGCCGGCTGCCATGCGCCACCCTGTGGATTGGGCGGAGGAACGACTACTGTTGTCGCGCCGGTCTCTTTATAAGCCGGCGGTGCGTTGTAGCCGGGGCGGTGGTAGTTGGGACCGACTGGCTTGCAGCCGGAAACAAGAATCAGCGCCAACGATGCAACCGCTGCCAGACCGAGGCGTGCTGTTTGCAGCGACGGTGCACGATTCTTTGGCGATCGCTCCGCCATGGTCACATTCCCCCCGGGCCAAATGCACTGCCTTCGGACGATTCCACCGTCACTTTTTCGTTGTCGATCAACGAGTCGGGCGGATCCTGGATCACTTTATCGCCGGGATTGAGGCCGGTGACGATCTGCACCGTGGCGCCGTCGTCCTCGCCGATCACGACGGGGACGAGATGCGCAACGGTCCCAGCGCTGCTACTGGTCACAATCGCTAACTGCATCCCCTCGCGCCGGAAGATCAGAGCCGATGTGGGCACGATGGATGTTGGCGCGGCAGACGGAGTCTTGAAGTGAACCTGCGCGAGCGAGCCAGGCATGAGTTGACCGGCACGGTTGTCGACATCCACCTCCACCAGAAGCGTGCGGCTCACGGGATCGATGGCATCGGCCGTGCGGACGAGGGTACCCTCGAAGGTCTTCCCAGGGTACTCGGGAAAGGCGAGCTCGACCTTCATTCCGCGCTTCATGGTTTGCGAGAAGAGCTGGGGAACGTTGGTGAAGACGCGCAACGTCTGCAACGCCTGCATGTGGAAGAGCTCGGTGCCGGCGCTCTGGCCGGAGCCAGAACTGATGAGCTGACCGGTATCGACCTCGCGCGCCGTCACTACGCCATCGAATGGCGCATAGACTTTCTCGAAGGATTGCAATTCGCGCAGGCGCTGCAGGTTGGCTTGGGCCGACTTGACCGCTGCTGCGGTGGCGGCGGCCTGGCTTACGAACGTGTCAGTGTCCTGTTGCGAGACCGCGTCGGATTTGACCAGTCCCGAGTACCGCTCGGCCTGGATGCGCGCGATGTTGGCGTTGGCTTGTGAAGTGGCCAGATCCGACTCAGCCTGCGCCACCTGCTTGTCGAGCTCGGGCGTGGAAATCACGGCCAGCAGCTCGCCCTTCTTCACCCGGGCGCCGATGTCCGAGTACCAGTGATCCAGGTAACCGTCGGTACGGGCGTAGATGGGCGAATCAGTATACGCAGTCACATTGCCGGGGAGCACGAGGGTTTCAACGGGCGAGCCGGGCTTTGCGGGAGCTACTGAGACCGTGGGCGCGGCCAGGGCGCTGGTGCGCTGGGCAAGAATAGCGCCGGCATGAATGCGGCGAAGGATGCCGACAGCCGCGAGCACCAGGAGGATGAGCAGAACCACGGCCACGCCCACGAAGGCCTTGCGCGGCGAGACAGGAGTTGCCTCCGGAGCGGTCTCGTTGCTGAATGCAGCGGATTGAGAATGTGGATTCGGTTCCTGGGTCATAAGCACCTACTCCGGTCTGGCGTCGAATTCATCAAATCGCGCGGCATCGGATTCGTCGTCCCGCTCGCGCTGCCGCTCGATGCGGCCGTGAATGAAAGAGAAAAAAGCGGGCACAAAGAACAGCGTAGCCACCGTGGCCAGCAGCAGACCGCCGATGACCGCGCGGCCCAATGGCGCGTTCTGCTCGCCGCCGTCGCCCAGTCCCAGCGCCATGGGCACCATGCCGATGATCATGGCCAATGCCGTCATCAGCACCGGGCGCAGGCGGACAAAGCCTGCATTCAGCGCGGCGTGACGGGCATCGCCGACAAGAATCTCCATCTGCTCACGCGCAAAGCTCACCACCAGAATGGAGTTGGCGGTGGCCACGCCCATGCACATGATGGCACCGGTGAGCGCGGGCACGCTGAGGCGCGTCCCGGTGAGGAAGAGAAACCAGACGATTCCCGCCAGCGCGGCAGGCAGCGCCGAAATGATGAGAAATGGATCGAGCCACGACTGGAAGTTGACTACGATAAGCAGATAGACCAGCAGGATGGAAAAGGCCAAGCCGCTGAGGAGTCCGAAATACGACCGGTACATCGTTTCGCTTTGGCCGCGGAAGATGAACTGCGAGCCGCGGGGCAAATCCTTCTGATGGCTTGCGACAATCCTCTCCATGGCGCGGGTCACGTTGCCCAGGTCGGTGCCTTCCACGTTGGTGTAAATATCGATCACGGGCTGCACGTCGTAATGGCTGATCGAGCCCTGCTCGGCGCCGGGGACGATGGCGGCAAGGTTGCTCAACACCTGTACGGGTCTGGGGACGCCCGGTGCAGCCGTCGTGGTGCCGGGAGTCTCGGCGGGGGCGACGCTGCCCAGCGGCGCAGCGCCGGGCGCGCCCGTCGAAGTGCTGGTGGAAGGTTGCGTCATGGCCGCGTTGGTTGCCGAGCCGGTGATGGGCAGGCTCTCGAATGCCGCCATGGTGTCCAGCCGGTACTGCGGCGCCTGAATGGCGATGTTGTAGGAAACTCCGTTGCGCGGATCGAGATAGAAATTCGGACTGGTCTGGAAACTGCCGCTCAGCGCCACCAGCAGGCCCTGGGCCACGTTCTGCTGCGTCAGGCCCGTGCTCGCGGCGCGCGTGCGGTCCACGTTCACCGTGAAATTGGGATAGTTGAAAGGCTGCTGGATGCGCGCGTCGGCTGCTCCGCGAACGTAGCGGATCTCATTGAGCATGTGTTCGGCCAGCGTGCGATTTGCATAGAGATTGGGGCCGACGATTTGAATGTCGATCGGCGCGGCCAGCCCGAAGTTCAGAATCTGCGTCACGATGTCCACCGGCACCACATAGAACGTTACGCCGGGATATTCGCGGGCCAGCACCTCGCGCAGACGCTCGACGTACATCTCGCTGGGATGATGATCCCTGGTCAACTGCACCTGGATGTCGGCGTCCGCCGAGCCCACCGGCGCCGAGGTGGAGTAGGAGAGGTTCAGCGCAGAGTAAGGCAGGCCGATGTTATCGAGGATCGTAACCAGTTCGTCAGGCGGAATTTCCTGGCGGATGGTCGCCTCCACATGGTCGCAGAGCGCGGCGGTCTCCTCGATGCGCGTGCCGGTGTGCGCGCGCAAGTGAATCATGAACTGGCCGGAGTCGACCGAAGGGAAGAAGTCCTGCCCTAGGAACGGCGCCAGTCCCAGCGAGAGGAGCGCAAAGGCCAAAAAGCAGATCAAGAAGGCGCCCGCGTGATCGACGCACAGAGTGAGCAGGCTCAGGTAGCCGCGGCGAAAGCGGTCAAAGGCTTGTTCGAATCCGTGTTGAAACCGCGTGAACGGGTTGCGGCTAACTTGTTTTCTCGCCGTCTGCGCATCGTCGTGCTCCTTCAGCAGGTACTTGGCCATGGTGGGCACGAGTGTGCGCGACAGGAAGTAGCTGGCGAGCATGGCGAAGACCACAGCCTCGGCCATCGGCACAAACAGGTAGCGTGCCACGCCGCTCAGGAAGAACATGGGCACGAAAACGATGCAGATGGCGAGTGTGGAGACAAACGCGGGAGTGGCAATTTGCGCAGAGCCCTCGAGGATGGCCGCCTCCAGCTCGCGTCCTGTCTCCAGATAGCGGTTGATGTTCTCGATGGCGACGGTGGCATCGTCCACCAGGATGCCCACGGCCAGCGCCATGCCGCCTAGGGTCATGATGTTGATGGTCTCGTGCAGCGCGTCGAGCACGATGAGGGAGCAGAGAATCGAAAGCGGAATGGAGACGGCGATGATAATCGTCGACCGCCAACTACCCAGGAAAACCAGAATCATTGTTGCGGTCAGGCAGGCGGCGATGATCGCCTCGCGCACCACGCCGCTGATGGCGCCGCGCACGAAGATCGACTGATCGGCGAGCGCAACGATCTTGAGTTGCGGAGGCAGTTGGCCCTTCATACTCGGGCTGGAAATGATTGCGTTCACGTTCTTGATGATGTCCAGCGTTGAGGCCGAGCCGGTCTTGAGGACGTTCATCATGATGGCCCTGCGGCCGTCGACGCGGACGATGTTGGTCTGCGGTGGGCTTCCGGCGCGCACGTGGGCCACATCCCGGATATAGACCACCGCCCCGTTCACCGTCTTGATGGGCATGTCGTTCAGAGCATCGACAACCGCAGGCGCGGAGTTGGTCTCCACCTGGTACTCAAAGCGGTCGAGCTTGATGGTGCCCGATGGAGCAATTACGTTTTGCGCCGTGATGGCGTTGACCACGTCGGATGGCGACAGTCCCCTGGCCTCAAGCGCATTCAGATCGAGGTCCACCTCGATCTGCGGTTGCTTACCGCCGTAGGGGAATGGCGTTTGCGCGCCTTCCACAGTAGCCAGCTGAATGCGGATGGTGTTGGTCGCCAGATCGTTCAACTGCTTTTCATCGAGGCCCGGGCCCGACATCCCCAGTTGCAGGACCGGGACGCTGGAAGCGTTGTACTGGATGATGAAGGGCGGCGTGGTCCCCGGCGGCAGAGAGCGCAACTGCACCTGGCTGATAGCGGTGATCTGGGCCACGGCCTGGCCGATATTTACGTTGGGATGGAAGAAGATCTTGATGATCCCCACGCCCACCAGCGACTGCGACTCGATGTGGTCGATATCGTTGACCGTCGTGGTCATACCCCTCTCGGCGTTGGTCACAATGCGGTTGGCGATCTGATCGGCCGAGAGGCCGGCGTAGTTCCACACCACGGTGACCACCGGGATATTGATGTTGGGAAAGATGTCCGTTGGCATCGTCTCGATGCTGTAGACGCCAAGGATCAAGATCAGGAGCGCAAAGACGACGAATGTATAAGGCCGCCGCAGCGCAAGCCGGACAATCCACATCATAGGGCTGGCATTCGCTCCTCGGCCGGCGTGTCGATGGTGTTCAAGCCAGCCACTGGCCCGCCATCAACCGCAGCCGCAAACCGGCGCCGGTATTAAGCATTGCTTCGGCACGCCGGCTCCTCGGCACCGTGCCGAATCGCACAGAAGTGTAACTCCGGCCAGGCGTTTCATTGAACATACTATGGTAGCTGATCGACGAAGATGATGAGAACGCTCGTGGGCTTGACAATCTGTCCAACGTATTAGGACGCCCCAGCGCGGGAAAAGGTTGGCCATTTGCCCCGCTCGCTTCGCGGTCCGGCTCCGCTCGCGCACCGGTTTGCTGCGCAGTGCCTCTCACCCGGCCTCGCCCGCCAAGGAAATCCGCCCCAAGCGCGCCAACTGCGGCCGCAGCCCACTTCGTCATGCAAATTCCGCAACAGCGCGGGCTGTCCTGACCGTGTGAATCGCGTCTAAGGACCATACCGCCAGGTGCGGAGGGCCGAGGGGCACGTCAGCCCACCTGATTCCGATAGACTGCGAGATGGATTCCAGAAAACGGGATTCATCGTTGTTTGCGGGGGCGAGCACGGCTGGGAAGCTGCGACAAGGACCGGTCGCGTGCCTAAGCCAGCTCGGAAGTTTCCGGCCAAGCGACCCCGGCTCTTCGAGCCACCCGTCGCTGGGGCCCCCAGCGACGAAGACCTGTCGCTGGGGACCCCGGGCAGTTTGGGGAGGGTGGGCGCGGTCCTGTAGAATCGATCTTTCCTTAAGGAACGATCAGAATCTCCGAGGAAAGACCGGATTTTCAGCGAATGAGGGTGTGCAAATTCTTCCTGTGAACCCGAACAATGGTACGAAAGAGACTTTGTGCTCGCCGCAGGGCTCATACCCGGTGAAGATCAGGCACACTTCCATCTCCGGCGCCGCATCCGCCGTCAAGCGCGTGGCGCGCGTCCTTATGCTGGTCGTCCTTGTGTCGACCGCAGGAGCAGCGTTCGCGCAAACCCCCGACACAATCGATCAGATCCGGGTCATCGGCAACCGGCGCATCCCCAAGGAAACCATTCTCGCCCGCATGTTTACCCATCCGGGGGACACATACGATCCGGTTTCGATCGAGCGCGACTTCAACTCTCTTTGGAACACCGGCTACTTTGAGGACCTGCGGTTAGAGCGCGAGGACTCAGAGCATGGCGTGATCCTCGACGTTTTTGTCCGCGAGAAGCCGACGATCCGCGACATCGT
This sequence comes from Occallatibacter sp., assembly GCA_050018295.1. Taxonomy (GTDB): domain Bacteria; phylum Acidobacteriota; class Terriglobia; order Terriglobales; family Acidobacteriaceae; genus Telmatobacter. The sequence continues at coordinate 474 of JBEKAJ010000042.1, read as the reverse complement.
CTACAAGGGCAACAACTCGGTGACCAACTCCGACATTCTCGACCGCTTCAAGAAGGAGAAGGTCGGCCTTTCGGTGGAGAGCCAGTATGATCCCACGCGGATCAAGCATGCCGAGAACGCGATCAAGGAACTGCTTGCCGAGCACGGTCACCAATTCGCGACGGTGAAAACCGACGTTAAGACCGTTCCCCCGGCCTCGGTGCAGGTGACATTCAACATCAAAGAAGGGCCGGTGGTGAAGGTGGGCAAGATCACCTTCGTGGGCAATCAGCATCTCAATGCGCTCTACCTGCGGCGCGCGATGAAGAACCTCAAGCCGATCGGAATTCCGTATTCAATTATTTTCGAGGACCTCTTCGCCCAGACCTACGACTCCTCGAAGCTCGAGGAGGATACAGAGCGCGTGCGGCAGGCCTACCGCGACAAGGGCTATGCGAGCGCCGCAGTGGAGCAGCCGAAGACCCAGATTCGCGA
>JBEKAJ010000041.1:0-30556 GCA_050018295.1 Occallatibacter sp. | reverse complement strand
GTGGGAACATGGAGCTACTTCATCCTCTACGTACGTTCCGCGACGGGAGTGGGTGACAAGTCCGCCGGCTACATGCTCACCGGAACGCTTGCGGCGTTTGCCGTGGGGCGATTCAGCTCCGCATGGCTGATGCGCCGCTTCCACGCGCGGCAGATGCTGGCGTTCTACGCGGCCGCGAACGTGGCGCTGTGCCTGATTGCAGTCGTGTATCCAAGCTGGTTCGGCGTGGGCTGCCTGCTCACCACCAGCTTGTTCATGTCGATCATGTTCCCGACGATCTTCGCCCTTGGTTTGAAAGGGATGGGCGATAAGACGAAGACTGCGGGATCCGGGCTGGTGATGGCAATTCTGGGTGGTGCAGCGCTGACCAAGCTGATGGGCATGGTGGCAGATCGCAGTGGATTGCAGGCAGCCTACGTGGTTCCTCTCGTCTGCTACATCTGCGTGGCCGTGTATGCGTGGCTCTTCGCCGAGGCGAAGGTGGGCGAGGCGTTGTGTTAAGGGGTAGCGAGCCGGCAAACCGGCAAGTCAGCGAACGAGCGAATTGCCGAACAAGTCGGCCCGATGTATTGCATCAGTTGCCGTAAGGGAAACTGGAATGGACGGCACCGGAGTGGTGAGGGTAAAGGAAGAGGCGGTATCAGGGAAATGCAATTCCCTGATACGTGTGTGATAATTCCCTGTTCGACGCGCATCTTAAATCGCGAATTAAAGTGAACAAATAGCTTCCATTCAGCAGTCTGGAGAAGTAGACCCAGCGATTTTGAGGGCCAAATTCGTGAGATTCCCTGTATTTTTCCCTGTTAGCAGGGAAATCGGTCCAGAGAAGGGTTCGCTGGAGACTCCATCCACCGCCATAGAGTCCTTAAAATCAATGATTTATCGTTTGCTTTACAGCCAGGCTCGCATTTCCGGCCGAGTTTCTGGATCTTTGCTCGTAAAGGATGCTGGAGAGAATTCTCTCCCTGCTTCAGTTTCCCGATAATTCCCCGTGATTCTCTGAACTCGAATCCGGCGGATCCCTTTCGATCGATGATCCGCCCGGAAGCAAAGAGTTTCGAAGCCGCTCTCTGCGGCGAGATTTAGCCTCTGATAAGCCCTTTTTCTCAGAGGCTCGATGCCGAGCCCGGCGGCGGCATTGAGGGTGAAGATCCCGCCGATGCGGTTGTACTTGGCGAGCATGGATGGGGACCTGTGGCCGGTCTGGCGCATGATGTCGCGCTCGCTGACTCCGTTCATGGCCGCCTGGGTGATGTGGCCGGCGCGCAGGCTGTGGCCACCCAAAGGTTCCGGCTTGAAACCGGCGTGGCGGGCGGCCCGCTCTAAAATCCAGCCGACGCAGTCCTTATAGAGCCTGCGGTGGGAGATCTTGCCATGGCGGTTGACCCCGCGAAAGGCAGCTGCGGCCGTGATGACCGCTTCGGTGAGCCAGCGGCGCAGACCGGGCAGGTTGGGGCGTCCGCCAGCCGGTGTGAACCCGGAACAAGTGGCCGCCATGTGTGCAAATGGGGACTCTAGGTGATTCATCGCCGAACGGTTGGGAGTCGGCATCGGCACAGCCTGCCGGACGATACAGGGGCGTTCCAAAAACCTGCGGATTCGCGAACAAACGCTTGATTCCACGGCACCAGAACTGGCCGGTTTTGCTGTTCCGAAACCAGGTGATTTTGGGAGGAAGTGGTACACGCTGAAAGGCTACGGCTGGATTCAAAAATGGCGGTTCACCTGGCTACGTCTACAGTATCCTAAGGGCTTTTGGAAGACCTGCGATGAGGGACTGATGGCGTTCGGGATGGCCGCGCTTTTCATCGTCGGCGAGCGGCTTGAAATCACCGGCGAGCAGATTGTTCAAGTGATTAAGAGAGCGCGTAATCCGGCCAATTTCTGGCCAGAAGTTAACTCCCCCCAAAAAAGAATGGCTGCGGGGGCAGGTCCGTTCAGGGTGCTTGAGGTGTTTTCCTGAACACTTAGTTAAGTGACAGCCGCTGTTTCTCGCTGAATCTTTCATAATGCGAAAATCAAATGAACTGATGTGAATCTTTGCTAGTTTGGGATTCATCTTCTGCGTGTAGAGCTGGTTACAGATCGCACCGGACCATGTTTTCTGAATCTCACGCGGCGTTGCTGGGAGCTAGACAAGCTGCGCACAGCAATCAAGAGGATTGAGGTATGAACTCCACCGTTCGATATATCAAGCCGTGTCTTAAGCGGTGCGACAGTACGCAATTCCGTCAGCTTCCGCGTGGCTTCCACGGAAAGGGCTAAGGCATGAGTCGGATTGCGGTCGTAGGAGCAGGCATCTCCGGAATGGCGGCCGCGTACCTGCTCAGCCAGAAGCACGAGGTCTCGCTCTTCGAAAGGGAGTTGAGGCTGGGCGGTCACACGCATACACATGACATTGAAACCAGTCGCGGCGTCCTTAAAATCGACACAGGATTCATCGTTCACAACGATCGCACCTATCCCAACCTAGTGCGTCTTTTCAGGAAGTTAGGTGTCCAGCGGCAACCGAGCGACATGTCCTTTGGAGTGTCCTGCAGAGAGACCGCCTTCGAGTACAGCACACGAGGCGTGGCGGGGTTCTTCGGCAGCAACCTGCTTCGACTTCGCCAGTTTCGATTGTTCGCGGAGATTCTTCGCTTCAACCGGAAGGCGCGATTCCTGCTGCGGAGTCCGGCTAACGTTGAGACTACGCTCGGAGAGTTCATCTCTGCTCAGGGATTCGGAGGCGACTTTGCCCGCTATTACCTCAAGCCGATGGCGGCCGCGGTGTGGTCCACCTCGCTGGAGGAGATCGAGGAGTTTCCGGCCTTCACCCTGTTTCGCTTTCTGGACAATCACGGCCTGCTTGGAATCACAACGCAAGCACAGTGGTATGTGCTGAAGGGCGGAAGCAGCGTCTACATAGCTCCTTTGACCGCGCCCTACAAGCGGAACATACACCTAGGAGCAAGAATCGAAGGCGTGAGGCGGATGCCTGCCGGTGTTCAGATTGTGTTTGAAGATCGACCGTCGGAGCATTTCGACGAAGTGGTGTTCGCCTGCCACGCACCCCAGGCCTTGCAGTTGCTCAAGGATGCCACGCCTTCGGAGCGAAGTGTGCTGCTCAACTTTCGCACCAGCCGAAATCGGACGGTGCTGCATACAGATTCGCGCTTGTTACCGCAGCGGCCAAGCGCGCGGGCGTCCTGGAACTATCACCTCGGAGTCTCGAGCGGGGCCGCAACCTTGACCTATCACATATCGGCTGCAGGGCCTGTCGACTCCCGAGGACTACTGCGTGACTCTGAACAACACAGATTCACTGGATGAGCGTTGCATCCTGCGCGAGATGGATTACTACCACCCTCTTTACACCAGCGATGCAGTGCAAGCACAATCGCGCTGGTCCGAGATCAGTGGACATAGCCATACGCACTTCTGCGGCGCATACTGGTTCAATGGCTTCCACGAAGACGGATTGAACTCCGCTATCCGCGTCGCCGAGAAGTTGGGCGTCAACTGGGAGGCGGCGGTCTGAATGGAATCATCGATCTATATCGGCAAGCTCCGGCACCGGAGGTTCACTCCGGCGCGTCACGAGTTTACCTATCCGTTGTTCATGGTGTTTCTCGACATCGATTGCCTGCCTGACTTGATGAAGGTCTCTCCATTCGCTGGATACAATCGCCGGAATTGGGCGTCCTACCACGAGGTTGACCACTTCGGCGATCCCCGCAAGACGCTCCGCGAGCGCCTGCAGGAAGATGCGCAGAAAAAGGGCGTGGAGATGCCGGACGGGAAAATCTTCGTGCTTACCCATCTGCGTTATCTCGGATACAATTTCAATCCCGTTTCGTTCTATTACTGCTACGACCACGCAGAAACACTAAGACAGATCCTGGCCGAAGTGAATAACACCTTCGGCGAGACCGAAAACTACTGGATGAATGCCAACTGTGAGCTGCCTGCCGGAGAGAACCGGAAGTACCGCTTTGCGAAGAATTTTTACGTCTCTCCGTTCATGGGCCTCGAACAGGAGTATGAGTGGACCTTCACGCCTCCTTCGGATCGCCTGATTGGCCAATGCATCAGCTACGAAGATGGCAAGGCAATCTTCGACGCGACGTTGAAGCTGGAGCGTCGCGAGTGGTCGCGGGCTGAACTGCATCGGACCCTGGCTCAGTACCCGTGGATGACGTTGAAGGTCATTGCGGCCATTCATTGGGAGGCGGTGAAACTGCATTTCAAGAAAGTACCCGTGGTTCCTCATCCGGGTGCAGGGCATTTCACCGAAGCAAATACAAAACACTGGGGGGCATCATGGTGAGCGAGTTGACTACCGCGTTCGCCAAGAAACTGTTTCTAAAGACACTCGAGCAGTTCAGCGACGGATATCTCGAGCTGGTATGGCCCGGGGAGACTTATCAGTTCGGGCAGCCGGGCAATCTGCTGCACGTCGTCGTGGCAGTGCACGATAAGCGATTGTTCCGGCGCGCCGTGTTTGACGGTGACATCGGAGTGGGCGAAGGATACATGGAGGGCGAGTGGTCAACGCCGGACTTGGTGGCGCTGACGCGTCTCGGCATCCGCAACCTTGACCAACTGGAAGCAGGCCATCGCCTGCTTGGCCTGTTTAGCAGAACGGCCGACTTCCTCTCCCATCGTCGCAATCGCAACACCGAGGCCGGAAGCAAGAAGAACATCGCTTACCACTACGATCTTGGCAACGACTTCTACCGTCTCTTCCTCGACAAGAGCATGGCCTACTCCTGCGGCTATTACCAGAGTCCCGAGGATTCTCTGGAAGAGGCGCAGAGACGCAAGTTTGACGTCATCTGCCGCAAACTCCAATTGAAGCCCCAAGACCGTCTACTGGAAATCGGAACCGGATGGGGCGGCTTCGCCGCTTATGCCGCGGAGAACTATGGATGCCATGTAACAACGACGACGATCAGTCGTCAGCAGCACGACTACGCACAGGAACTATTCTCCCGTCGTGGACTGGCCGGCAAGCTCATCGACCTGCAATTTGAGGACTACCGAAACCTGCGTGGGCGATACAACAAGATCGTGAGCATTGAGATGTTCGAAGCTGTCGGCTACGAGCACTATGAGGACTATTTTGGCGCGTGTGACCGGCTGCTCGCTCCCGACGGGAACATGCTGCTGCAAACCATCACGATCCAGGAGAGAAAGTTCAATGCCTATCGGAAACGGAGCGACTGGATCAGAAAGCACATCTTCCCCGGCGGGGAACTGGCTTCGGTGACTGAGATGTTGCGTACTCTGGCTCGGAAGACACGCCTGCAGGCATTCCATTTGGAGGATATCGGCATGCATTACGCCGTGACCCTGAAGGAATGGCGGCGGCGCTTCCTTGAAAGGCTGGACGAGGTGCGGAGCCTGGGTTTCGACGAGCGCTTCCTGCGCATGTGGGAATACTACCTTGCATCCTGTGAAGGCGCGTTCCGTGAGCGCCAGGTCAGCGATGTGCAGCTTCTGCTCAGCAAAACCACGAACCGAAACCCGCTGATGAACGAACCAGTCATGGAGCTGGAGCGAGAGGAGTGTTCGCGGTGAAATACGACGCGGTTCTTGTTGTTTCCTTCGGAGGTCCGGAGCAGACAGAAGACGTGATGCCGTTCCTGGAGAATGTACTGCGCGGCAAGAACGTTCCACGAGAGCGCATGTTCGAGGTCGCTGAACACTATTACGAATTCGGCGGCAAGAGTCCCATCAATGACCAGAATCGAAAGCTCATCAAAGCGCTCGACGCCGAGTTGGCAGAGCACGGGCCGCACCTCCCAATCTATTGGGGCAATCGCAATTGGCACCCGATTCTGGCGGACACGTTGCGCCGGATGAAGGCAGACGGCGTTCGTCATGCACTGGCGTTTGTCACCTCGGCGTACAGCTCCTATTCGAGTTGCCGACAGTATCGGGAGAACATTGCAAATGCGCGGGAGGCCGTTGGGGAAGACGCGCCGATTGTGGACAAAATACGAGCGTTCCACAATCACCCGGGCTTCATTGAAGCCGTTACGGAGCGTGTCCAGGAAGCGCTGGCAAAGATCCCCTTGGAACGGCGCGATGCAGCGCAATTGATTTATACCGCGCACAGCATTCCCAGCATGATGGCGGCAGGGTGCGACTACGAAAAGCAATTGCTGGACACCGGCCGGATGGTTGCCGAGAGATTGGGGCGGGAGAATTGGCGCTTGGTCTTTCAGAGTCGCAGCGGGTCGGCGTCGCAACCGTGGCTGGAACCGGACATCCTGGATTGTCTCCGCGAACTCAAAGGGGAGGGCCGCGGCGCTGATGTCGTGATTGCGCCGATCGGCTTTGTCTCCGACCACTTGGAAATCCTCTTCGACCTCGATACGCAGGCGCGCCAGTTGTGCGAGGAGTTCGGAATCAACATGGTACGAGCCGAAACCGTCGGCACTCATCCCAGATTCATTCGCATGATTCGCGAACTGATCTCGGAGCGACTCGACGACAGTCAACCCAGACTCGCACTGGGAATCATGGGGCCGCGCCCGGATTTTTGCCCTCTGGACTGCTGCCCGATGCCGCGCCGCCCGTCGCCCGGCCCGCCACCCGACTCGCGAGTCTTGAACCTGGAGCGCGAGCCCCGCATTCCGTGCAACTTGAACGCTGAATAGGACTAAGGGTGAATTTATGTTCCTGAAGCTCTATGGCATTGCCCTTCCGATTTTCTTCGCGCTCGACATGGTCTGGCTCGGCGTTGTAGCCAAGAAGTTCTATGTCAAGCATATCGGCTTCTTGATGAAGTCTAACGTCAATTGGACAGCGGCCATCTTGTTTTACCTGCTCTTCATCGCTGCCATGGTCGTGTTCGTAATCAGTCCGGCGGTCGAGAAAGGGTCGTGGGGGCAGGCACTCCTCTTCGGGGCCCTGTTTGGCCTCATCACCTACGCGACCTACGATCTCACGAACCTCGCTACGCTGAAAGATTGGCCGCTCTCGGTGACGATCGTCGATATGCTCTGGGGCATAGTATTGGCCGCATCGGTTTCGACGGCTACCTGCCTTGTCGCGTTGAAGTTGGGCCGATGACTTACTACCTGACATTGGGATTCGTCCTGTGGGCATATGTGAGTCTCTGGTTCGCGATTGCGGTGCTCAAGAGGAGGAATGATGTGGCCGACGTGGCCTGGGGTTTGGGCTTCGTCCTCCTTGCGTGGGCATCGTTCTTCCTCTCTGGAGCGGCAGGAGCGCGGGGAATCCTGGTGAGCACTTTGGTTAGCGTATGGGGCCTACGTCTGGCGTGGCACCTTGGTAAACGCCATCGAGGCAAGGCGGAGGACTATCGGTACGCAGCGTGGAGGCGAGAGTGGGGCAAGTGGTTCTATGTGCGTTCGTATTTGCAGGTGTTTCTTCTGCAGGGCGCGTTCCTCTTTCTCACCGCGATGCCGGTATTGATCATCAACGCAAGCGCCAGAGGGAAGCTCGCATTTCTCGGCGGCATTGGAGTTTCCGTTTGGCTGTTCGGATTCCTGATCGAGACGGCGGGTGACGCACAACTGGCAAATTTCGTGAAAGATCCTCTTAACCGCGGCAGGATAATGCAAAGCGGGCTGTGGCGCTACTCGCGGCACCCCAACTACTTTGGTGAGATCGTACAGTGGTGGGGCATTTGGGTCGTTGCACTTGGCACCGCCGGCGGCTGGTTTGGAGTGGTTGGTCCTTTAACCATCACCATCCTTATCGTCAAGGTTTCTGGAATCCCCATGCTTGAAAGGAAAATGGCCGAGAATCCTGATTTTGCGGATTACAAGAGACGGACAAGCGCGCTGATTCCCTTGTTACCGAAGAGTTAGCTCGACTTAGTGGCGTGTGCTTCAGGTATGTATAGCAGTGAACGCTGTTTCAGAACCCGGAGTCTTGGTATTGTTCGAAACCGCGAGTCTTCGCTTGCTAACTGAGCCAATGTGAGGGCGAGTTGCTTGGGCGTTCAGGATGCGCAGCGCTTATCCATGTCGATCTGGCTTCAGGAAGGTGGAATAAGACACAAGTTGTTATGGAACTCCCCACTACAGATCGCGGACTGATCCTGTTGACTGGGGCCACCGGTTACATCGGCGGTCGCCTGCTCAAGGCGCTCGAGGATGCCGGATGCCAAGTGCGGTGTTTGGCCAGGCGACCGGAATTTCTCAATTCGCGCGTTGCTCCCGGAACGCAGATCACGAAAGCCGACTGCCTAGACCCCGATTCTCTGGCTCCGGCCATGGAAGGCGTGCACACCGCGTACTATCTTGTTCACTCGATGGGCTCGGCGGGGAAGTTTGAGGAGAACGACCGTCGGGCGGCGCACAATTTTGCAGTCGCCGCACACGAGGCTGGTGTTAAGAGAATTGTTTACCTGGGCGGATTGGGCGAGTCGGAACAAGGCTTATCGGCCCATCTGCGCAGTCGCCAGGAAGTCGCTGACATCCTGAGGTCGTCTGAGATTCCTATCATCGAGTTTCGTGCTTCCATCGTGATCGGATCGGGAAGCCTATCCTTCGAAATGATTCGCGCCTTAGTCCAGCGCTTGCCGGTAATGATCTGCCCTCGCTGGGTTGCTGTGAAAGCTCAGCCCATCGCCGTGGAAGACGTCATCGGTTATCTGCTGAAGGCACTCGATCTGCCCTCCGGCCAAAGCGCCACATATGAAATTGGCGGCGCCGATCAGGTCAGCTACGGCGAGATCATGCAGGAGTACGCGCTGCAGCGCGGTCTCCGCCGGTGGATGATCTCAGTGCCGCTGCTGACTCCGCGCCTGTCGAGTTTATGGCTGGGATTGGTCACTCCAGTCTATGCGAACATCGGACGCAAACTGGTCGATAGCCTGCGAAACCCTACTTTGGTCAAGAACCCGTCCGCGCTGGCCGTGTTCAAGATTGAGCCAATGGGGCTGCGCACAGCGATCGCAAGGGCCATCGTCAATGAAGACCATGAATTTGCCCAGACGCGATGGTCTGACGCCTGGTCTTCCGCCGGCGTCAATCCGCAATGGGGTGGGGTTCTCTTCGGGACGAGGCTGGTTGACTCGCGCGCCGCTCAGGTTGCTGTTCCACCCAGCGCGGCGTTTGCTCCGATTCGCTGTATTGGAGGAGCAAATGGATGGTATTTCGCAAACCTGCTGTGACAACTCCGCGGAGCTTTTGACCTGCTGGTTGGCGGTGTAGGTCTGCGCCGTGGCCGCAGGGACCCTCACAACCTTATGGTGGGAGACGCGCTGGACTTCTGGCGCGTGGAGTCCGTCGAACCGGATCGTGCACTGAGACTGGCGGCGGAGATGAAAGTCCCTGGACGTGCGTGGCTTCAGTTTGAAATCACACCCAATTCCCCAGGATCTGTCATTCGGCAGACGGCGATCTTCGACCCCGCTGGCCTGGGAGGTCTCGTCTACTGGTATGCTCTCTATCCCGTTCATAAATGGATATTCGCGGGGATGCTGCGCGGGATTGCCGCCGCAGCCGAACACACAGCGGGTACCGGAAGGGGGATGCAATAGGGGCAGGGTATGATGAAAGCCAAGGAACAGTCACTTCATCGTGAAATGTGGATTCACGCTCCACTCGCCGAGGTCTTTGCGTTTTTCAGCGAGGCCGCTAACCTCGATCGCATCACACCGCCATGGCTGCACTTCCGGATTCTTCATGCCCCGGAGAAGATCGATTCGGGCGTGCTGATCCACTACCAGCTGGCTTGGCACGGCATCCCAATGCGGTGGACGACACGCATCGAAGAGTGGCAACCACCGCATCAGTTTATCGATTCTCAACTGCGGGGGCCGTACCGGCTTTGGCGTCATACTCATACTTTTGAAGAGCGCGATGGAGGTACGCTAATGTACGATGTGTTGCGCTATGCGATTCCACTGGGGGCAGTGGGCGATTTCTTCGCCGGATGGCGGGTGCGCGAGGACGTGGAACGCATATTCGATTTTCGCGCTGAACAGATTCGTGCGATCTTCGTCTCCTAAAGCATTTTCGGAAATTCTATAGACCGAAAGCACCCATTCAAGTCGACGCGACCCCAAGTCGCAGCGACCTGGAACCAATCTCAATGGGACTAAACTATTTCCGAAAATGCCGTGGGGGCGCGTAACTGCCATCGCCAGACCTGCGTGATCGCGTACCAGCGAAGTGTCGGATCCTTGCCTCTGAGTGGGACCAAGTAGTGGATAGCTGGCAACTGACAACTTGGGAGTTCAAGACGACCTCTACCTGCTCCGCATTCAGACCACGCAAGGCCATCCCGAACGCCATCAGTCCCCCATCGCAGGTCTTCCAAAAGCCCTAAGGATACTGTAGACGTAGCCAGGTGAACCGCCATTTTTGAATCCAGCCGTAGCCTTTCAGCGTGTACCACTTCCTCCCAGAATCACCTGGTTCTGGAACGCCAAGGCCGACCAATTTCGGTGCTGCAGAATCAGACGTTTATGGCGCCGGCCGCCGACAGGTTTTGGGAACGCTCCTGTAGTGCCCGGCGGGGAGTGCCGACTCCAACACGTGCTCGCTTGGTAATGACCCGCTACGAGTCTCCCTTTGCGCGCACGGCGGCCACTTGGTCCGGGTTCATACAGGTGCGTGGATGCCCCAACCGTTTCCTTCTCGACCTGGCGAGTCACAGTCCTGCACGCACCGACTCCAGCGTCAGTTCCTTTTCGAACCCGACCATCTCGCCGACAACTAAGAACATCAGACACTCGGGCTATTCTCATGCCTCCGAGAACATGAAACTCTCAGAAGTCAGCCCTCTACTGCAGGCCCGCTCTCGCTGGGTTTCGAGTACGAGACCCGCTGACGGCGGAACGATACCACGGGCAGAGCACTCCCCGCATATTAATGCATCCGTCGGCAGCTCCGAGAACGCCACCTCGCATTCATGTGCATTCTCAAAATCATGGACGCGAATAAGGCTTGCGGCTGACAACTGGTAATGTGCCTTTCTCAGAAGCAAAGAGAATTTATCAAGCTTTCGTCAGTCGGCGATCTGGCCGGGACTCATAAGCGCAGCCTGTTCCTTCCAGACAACCGGGATTCTGCCGACCAAGGAATCGAAGGTGAGGTTTGGCGCGACTTGCCCGTCCAGGATTGCCTCAATCGAGGCCGGGCTTAAGAATCCAAATCGCAAAATCTTCCTGGCCGTTGTCACTCGGAGATGATTCCGCTTCGCTAGGTGCTTGATGCCCAGCGCCTCACCGGAAATGAGCTGCTTCTGCCAATCGCGTGCCTGCGCAACCGCCTTGAGGATGGCGAGAGAATTGATCGCGAGCGGATCGCCGGCATCCCCAATAATCAGACGCAGGGCTTTCCCTTGGCGTGCGTGGTGAAATGCGCATCGCAGGGAGTGCGTTTCCTTTCTGGCTGCTGATTGCGCCGGTTCCTTCCCAAGGAGCTTTTGGATCAGAATATCTTTGCGGATCAAAACCTCCGCTTCGTCCGGATGAACCACGACTCGCTCAAGGATTCCCGTAATCAAGTGTCCTCGTTGCTCGGCTGAGAGCTTGCTCCAGTTGGTAACCTTTTCCGACGCCCGCTTGAGAAGCTCGGAGTATTTTCCATTAACGGCTTGCTTGCCAGCAGGCGCCAGCAGCTTGAGCACTTCTCGCGGCGATTTCATGAATTCGAGAATGCGCTCGATGACTGCAGCTTCGAGATCGTGGGCCGGGATGCGGGCCGGCTCATCGGTTTGCGTGGCCTTCCGAATGACGGCCTGGGACGTATAGTACCGGTAGCGCCGTCCGGATTTGTTGGTGTGGGTCGGTGTGTAGCGGTTGCCTGCTGTGTCGAAGAGGATTCCAGTGAACAGACTCACCTTGGTAGCGCGTGCCTTACGCCGTTCGCCCTGGCGGTTTTGATCTAAAAGCTTCTGAACTTGAGTCCATTGCTCCCGATCAATGATCGCCTCGTGCTGCCCGCGATAGACAGCGCCTTTGTGTGCGATCTCGCCGACATATATATGGTTGCGGAGGATCTTGTAAAGGGCGCCACGAGAGAAGCTCGAACCTCCAGTCCTGGTCCCATTTACAGGTTTGTAGCTCTCTCCGCACTAGATATTTCTCCTTCTTGTATCCGCCATTGTGAGGTACGACTCTATGAGGTCGAAGGCCTAGACGGTTGCCTTGGTAGCTCCGGTGGAAATACCTCCGTCCACAAGAAGTGTTTGTCCTGTGATGTACCGGCTTGACTCCGACGCGAGGAAAACAATGGCTCCATCGAGATCGTCGGGCCGGCCGGGCCGCTTGACCGGAATGCGATCGCAAATATATTCGACCCAAGCCGCATTTTCATATAGAACCCGATTCTGCTCGGTCTTGAACCAGCCTGGCGCGAGACAATTCACGGTGATGCCTCGACTGCCCCAATCGTCGGCAAGGCTCATTGTAAGTTGCCGTATCCCACCGCGGCTTGCGCCATAGGGTCCAAGCCCCGCGTATCCTTGCACGCTGGTGACTGATCCTATATTGATAATGCGACCGTAACCTCGTTGGATCATGCCTCGTGCAACCGCTTGGGCAACAAAAAATGAACCGCGCAGATTTGTGTCGAGTATCGTGTTCCAGTCAGCCCAGCTGACTTCAAGCGCCGGCTTGCGAGTATTGCAACCGGCATTGTTGACGAGGATATCAATCTTGCCGAAATGTTCCTCAATCGCGGCGATCGCTTGCTGGATGCTGGTGTGGTCGCGCACATCGAGTTCCGCGCAGAAAGCATGCCGTCCGATGCCTTTAATTTCTTCGGCAAATCCCGTCAGCGCATTTTTGTTCCGGCTAGTTACGGCTAAGTCGGCGCCGGCGCGCGCAAGTGCTCGAGCAAAGTACTGCCCAAGACCCCGGCTCGCTCCGGTTACCAGCGCTACCTTGCCGCTTAAGTCAAACAATGAGTTAATCATGAGTTACTACCTCGGAAGCATGTCTTCATGGCTCAAGGACAATTTTGAGCAAACCCGGTTCGCGCTCGTACAAACGACGAAACCACGAGGCTCCGTCCTCAAGCGGAGCTACAGCGGAGATCAGAGGCTGAACGCGAATGGCTCTGCGCGACATCAACGAGATACATTCGGGATATTCCCCTGACGACGCGCAAGATCCCTGCAGGCGAATCTGTCGTGTCACCGTCGATTGCAGATCGAGCTCGACGGTCGGCGCGACATTTCCAATCAAAGTCATGCTACCGCCCTTCCTTACGCTGTCCAGGGCGAGCTTGACCGGAACGGTATTCCCCACGCATTCCATTGCGGCGTCCGCACCGCGACCCGATGTCAGATCGAGAATCTGAGGGATAACATCGCCGCTTCGGGAGTTGAATGTCTGGGTCGCGCCCAGGCTTCGCGCGAGTTCCAGCCGCGAGTCATCCAGGTCGAGGACAAATACTCTTCCAGCGCCGGCCGCGCGCACCGCCTGAAGAGTAAGCAGGCCGATCATGCCCGCACCAACCACGACCACTGTATCGTCAAGTGCAATCGGGGTAAGCGACACAGCATGAACGGCCACAGAGACCGCTTCGATCATTGCCGCGTGTGCATAAGGCATGCTTTCCGGCAAATGGTAGGCGATCCGCGCAGGCACGGTGACAAACTCCGCAAACGCGCCCATTCGCCGAAAAGTTGGGGTTGAAACCCCAATGACTTCGCGATTCTCGCAGAGATTGATCTGGCCCCGCTGGCAGTAGAAGCACTTGCCGCAGTATACCGTCGAGTCGAATGTTACTCGGTCCCCTGCACGAAAGTTCCCGACAGCCCTACCAACGGAGTCAACAATACCTGCGGCTTCGTGCCCCATAACGACGGGAGGAAGCCGCCGCCCGGTGCTGCCATCGTATCCATGCACATCGCTTCCGCAAATCCCGCAGGCCTGGATCCGTATCAGTAACTCGTCCTCGGCCGGATGCGGCGTGGGCAGGTCTACAATCTCGAGGCGTTTATACTCGGATAGTAGCAGCGCCTTCATCGAATCTCCATGTCACGCCCGAGCTAGATCCGTCCGGCAAAGCAGAACAACTGATGCGCTCGAGCTTGGCTCCCGTTGCAAGTAGGTCCTGACTCGCCCAAGCGAAAGATTGCCGTGCCGACACCAGGTAACCGGTGACAATTGGCGCGGCAATTCCCGAGAGCTGGTTCGAGAAATTCACGATGCCGCCCACTTTTCCCACGTTGCTTCTGCTCGCAATGAGCGATGGAATCGACCAGCCAACCGGCGATGCCGCGGAAAGTCCACCGATCGACACGCTGATCCAAAACAGAGCCTGTTGCGCACTATGCGCATGAGCCGCGCCAAAAATGCCGAGCCCGCAAGTCGTCCCGCCTATCAGGATGATCCTGCGAACCAGACTCGCATCCCAACCGCGCTGAATCAATGCGTCCACCAGCCAGCCCCCCACCAAGATGTCTAGAATGGTTGCAAAAAGCCATGGGACGCTTGTGTAAAGAAACGAATGAAGAAGATCGGTGTGCAGCGCGATGGAAAGATAACTTGGCAGCCAGGTCAGCAAAAGATAGAACACATAGTTATACGAACCCATTCCAATGGCTAATCCAATCACCTTCCGTTGCTTCAGGAGATGGCCGAGCGAATCCGGCTCCATCGCCATAATCTCGTGTGGATCTGAAACCCCGCCTTCCGCCCCAATGTAACTCCGTTCCAATTCGCTTAATACCGGGTCCTCTTCGGGATCGCGGTAAACTCCCCAGAAGAGCAGAAAGTAGAGGAAACTCACCATGCCGGTGAAAGCGAAGCTCCAACGCCAGCCGACATGAATCAAGACAATTCCGATGAGAGGGACGCCGACGGCAGACGCGAGTTTCGCCGCCGCATCGAAGATGGATGTGGCGAGGCTGCGTTCCTGTTGAGGGAACCAGTAGCCGACAGCCTTTGCGTTGGCAGGAAATGTAGGCGCTTCTCCTACTCCGAGCGCGAACCGGGCAGCGAATAAACCACCGATACTTGGGGCAGCTGCGGCTCCGAATGAGGCGACGCTCCACAAGAATGTGCTGACTCGCCCAATCCTCCGGACGCCGAATTTGTCGAGTAAAACCCCGATAGGCAACTGGATTAAAGCATAGGTCCAGTTATAGGCGCCCGACAGATATCCGAAAGCGATATCTGAAATTCCAAACGCAGCAAAGAGAGAGGCGTGCGATACGGAAAGGTTGACCCTGTCAAAGTAGTTCACCAACACGCCGAAACCAAGCAGCCACGCAATTCGCCAGCGCCGTCTGGGTAGCTCTGTCCGGCTATGGAGCCCTCCATCTGTCAACAACTGCCTCACCGCGCAGGTGCGATTCTCTACCGCAATTCACCTGCTCACGGTCAATTCGTACCACGTTGTTACCGTTCTTCCGAGCGGAATTTTCCAATTGGCCCCGGCTCTAGTGGCCGAGACCGGAGGGCCTACAGGCTGGCCCGATCCGTCCATTGCCTGCAAATGAATCGTGTGCGCAGGCCCCAGGTGCTTCAGAACCAATGTGCCCACAACCGGTTCGATAAGGGTAGGCGAATCTCCCCAATTCGTTACATCGGTCCCAGCCGAGTTCCAGCGCTGGCCGGTGTTCTCTACGCGTCCCCCTGCAATGAGCAGCATCCTCGATGACCGTGAGATTGGCTCCGCATCGAGGGAACTGAGCTGAATTGAGCAGAACTTGTTTTCCACTTCGGCCTCAAGATTGCCGTCGCCCGCCTCCTGTGCGCCAAGGAAGCCAATCAGTGCCTGTGTCCTCGGCGAATCCACCGTTACCAGACCCGTTTCCGGCGCTGAGTGGTACCACGCCAGTTGACCGGTATCGGAGCGAATCGGATTCGGCGCTGCTCCCCCGGCAGTGCTCTGCGTTGGTGGCCCGTCAAACGACGAGATTCGCACCTCATGCTCCAGCGGGAGCCAGAGCGGAAACCCGGGCGTGAAATACGGCCGTTCGGCGGACGGCAGCAGCATGCTGTCATACACCTGCTGTGTCGTATAGGCGCGATCTACAGTTTGCTTAGCCTTTTCCACATCTGCGCGGAGGAACAGCAACGCTCCTGCCGCTATTTCGGGCAGTCTCACCGGATCGAGCGAAATATCGAACGGATCACCGACGTAAGGCTTCCATGCCGGGTCTTGCTTGGGCTCGAAGGTATACCACATAATCGCGTCCCAATCCTGCATCGCTCCATACGCCGCCAGAACCGGAATGCCTTCGCCCGCGTAGTCGTTGGGAAACGGCTCGTTGACCTCGCTCACCGAATAAGGCTTTCCGGCGATCGCCGAGCGGGAGAGCTCAACAGCCATCGAATTAAATGGATCATCCACCATCGGCGACTTGCGCACATAATTCTCGGGATGCTCCCAGTAAGTGTGGCCGTCAATGACATCGCTCCCCAGTGTCGCCATCAGAATCGGATACCCGCTGCCGGAATGGCTGTGATCGGCTGTCGCAATCACCAGCGACTTCGATCCCAGCGTGTGCTTCAGGTAGTCCTCCATCGCGGCGAAATAATCGCGTTGCGTGTCGTTGTAAAACTCCGCTTCGGCGCGGAAACGTTCCGGAGGGGCTGTAGCTGCTTGTCCTCGCCAGAACATCAGTGGCACCTCGCCCTGGTTTGCTTCTACCCCCGCCATTTGCCGCAGCGCGGCGATCTGTTCCGGCGTGCGGTGCGCGGCAAGCCACCTGTTGTACATGCCGGTCAACTCCTGCCCGTAGAACGGCGAGGGCGCCCGGTAGCCGATATTGAGCGCATCTTCGTTGTTGATTTCGATGAGGGCGACTGCGGGATCCTGAGTGTATTCAAGGCCGGTGTAGGGGTTGCGATGCCCCAGCAATTGCTGGGCGTATTCCTTTTGCAACTCGATCATGCGCTTGTCGAAGAGCGACGTTCCCTTCGCGCCCTCGCGGAGCTGGTTCGCGTCCTCCACGCCGTCGCCCGCCTTGAATGGCCGCCCTACCAGCAGGTTAAAGTCGATGTAGATTCCGCGTTTCTCCAATTCCGCAATAAAAAAGTCCTCGCGATCGAGTTGGTCCTGGTCCAAGTTGCGTGTGTCCTGGCGGCCGGCCGCGATGAGCCCGCGCGGCGCCTCAAGATCGAGAAACTGGAAGCGCACGCAGTTCACGCCAAACCGGGCAAGCGTGGCCGCCCACAGCGGCGCATCTTCTTTCGAAGGAATCTGCCGCGATCCCTTGCTCCAATCGGTAATATTCACACCCCACAGGCGAATACGCTGGCCGTCGCGGGTCGCCAAATGGCCGTTCAACACCTGAATGAAGCCGTGCTTTCCTGCGGGCGCATCGAGAAGAAACGAAACATCTACCGGCGAATGAGATTCCGCGGCCCGGCGGTGATCGAGCGCGAATGGGACCATTCCAGGCGCGCTCTGCGCGGGAGCGTGATTCGGCGCGAGAATCAGAACGGCGGCAAAGGCGGTAACCAGGCTAAAGCGCATGATGATCCTTTCGGAGAGTATCCAGAGAGGCATGGGTTACATCGGGAGGGTTGCAGAATATCCGCCAGTTCCCGATCATTAGGTCGCTGCTAATATACGCCCTCGCCGAGGTCCAAGAATCCTACGAAAGTCGGATTTCAGCGAATGTGATCCGTGTTTGAATGCAAGAGCGAGAGGATCTGTGGCACAACATGCCCGTTAGTCCGTGCGTGGGGATCCGTTGCCGGGAATGATCCGAATGGGAGGGCCGCTCAGTGGCGAATGATAGCGAAAGGACAAAGCAACACCTCACCCGGCGCGAGCTGTTGGCGCAAGCCGCCTGCAGCGCCGCGATTCTTTCCGCGGCCCCTTATTTGAAAGCAATGGAATCGCCGCTTGCCGCAGGCTCTTCGTCGCCGCGTATCACGGAAAGCTTCGATTTCGGGTGGAGGTTTGCCAGAAACGATGCATCGGGAGCGGAACTGCCAACATTCAGAGATGCGGACTGGAGCACGCTTGACTTGCCTCATGACTGGAGCATTGAGGGGCCTGTCGATGAGCACGCGCCCTCTGGGGGGCCGGGTGCCTACATGCCGACGGGAATCGGCTGGTACCGCAAGAAGTTCAGCATCCCGGCGGCCTATCGCGGCAAAGTGGTCGCACTCGAGTTCGACGGCGTCTACCAGAACAGCGACGTTTGGATTAACGGCCACCATCTTGGCCACCGGCCCTACGGCTACATCCCGTTCGTCTATGAGCTTACTGACCACCTGAACTTCGGCGGGGACAATGTCGTTTCTGTCCGCGTCGACAACTCCAAACAAACGAACTGTCGCTGGTACTCAGGGTCCGGCATTTACCGGCACACGTGGCTGCACGTACTCAACCGACTACACGTCTCACAGTGGGGAACTTTTGTGACCTGTCCGAGGATTCGGGCGGACGCAGCAACCGTTGAAGTAAGAACAACCGTCGTCAACTCCCTTGGCGTCGCGGCGCAATGCAAATTAATGACGGAAATCCTTGACGCACGCGGCGTCACTGTTGCCACTCTCGAGACGCCTCAAACCATTGCCGCCGGCGACAGCACTTGCTTTATCCAGCAGATTGCTGTCCCGAACCCGAATCTCTGGTCTCCGGCAAATCCCTATCTCTACCTGGCGCGGAATACGCTTCGCGTCCCTGAGAGCGTAGCCGATGTCTACGACACCCCCTTCGGCATTCGCGAAGCCGTTTTCGACGCCGAACGCGGCTTTCTGCTTAACGGTCAACAGATCAAATTGAACGGCGTGTGCATTCACCACGAAGCGGGCAGCGTTGGCGCCGCGGTTCCGGTTCGTGTTTGGGAGCGCCGTTTGGAAATTCTCAGGGAAATGGGCTGCAACGCCATCCGCACCAGCCACAATCCATTCGCCGCAGAGTTCCTCGATCTCTGCGACCGTATGGGATTTCTGGTCATGGCTGAAGCTTTCGACGAATGGCGGGTTCCAAAAGGGCAGATCCGTTATGGCTACAGTCTCTACTTCGATGAATGGCACGAGCGCGACCTCATCAACTTTCTGCATCGCGACCGCAACCACCCCTCAATCGTCTTGTGGAGCGCGGGGAACGAGATTGGTGATCAGTCTGCACCAGATGGCGCTGAAACTCTCCGCGAGCTACTCCGCATCTTCCATCGTGAGGACCCCACACGTCCCGTGACTGCTGCGTGCGACCGAATTGCCTCTGAGCCTCCCTCGAATACCGTCAAACCGGAGTTTCTTGCCGAACTGGACATCGTTGGCTATAACTACGTGGATCGCTGGCGCGACCGTGCCGAAAAGTATTACAGCATCGATCATGCAGCCTTCCCGGACCGGCGTGTTATCGGCACCGAGAGCGGTGCCCTGGGCGGCATTCGAGGCGATTATCGGAGCCTGTTCGCTTCCGATAATCCCGCCGAGGTGCGACGCTTCCTCTTCCAGCTGAATCGCAACATCGATGTTGAGCAGCTTTGGCAGTTCGTCAGCACCTACGAGTATGTTGCCGGCGATTTTATGTGGACCGGGATCGATTACCTCGGCGAGTCTTTCTGGCCAATGCGCATCTCGCCTTCCGGCGTCCTCGACACCTGTGGCTTCAAAAAGGATGGTTTTTACTTCTATCAGAGCCAGTGGACCCAAAAGCCCATGATTCATCTCTTTCCCCACTGGAACTGGGAGGAGAAGAAAGGGCAGGTCATCCCTGTCACCTGCTACACCAATTGCGACACCGTCGAGCTCTTTCTGAACGGAAAATCCTTCGGCGTGAAGGGCTACGAGTTTCCGCGCATGGGAATGGAGGGAACCTATGGCAACTATCCAGCGCGCGCGCGGGCCCTGCGCACTACCGCAGACCTGCATCTGACGTGGGATGTGCCCTTTGAGCCAGGGGTGCTGAAAGCAGTCGGAGTAAAGAGCGGAGAAGTCGTGACCACTGTTGAGCTCGCTACGACCGGCACACCGGCGGCCATTGCGCTTTCGGCAGATCGCTCCAGCATTTCTGCCGATCGCCGCGATGTCACGCATGTCGCCGTAGAGATTCACGACGAACAAGGCCGCATGGTCCCGGTGGCGATGAACGAGATCGTGTTCACTGTGGAAGGTGAAGGGAGACTCATCGGTGTAGACAACGGCGATCCCTTAAGTCACGAGGATTTCAAGACCAATCGCCGACTCGCATTCAACGGCCTTTGCATGGCCATCGTGCAATCAACGGCATCGGCCGGCTCAATCAGGATCACGGCAATGTCGCCTGGCCTGACCTCGGCAAGCCTCACCATTAACACCGTCACCGCCAGTGCTTAATGCGCCTCGCGCGGCAGGTGCGCCAATCCGCGCTGCAGTGCTGCCAAGACTGCCTGCGTGCGATCCTCTACCTGGAGCCGCTTTAGGATCACACTCACGTGGCACTTCACGGTTGCCTCAGTAATGCCTAGCAGCGCGCCGATCCTTTTATTGCTCTCTCCTTGCACGATTAGCTGCAGAACTTCGCGCTCTCTTGCGCTGAAATCCGAGTCAGGTGTTCGCGACGCGAGCGTGCGCGACACAGGCTGGGGCAGGAACTGCCCGCCCGCATGAACACGCCGCAATGCGTCCACCAGCACCTGATGCGGCATTCCCTTGATGACATACGCGCGCGCTCCGCTTGCCAGGGCTTGATAAATATCTTCATCCCCTTCGTACGTTGTGAGCACAACGAAGCACGCCTGCGGATGCCGCACGCGGATCTTGCGAATCGTTTCTACTCCGCTCATACCTGGAAGGCGAAGGTCCATGAGTGTGATATCGGGATGATGCTGCTCGAACAACTCCATGGCCTTTTCGCCGCTTCCAGCTTCTCCCACAGTCGTCATATCCGGGCAGGAGTTAATGATCGCCGCTACGCCGACCCGCATAATCGGATGGTCATCCACAATCATTACCTTGATCTTTGCCGTTTCACTCATGGTCATGCTCCCAACATCACGTTCTGCGCCGTTGAAACTCAGCGCAGAATTTGAATCTGCACTTCGATTCCCTTCGCGTGCGGCAGGCTCGAGAGCGCTTCAATCAGCACCGTCACCCTCGCACATCCCTGAATCACCGTATCATGCATTTCGCGGGCCAGGCGTCCGCGTTCATCCAAAACGGCTTCCAATCCCATCCAGTCTGCATTCGCCGCCGGGACGTTTTGAGGCCGCATACCATCAGCATCCTCAAGGGTGAATCGAAGCGCCTCTTGATTCCGCAAGGGGCCCGCTGGAGACGACAGCTCAGCGCATTGCCTCTCGAGTTCTCTATGAGTCTCTTGCGGTTCATTCGCTCACCGGCGAGCTGGCGCGCTTATCCGCCAATTAAGGGCCCGCATAGCCAAGCGGCGAGCTTCCGTTACTCTGGATCAGCGGTTCTCCTGGTGCGGAACATGGCGATCGCCTCAATCTCCACGAGCAGCTCGGGACGGCAAAGGATTGCCTGGATGCCGGTCGACGCTGGCAGAGGGTCAAGCCCCAGATCTTTGTAAAACGCGGTCCGCTCCTCATTGAACGTCTCATAGTCGCGTTCGATATCGCGGAGATAGCAGGTGGTGCGAACCACATCATGCCAAGTGCGGCCTTCGCTGGCCAGCAAACCGGTGATATTAGCGAGGGTGCGCCGCATTTGTGCTCGGAAGTCACCGATGTGCACGCTTCTTCCTTCTTCATCGATTGAGGCTGTTCCTGAAATGAGAAGAATCGTTACTCCATTCAAGTCAATCCTCATCCCGCGGGAGAATGAGCTGGGTTTAGCGTACGAATAGGCCTCATTCAATATTCCGTGATTTGTGATAGCACGTTTCTTGATTGGCGCACGGCCAAGCGTTTCCAGGATCTTGGCAATTTCATTCATCGGTTCGCCTCTCCAGTCCTGTGCATTGCGATCATTGGGTAATTCGATCGGTGGGGCAGCCTGCTCATCGATCTTCGTTCATCTTTGGTCAGATGCGCCACGTTGGACGCCCATCAAGTCGTTGAGCCCGTCCTCCCGAGGGATGTTACACACGAATCTCATTTAGGTGTAGCCGCCGGAACCAGTTTTTCCGCTTTAATCTCCGCCGATCCTTCAGTCAAAGTGATCAGTTGATTTGTTGCGACGCCCTTAAACGCTTGTGTCGTCCCCAGCGGCCATCGGACTTCAATCTCGGCGGCTTCAAATGAGCCCAAACCAAAGTGCAGCCTTGGATCGTTTGCGGAGACGTAGCTCGACTGGCTCATTGCCTCTTGGACCTGAACACGTGATCCACTTCGCACAACGACACGCGCGCCGATCGCACTGCGGTTGCTTTTGGTGCCACGCAGCCGAATCTTGATCCAATGATTATCTGCTGGCGCATCGTTGCGAAGCAGCGTCGGCGGTTCATTCTGATTCATAATCAAAACGTCGAGGTCGCCGTCGTTGTCGAAGTCGCCGAACGCACAACCCCGACTCACGTGGCGCTGATCAAGCGCTGGCTGCGAGCCATCAGGTATTTCTTCAAATGTTCCGTTTCCCCGGCTACGGAAGACAATTCGAGGTCCCTTGCGGGGGTACTTGGGCAGAACCGTTTCAAGCTCAGGGTAGACTTGCCCAGTAACAACAAAGATGTCGGGGTTGCCGTCATTGTCGAAATCGAGCAGGCCCACGCCCCAGCATACAAAGCGCCGCTCGCGGATGAGCCCAGCTTGCGCAGTGACATCATCGAATTCGCCGTTACCGAGGTTATGGTAAAGGCCCATGGCCTGGTTCATATAGTGGGTGCGGACGACGTCAAGATGGCCATCGCAGTCGTAATCGCCAATGGCCACACCCATTCCGGCCATCTCCTCGCCGTCGCCGCTTAAAGCCAGGCCACGCATCAGAGCTTCTTCGCGAAAGGTGCCGTCATGGTTATTCATCAACGCAAGGCTGGGCGTGGAGTCACAGGCCACAAGGATATCGGGCCAACCGTCCTCGTCGATGTCGAAGGCAGCGGCGGTCAATCCGTAACAGTCGTGTAACGCTGAAACACCCGATTGCTTCGAAACATCGGTGAAGGTGCCGTCACCGTTGTTGCGGTAGAGCAAATGTGTGGGAAACGGCAACCCTCTCGGACCGCAATTCACCGGCACGCCTTCATAGTTGCAGTTGGGCCGTTCGAGCGATGGCGTCGGCATTTTAGCCAAATCCACATCGGCGTAGTTGGAGACAAATAGGTCAAGCCAGCCATCTCGGTTGTAGTCTATGAACGCACAACCCGACCCGAAGCGCGTTGTTGGTGAGCTCAAGCCGGCATGCTCTGTTACATCGGTAAATGTGCCGTCGCCATTGTTTCGGTAAAGCCGGTTTTGGCCGAAGTAGGTCACAAAAAGGTCTTCGTAACCGTCGTTGTTGTAGTCACCCACGCAGACTCCCACTGCCCATCCAGCGTCGAGCAGACCCGCCTTTTCAGTCACATCGGAAAAAGTACCATCGCGATTGTTGTGATAGAGCCGGTTGCTGGCACCGGGAGGAATGCTCTCGAGCAGACGGCCTCCAAGGACGAAAACGTCCATCCAGCCGTCGCTATCGTAGTCGAAAAATGCGCAACCACCACCCATGATCTCGGTCAGATAGGTGGCATGAGTTCCAGCACCGTAAAACATCACTTTGGTGAGACCCGCGGATTCCGAAACATCCACGAAATTCGAGAACGGCCGTTGCGTCCCCACATCTGGTATGGATGCAAACAGAGGTTCCGCGAATGGAAGCGATGCAGTGGCTAAGATCGACGGCACCGTTTTGAGCACACGCCGTCGCGACCAACCGTTGTGCAACAAAAATCGAGGAGTCGGTAGCATCGAATCCATCATGGGGCCGGATGCGCCTCGGAGAGATCTTGACTCATCTGACGTGCTTGCGGATTCTCCGGATCGATCTGCAACGCCTGGTCCAAGGCCTTTCTGGCGTCCACCCACCGTTGTTCGCCGGCAAGTGTCGCCGCTAGATTGATCCATGCGCCAATATACGATGGCTCCGCCTGCGTTGCCGCCCGGAAATACGTCTCCGCGCGCTCCAAGTCACCATTGTGCGCCGCGAGGTAGCCCATCTGGTTTTGGGCCTCGGCGAGTTTGGGATCCAGCTCGATGGTTCGTGAGAGTTCGGATGTTTCGCCGGCAACGTCATCCATCTTCCCGAGAGCCCGAGAGAGTTTGTAGTGCAGAATCGCCTCGTCGGGATCCGAGGTCAGCGCATCGCGATAGCTGGCGGCGGCTTGGGCGAAATTGCCATTGGCCATCGACTGATCGCCGGACTCCGCTTTGCCAGCGGCCTGTGCCTTGCCGGATTGCGAGCTTTTCAACTCCTGGTACCGGCGCAAAGCTCGCATTGCGGCATCGGTTTCGCCAAGACTACGAAGAACGTTGGCCAGAGAGTATTCCACTTCAGGAGAATCGTCGCCGAGCGCAATGCCTTTTTCGAGGTGCTCCTTTGCGCCGTGCGGATCGCCGAGACGGGCGAGGACTTTGCCCAGTACGGTGCGGCTCTGCCCGAAATCGGGATTCAGTGAAACCGATTGTTGCAGGTAATCTTTCGCCTGCTGATAATTTCCGTCCTGCTCAACTAGCACACCATTCAGGTAAAGAACTTCCCATTGCTGGGGGTATTCGATGAGGAGTTGTTTCGCATACGGCGCCGCCTTTTCTGCATGGCTGTTGACCAAGGCGTGGAGATACAGCACCTTGGTTGCCTGGTCGTCCGGGTGCTGTTGAATCGCCAACTCGAAGATGCTGAAGGCTTCGCGATCTCTACCCATCAACAAGAGAACCACGGCAAGTTCATTGGCAATCTGGATCGAGTCAGGAGCTGTATTGAGGCCGTCGCGCAAAACTCGAGCTGCTTCTTCGAGTCTTGCAGCGGCGGCGAACGCGATTCCCAAATTCACACACTGTACGGGCGAGAGCTGGCCGGCGGCCGAGGGCCTAGCGAGAAGTGCAACAACGGAGGGGTAATCCTTTTGGTCGATTAAATCCCGGGAAAGACCGTCAAGGGCGGGCGTTGAGCTGGGGTCGATGGCCAGTGCCTTCTGCCATTCAGCTTCAGCATCGGCGGTTCGTTTCAGCTTGTCGAGCGCAGCAGCCGACACGAGATGAGGCCGTATATCGCTTGGGCCCAGCGCTGCCGCCTTGCGAAGCGGGACCAGCGCGGCAGAGTCATTGCCAGCGGAAGATAAGCTCAAACCCCACAGATAAGCCAGCGACGATGAAGATGGATTCATCGCGGAGGCCGAAGCAAACGCCTTGGCTGCGCACTCAAATTGCTTGTGATCGGCAAACCACGTCCCCAGGTTCGCGTAGTTTTCGGCCGTCGGGTGTGCTGCAATTTGCCTGCGTAATTCAGATGGGGGGGTGCATTGTGCAATCGCTGCGAATGGGGTGAAACCGACGCACGGTCCCAGAAGACCAAAATGGAGCACGGCGGTTCCGAGGGTGAGCCTGGGTCGAATGAGAGACGTTCGAAGGGCCACCAACCAGCTCCATCCCGAGTGTCTGCATCGCAGAGACAACATCCCCCCTTCGGCTAAAGACTCGAACATGCGCGAGAAGTTTATATGGTTCAGCCAAATCAACGCTATCCGACTAAAGTCGGACTTACCAGGATGGATCGGAACCCCAAGATAACGAGTTGACCGTTGATTTAACTGATTGGATCGAATCGACTTCCATGCCACGAACCGAGCAGGCTCAGGTTCGGACAGAAAATTGCGAAGTAATCATACTTTTGGCGGATGCTTTGCGCCAAATCGAGGGCGTAGACTTCGCGTCGTTCGGGGAAAGTTGTTACTGGCGTAACAAAGCTCGCACGAACAAAACCGTTGGAACAGACAGAATTTTGAAGTGTAGTGAGTTGACGTGGAAGTTTTGAAAACGATTTCATCCAGTCGCGACTGGAGTTGGCATTGGCGGTTGACGTCATTGTGATCAACCCACATCCACGAAAACAGGAAAATTCAGGAGGCAGGTATGCAATCAGCAATTCGAAAGTGCCTTGGGGCGTTGATGGTTGTCGCCCTGGTTGGCGCCTTTGGTTCTGCCACAGTGTCGCACGCGCAAAGCACCTACGGCAGTTTGACCGGCCAGGTAACAGATTCAACGGGCGCAGCTGTAGTTGCTGCCGACGTGACATTCACCGACGTCGATACCAACTATTCGCAAGTGACGAAAACCGACAGCACGGGAGTCTATATTTTCAAGCTGGTCTCGCCCGGGCGTTACTCGCTGACGATCTCGGCCGCCGGCTTCGCTGAGTACGTTCAGACAGGTATTGTGATCAATGCAAACCTGTACGCCACTCAGAATGTCCGCTTGGCAGTGGCCAAGACGGGCGCCACGGTGACCGTAACGGCCAACGCCGAACTGATTGACACCACCACGCCTGAACTGGGCATGACGGTCAACACGCAGTCGATGTCCGATTTACCGTTGAACGGTCGCGACCCCACCAGTCTGGCGCTGCTGTCGCCGGGCATGGTCGACGCCAACAAGGCAGGCGTCATGTGGGCGCAATCGGGGTTCTCTTTCCCGAATGAGGCAGCGGCATCGGGCAATGGCGGCCGGATCGGCAGCACCTTCTATATGCTCGACGGCGTCTCGAACATGGACACCTACCTGGGCTCCAGCTCGCCCGCGCCCAATCCGGACGCTATAGCGGAGTTTCGCCTCATCACCAACAACTTTAGCGCAGCGTATGGATTCTCCAGCGGCGGCGTGGTTTCTGAGGAAACCAAAGGCGGCACGAACACCTGGCACGGCGGCGTCTTCGAATTCCTGCGCAACGGAGATCTGGACGCGAAGAACTGGTATAGCCAACAGCAGGATACGTACAGACAAAACCAGTTCGGAGGTTATGTCGGCGGACCGGCTCTGAAGAACAAGTTGTTCTTCTTCTTCAACTACCAAGGCACTGTCGTGGTCGGAGGCCCGGGGTCTACCTCAAACAACACCACCACGCCGACCCAGCAGATGCTGAGCGGGGATTTCAGCGGCTTGGTGACCTACGACCAGGCCAACAATCCCAGCAAGTGCGGCAGCCCGGGCACGCAGGTGCCATCGGGCCAGCTGCTCAACTGCGGAGTCCTGAACGGACCGTTCACTACCAAGTTGACCAACGGCGTGTACTCGTACAACCAGTTGGCGGGCTCGCTGGATCCGGTGGCTGTACAGGTAACCAATGACGGACTGCCAGGACACACGGCCCCTGCGTCGGGGACCTCGCCCTCTACATCCGCAGCCCAGAACCTCATAGGCAATATGGACTACGCATCGGCCAACCTGGCGAATCAGACTTTCAACCAGTACACGGCCAGGGTTGACTACGATTTGTCGAAGAGCCAACGCCTCACAGTGCGTTCGTTCGTCGACAAGTGGATCCAGCCGGCCGGCGACACCCCGGGCAATGTCCTCTCGGTGTTGAACTTGAACACCTGGAACCAAACATTCGGTATCCAGGGCTGGTACTTCAACGAGCTCCTGCAGCACACATGGACCGTGAACTCCAATACCGTCAACGCGGCCACCCTGATGTGGACCCAACAGAGCGTCCATAACGGCACGCCGGTGTTGGATAAGAACGGCAAGCCCATGTGCTGGTCGCGTTATATCGCCATCACCGAGCCAGTCTGCTACATGGAAGGGGCGAACTTTGGCGGGGCGAACGGCGGCTGGACCGAGCCCTCGAACGAAGTTCGGGGGACATTGGGCGTCACCGACACCTTGATCACGACCGTACGCCGTCACACCTTTTCTGTAGGCGCGGACATCATTCACCAGAGGGCAGTGGAAAATGCAAGCAACTACCCGGCTGACGCCATCATCGGCTTCGGCGGCGGTTACACCAACAATGGTACGGCCGACTGGTTGCTGGGTTATATGTCGGGCTATGAGCAGGGCTCGGGCGAACTTGCCGACATCCAGGGATGGCTCATCGACCCGTACTTTAACGATGAATTCCGCGTCAAGCCCGGCCTGACACTTACACTTGGCTTGCGCTGGGATCCGGACTTCGCGCCCGTTTCTGTCGGCGGCCGAGGGACAGCTTTCGTGCGCGGCCAGCAGAGCGTCGTCTTTACTGGCGCGCCAGTCGGCTTGGTTTATCCAGGTGACAAGGGCGTTGACGACGCGCTTCGTCCCGGCAGCAAGTTCTTCGTTGAACCCCGTGTCGGTGTAGCCTGGCAGCCCAAGAACATGCCACATACCTCGCTCCACGCGGCATTTGGCATGTTCAGCAATCCGGTGCCCTACTCCGACTACAACCACGTCGTAGATATGGCGCCCTTCGCTCCGGCGTTCAATCCTTATGCACCGTCCAACACGCCGATTTGTTCCACCGGCGGGGCGCAAACCACGTGCGTTCCCAATACCAGCCAGACCATCGCCGGATTCGAGAACTTCGAAAAACCATGGAACACCTCGACGTTTGGTACACCTAACGGCAACCCGTTCGGCACTGGCGCCGGACAGATACCGTGGGCCACTCCGAGCTATAAGCCTCCAGCGAACTCCACGGTTCCCACTCCGGTGTACGAGCAGGATTCGTTCGCGCGGAATTTCCATGCAGGCATGACTCAGGCATGGAACGCGTCAGTTGAGCAGCAACTGAGCAACGTGATGGCGATTCGCGTGGCCTATGTGGGCAGCGAGTCGTATCACCAGAGCTACGTGCAGGATGACAACTTCGCTGGATACAGCTACTGCACCTACTACAACAACGCGAACTGCCCCGTCCCGTCGTTGGCGAATCTCAACAACGGCACACTCAAACGACCCGTTGCCCCGTACGCTCCAACCTACAGCACCATCCTGGAGTATGACAGCGGCGCTACAGCCAACTATCACTCACTTCAAGTCACCTTCCAGCGGCACATGGCCCATGGTCTCCAGGCGCAGTCCAGCTTTACCTGGCAGAAGACGATCGATGTGGCCTCCGCCGCCAACATCGCCGCCAGCCAGAACGGGATCACCAATCCTGGGAACCTGCGCTGGAGCCGAGGCATTTCAAGTGCGAGTATTCCCTACACTTGGACAACGAACTTTGTTTTGCGCAGTCCGGAGTTCAGGGGGCAGAGTCTGCTCATGCGCGAAGCGCTGGCAGGGTGGGAACTTAGCCCCATCATGACATGGCAGTCTGGCACGCCGTTCGGCATCAGTGCCGGTAACGACACGGCTGCCTATGGTGAGGCGGGCTTGGGCGATGGTTGCATTGCAGCTTGCGGTGGCGACCGCGCGGATCGTGTCCCGGGCGTGCCACTTAAAGTACGCCAAGGTGGCCGCGGGAGTTGGACCAAGCAGTATTTCAACCCGTCTGCGTTCACGGTTCGCCACGACGGCACCTACGGTACCAGCGGCCGCAACCTCATTCAAGGTCCTCCGGGATTCAATACAGATGCGAGCTTGATGAAGGTCTGGTCGATCCGTGAGAAGTACTCAATCCAACTACGCTTCGAAATGTACAACGCGTTCAACCACGCGATCATGAGTAACCCGGATGGGAACCCGAGCGACACTAGCACCTTTGGTCAGATCAACGCGTATCACAACGGTCTCGGCGGTCCGTCCAACAATGTTCGTGTTGGTCAGGCTGCTATGAAGATCGACTTTTAACCATTACTCAGCACGCGGGCACGGGAGGCAAAATGCCTTCCGTGCCCGCGTTCGTCTTACTGCGAATTCGTATTGACACTTTCGTTCCGCCTACCGCGGCTCTTTAATTCGAAGGAGGTCTTGAAGGGCGTCTCGTGTAACGTTTGCTCCCTCTCCAAGGAGCGACGCCACTCCTAAAAGGCGATAGTTGGGAAGCGTATTTTGAAGGTTGCGGTTCTGCTCGAACCAAAAGCGAAACACTCTGCTGAGCCGCTCAGTGAGATCGCAGTAAACTCGGAAAGGGGCAAATCGTCACAGCTCGAGCGTGGCGCCCTAAGGGGGAATGCATGCTCGATCATGATTTCCAAAACACGGGCTGCGCGATGGAACAGCCGGCTCCCGTTTCAAGGCGCCTGGCCGCGGTGGTATTTGGGATTCTGGGTCTGCTGTTTGTGGCTATGCTGTTTGTGCCCATGCAGCGCGGGGTGCTGGGCCAAACGCAAAGCGAATCCGCAACGGCATCTCTTTGGCCCATCTCCATTGTCTACCCCGAAAATGAATCCATCTTTCCGCCCGGGATCACTCCGCCAACTTTTCTTTGGCGCGATGGCCTAGCTTCCTATTGGACAATTGAAATTACCTTGCCGGGCGACTCCTCGCCGATCCACGTTGTCTCAAAAGGCGAGCGCATGCGCCTCGGACCGATCGACCCGGAATGTGTGAGCGAGACCAATGAATTGCCCAAGCTGACTCCCCAGCAGGCCGCATCCTGGGCTTGGACCCCCGACGACGAGACATGGGAGACGATTCAATCTCGCTCCTCCGGGGAGACGGCGACATTAACGGTCACGGGCTACAGCAAGGCAAATTCGGAAGTTTCCCAGGCGCGCATCAGCTTTACAACCTCGCCTGACCCAGTGGGCGCCCCTATTTTCTATCGCGACGTCCCCCTGATGCCTTCGGAGGGCGCTAACGGCACTGTCCAACCGCTCTCCCCTTCGGCGATTCACTTGATCAAGTGGCGGCTGCGCGATATTCGGCAGCCGGAAAGCCGGACACT